>DASWBA010000001.1:0-11089 GCA_036390825.1 Candidatus Dormiibacterota bacterium
AGGATCCGGTTGACCGCCGCTTCGTGGAAGACCTCCTCGTCACGGTATTTGTTGATGTAGAGCTTGAGCGACTTGAGCTCGACCAATTTCTGGTCGGGGATATAGCGGATGCGGATGGTCGCGAAATCCGGGAAACCTGAATCGGGCGCGAGGCACGTGAACTCCGGGATCGTGAACTGGATCTCGTAGTCGCGCTCCGGGTTACTGTTGGGGACCGCCTCGAGCGTCGACTCGGCGATCATTTTCGCGCCGTATTTCATGGCGTCAATGCTATCGCGGGCGTTCCCGCCGGCCGGCGAGATGCGAGTCAGGGCGTGACGGTGAAGGCGATGCGTGAACTGGTGACCGTGCCGTCGCCACTGGTGACCTGGACGATGTAGTCCTGGACGACGCGTCCGGCCGGGACCTTGACCGTCAACGTCGATGGGTTCACGAACGTGGGGGCCAGGCCGTCGAAGCCGCCGCTGGGGCTCGCGAGCGGAACGAATTGGATCCGAAGCGCTTTGCCGTCGATGAAGCCGCTGCCCTGGATGGTGACCAGCGTGTCCTGCGCCGCCGAGGCGCGTGTGGGACTCACCGATTGGACGCTCGGTCCGTCCGACGGGGTGCTGGTGGTATCGCTGCCGCGTAGGACCAGATTGGCGGGGAGCGGGGCAAGCGGGACCGCGGTTCCGGCCTGGTGTCGCCATTGCGCAATGTCCGTCAGTGCCACCGTGATGGGCAGCACCCGTCCGCTTGCCGTCAGGATGCCGACGACCTTGCCGCCGGGGCCGACGATCGGCCCACCCAGGTTGCCTGGCAGGATATCGACCCGCAAGCTCAGCTGGGTATCGCTTTGGATCACCACCACCGCCGGGGTCGCGGTCCGCAGGTTGACGACCTTGGGGCTGGCCAGCAGCACCACCGGATCATCCACCTGGAGCAGCGAGGGGTCACCGAAGGCCAGCGGGATGCCGTCATTGCTGGCTCGTACGAGCGCGACCCCCAGGTCGGCGTCGATGCCGATGAGTCGCACCATGTGGGAGCCGCCTGTGTTGTCGACGAGGCGCAAGCTCGCGCTGCCCTTGACGACACTCGCCGCGGTGAGGAAGTCGCCCTGCGGGTCGATAAGGAAGGCGGTGGCGAACGCATGGTCGTTGACGATCGTCATCACGCCCTGGAGGTCGCGGTCGAGTTCCTCAGGCAACAGCACCGCGGCGGGCGGGGCCGTGGGAGTCGGCGTTGGCGTTGGCGTGGCAGCCGGCCGCGCCGCGCTCAACCATTGGCCCGCCTTTGGAACCAGGACCGCGATGCCGACCACCACGAGGGTGATGACCAGCGCCGCCAGCGCCTGGTCCAGCCGGCTCTTCGGAATACGGGTCACGATGATTCAACGAAGGACCGCGGGCCTTTCTTGGGCGCACCCGATTTCCGATACATTCATGACGATGCGGCTGCGGAATACGGAAACCGGTGCGGTGCAGCCGCTGGAGCCCAATCAACGACCGGTCGGTATCTACGTCTGTGGCATCACCCCGTATGACACCACCCACCTGGGGCATGCCTTCACCTACATCGCCTTCGACGTGCTGGTGCGAGCACTTAGGTCCAGCGGGCGAGCGGTCCGCTACGTGCAGAACGTCACCGACGTCGACGACGACATCATCCGCCGCGCGCGCGAGCTGGGTACCACCTGGGACCGGCTAGCGGTTAAGGAGACCGCACTTTACGAGGCGGACATGGCGGCGCTCAACGTGCGGCCCCCGGATGTGTTCCCCAGGGCCAGCCAGACGATTCCGAAAATCATCGACCTGGTGCGTGTCCTCGAGGCGCAGGGCCACGCCTACCAGCGAAACGGCCACGTCTATTTCCGCGTGGGCAGCATCACCGACTACGGCCGTCTCAGCCGGCTCAGCCGCGAGGAGATGATCACGCTGTCGGCGCAGCGAGGCGCCGACCCAAACGACCCACGTAAGCAGGATCCACTCGATTTCGTGCTCTGGCAGTCAAGTGCGCCGGACGAGCCGCGCTGGGAGAGCCCCTGGGGCGAGGGGCGACCGGGCTGGCACATCGAATGCTCGGCGATGGCGCTGGAACACCTGGGCAAACAGGTGGAGGTGCATGGTGGCGGCGCCGACCTGATCTTTCCCCATCACGAAAGCGAGATCGCGCAGTCGGAGTCGGTGACCGGCGTCCGTCCCTTCGCCCGCATCTGGGTGCACGTGGGCATGCTGGGTTACCACGGCGAAAAGATGAGCAAGTCACTGCACAATCTCGTGCTCGTCGGCGACCTGCTGCGGCGTTATGACGCGGACAGTATTCGGGTGCTGCTGCTTCGTCATCATTACCGGGAGCCGTGGGAGTACACGGAGGACCAGCTGGACGACGCGGCGGAGTGGACCCAGCGGTTGCGGCAGGCGGCGCGTGGCGTCGGCGACGGCAGGGGCGACAGCCTGCTTGCGGTCCGGGCGGCGCTCGAGGATGATCTGGACACGCCCCGCGCCCTCCGCCTGCTGGAGGACGCGGTCACCGGCGGCGATCCAGGTTGGCGAAGCGCGGCAGACCTGCTCGGGCTTCGACTCGGAGCCTGAGGAAACGAAAAGGCGCCCGGGTGGGGGGCGCCTTTCTCAAATGGGGGAGGGAGCTCGTTAGTCGTTGAGTCCGCCTGCGACAAGGAGGGCACCGAAGATGTTTCGCTGTATGCACTCTTATACGTACCGGCCGAAGGCGATATTCGTAACGATGTCGCAACCCGGTCACGCCCGGGCAACACGCCGCTGATGAGCGCGCTCCGCCGTGGAGAAGCGCGCGAGTTAGGTCAGCCGATGAACCCGTGGTAACCCCGGCGGGGGAAAGGCTGGCAGGTCGGTCGGGCCGCGGCGTTCGAGCTCTTCTCGTAGGGCGGCGGTCTCCAGCACCAGCCGCTCGACATCGATCGTCATGCAAGTCGGCCGGTAGACCTCCAGCTTGGCGAGTCCATGGCCCAGCTTGGCGACGGCGCCGCGCCAGTTGCCGCGCCGCCAATGGTAGAGGCCGACCCCGACCTGCAGGATCCCCTGGTAGAGATAGCGAACCGCGTCCGGCTCGTGGATCCATATTTCCTCGAGGGTCTCGTGTTGCTCGAAGAACTCCTGCCGGTTGAACTCGTCGATGCCGTGCAGTAGGGCATCCGGTGGAGCATCATCGCATCGGGCAGTGCGGCGGGGGGTTGTCTTCTTGGGGTGGACGCTCATCAGGCGGTCGCGCGATGCCCAACCGTCACGCCGGGTTCTGGTTGTTCGCGAGCGAGAGCTCGGACTCATCGCCGTCGGGCGAGGCGCCCGGCAGCTCGAGATAGAAGGTTGTGCCCTTGCCCTCGAGGCTGTTCGCCCAGGCGCGTCCACCGTGCGCTTCGGCAACGCGGCGCAGGAGGTAGAGGCCGAGGCCCTGGCCACGGTCGGGTTGCTGTTCGGCCAGCGGAGCGAAGAGTTCTTCGAGCCGGTCCGCCGACATGCCGGGACCGTCGTCTTTCACGATCAGCTGATACCGGTCGTGACTTGCCTGCCGCAGGCGAAGCTGGACAACCGTGGCGCTGCGCGCGTGCTTGAACACGTTGTGCAGCATCTCGTCGAGTGCTGCCTCCAACAGCGTGGCATCGCCCCACACGTCCGCTTGCGTGTCGAGCTGGAGGCGCAGTTCCATGCCGACGGCAGCCATTCTCTCGCGGATCCGTCGCGCCGCTTCCTGGGCGACGGCCCCGAGCGAGACCCGGACGGTGAAGGCGAGTTCGAGTGGGAGACGAGAGAGGAGGAGCACCTGGTCCGCGATCCGCATCAGGGTCTCCGACTGCTCCGCGAGCCGCTCCGCGACCAATGGCATCTGGTTGGCGGGGATCTCGTTGTTGCGCAGCATGTCGGCATAGCCGCGCAGGATGGCGAGCGGCTCCTTGACCTCCTGCGAAGCCAGCCGGACGGCCGAGACCGGTGTCCGTGGCTGGCCGTTGCGGGACATCGATTGCTCCTGCAACCGGGGCGCGAGCAGCCCGGCCACCACCAACAGCAGATCCTGGTCCTCGGGGGAATACACCCTCGCGCCTTTCCCCAGCACCGCCAGGGTTCCCGCAAGCTCCCCCGTCGCGCCGTGCCAGCTGGTGCCGAGGTAGCTGACGATGCCCAACTGCGCCCGCATTCCCAGGCCTTTAAAAGGCTGGCGCTTGCCCGCGTCCGCAAGATTGAGGACGCCTCCTTCGGCCTCCTCCTCGACACTTGCGAACGTGGACTCCAGCGGGAGGCGCAAGCCCGGCTCGATCGCGGGGCCGCTCTCGACGATGGCCGCCATGATCTCGAGCGTCTCGCCCTCGATCTTGCCGAGAAAGGCCGCGCGGCCGTCGAGTGCCTGGACCAGGCACGACAGGGCATGATCGATGAGGTCGGGAAGGGGCCGCTCGAGATTGGCGACCACCAGGCGTCGGACCAGGCTAAGAGACGACTGGGGGTCAGGACTCATGACGGGGCGCCCACGGTTATAGCACGCCCGGCATAGGACCTGACACGCGGCCTTTCCGCACCGGCGCCGCTTATAGAATTTGGCAGCATTGGCTGAGGTATCCAACGGGCGCGCCAACCTGCACCTGCACACAGTGTTCAGCGACGGCGAGCTGGAACCCGACGCGGTGGTGGCCGCTCACGCCGCTGCAGGTTTTAGCGCCATCGCGCTGACCGACCACGACACGCTGGCGGGCATCGACGCCCTTGGACACATCGAGGGCGGTCCGCTGCGGATGATTCCCGGTGTCGAGCTATCAGTCGAGGATGAGCCACGCCGCGGGCTGGTCGACGCGCATCTGCTCGGCTATGGCTTTGCGCTCGGCGATCGCCGCTTGCGGCGGCGGCTGCACGAAGCCAGCGAAGCGCGCGAGGCACAGAAGGTGGAGACCGTCCGCCGGCTCGCCGCGGCTGGATTCAAGGTGACCTGGGGCGACGTTCGGGCGCGGGCGCGCGGCAACGTGGGCAAGCCCCACATCGTCGCCGCCATCGAGGCGGCCCAGCCGGGTGTCGTTCGCGAGGAGCTCTACCGGGTGATGGGCCCCGGCGGCGTGGCACACGTGCCCCGGGCAAAAGAGATGTCGCTGGACGAGGGGGTCGATTTGATTGCCGCGGCCGGCGGCGTCACCGTACTGGCCCACCCGGGCGTCTACCGTTATGTGCCCGACCTCGACGTGCTCTTTCGAAGCTGCGCGGTAGCCGGCGTCCTGGGACTGGAAGTCACCTATCCTCAGGCACCCGATGATCCCTACGGCCCGGCGAGCGTCGCCTTGATGGAGCGCTTCGCCAAGGTGGCGGCGTCGTATGGATGGGTGGCGACCGGCGGCGACGATTTCCACGGGCCGCAGGTGACGCCGCTCATCCGCCTGGCGGGTTGGACGGCGACGCCGGCGAGCTGCGTCGACGAGCTGCTCGCCCGCCGCACCTAGCGCGTCGTCAGGAATCGGGTAATCGCTTCAACCACCGCATCGGGCCGATCGAGCGGAAGGAAGTGCCCACCGGGCTCGATGATCTCTACCGTCGAGTTGCGGAACTTGTGCTGGAGCACCTCCGCCCAGCGTGGCTCCAGGTAGGTATCATTCGCGCCCCAGAGGATGAGGGTCGGTGTCTCGATCTCCTCGATGTGCTTCGACCGGCCGACGAGGTCGCGGTTGTTGAGTGCCCGCGCAGCTCGCAGGTAGGCGCGGCGCCCGCCCAGATCCTGGAAGGGTCGCGTCCACTCGTCGACGACCTCGTCGGTGACGCGACCCGCCGTGACCATGCCCTTGTCGAGGCCCTCACGCAAACCCTTGCGCATATCGATGTTGACCATGATCTGATCCCATGCCGGCTCTTTCAGTCGTGCGATGACCGGCACCGGCCAGTTGTTGTCAACGGCGCTATCGATCAAAATCAGCCGCGCGACGCGCTCCAATTCGTCGACCGCCATCAGCTGTGCCACGCCACCGCCGATGTCGTGCCCGACCACCGCGGCCTGGTGCACCCCGATGGTTTCCATGAAGGCGACCATGTAGCGCGCCTGCGCCGCGATCGAGAGATCGGCGTCGAGCCGCTTGTCGGAATCACCGTAGCCGAGCAGGTCGGGGGCCAGCACGTCGAAGCTTGACGACAGCGGGTCGATGATGTCTCGCCACAAGTAGGACGAGCTGGGAATTCCATGCAAGAGAAGGATGGGTGGCCCCTGACCCTTTCGGAGGTAGGCGATGTCACCCGCGAAGGTGCGGATCTTCTGCTTGCTTCGTGCGAGCGGCGCCATGCTGATGAGCTCGGTGGTCATCGATGGCGAGACGCTCGGGGTCGAGGCTCGCTCCAGGGCTGATGGCGGCGCGACGAAACGGGGCGGTGGCTCGGAGGCGACGGGCGCGGCCGCGGGTGGCGCGGCCGTCCATGCCGGGGGTTGGGCAGGGGTGGGGCGCGGCTGCAGGATGAGGTTCGTCGAGCTGGCGCGCGCGATCAACTGGTTTTGCTGGTCCAGGACGTCGGCCTCGGCTACCACGACTTGCTGGCCGCGCTGGACCACCCGGCCGATCGATCGCAGCATGCCGGAATCCGTGGTGACCGCCTTCAAGAAATTGACGTGGAGCTCCGCCGTCGTGAAGGTCTCGCCAGGCGCGAGCGTGCTAAAGACCGCGAACCCCATCGCACTATCGGCGAGCGAGCAGATCGCGCCGCCGTGCACCACGTGATTCGGGTTGTAGAGCTCGCTGGTCGCCGGCATCTCGAAGGTTGCACTGCCATCGGCCACCGCGATGAAGCGCATGTTGAGGAGCCGCACGTAGGGAGGGGGCGGCGCTGCACCACGCAGCGCGGCTTCGAGGAGGTCCCGACCGGACGGCTCGGCCGGTGCGGCCATCGCCACGCATTGTACGGCCGGACCGGGTCCAGCACCCAAACGGTTTTGGGCTCTGCGTGACTGAAATTTTTGGTTACGGTGGCCCCGTAACGGCCGCGTGACGGTCATGTGATACATCGTCGCGCCGCTGCAAGCCCTCGTCACTTAAAACAGTTGGTCCTGTGTAGGCCACGTCGACCTGCAAATAGGGGGAGAGAAAAGGGGGACTTTTCTGAAATACGCCGCGCCGCGATTTGCGACACACTCCGCCGTCTTGCTGATGGCAGCCGCCATGCCATGGGTCGTGTTCCATGTGCCGGTCGGCGCCTCCCCCGCGATGGCTGGCGGCACCGCCCCTGGTGTTGCCCTGGCGCAGGCGCCATTCGGCCGCGCGGTCGATGGCATCGGATGGTCGATGAGCGGCTCGCTGGTCGTCCCGGACCTCCCGGCTACTCCGCCCGCTGAGAAGCACCGCGACATCATCTATTACTCGGCGGTTGACGGCGACACGCTCCGAGCCCTGGCAACGAAGTACGGGTTGTCGGTCAATACGCTTCTCTGGTCGAACCCCAAGCTGGTTGACCGGCTGACGGCTGGCCAGGCCGTCGTCATCCCGCCGGTGGATGGCGTCCTGGTCAAGGTCACGGCCGGCGACACGGTCGCGTCCCTGGCCCAGAAGTACCGTGCCGAGGCGGACGCGATCATCGAGTTCAACCTGCTCCGCCATCCCGAGACGCTCACGGTGGACGACTACTTGATGGTGCCCTACGGCGTTGGTCCCGAACCGGCATCGGTTCCGCAGCCGACCGCCCAGACCGTCAACGCCGGCAAGCGCTCCTGGTATGTCACGCCGGTGTACTCCGCCGGCGGGGCCAGCTACCCGTTCGGCCAGTGCACCTGGTATGTCAACACCCGGCGGCCGGCGCCGTGGGGCGGGAACGCGTGGCAATGGTTCGGACGGGCGCGCGCCTACGGCCGGCCTGAAGGCCCCACCCCGCGGGTCGGCGCCATCATGGTGACCTGGGAATCACCCTACTGGGGGCATGTCGCCTACGTGGAGCAGGTCTATGGCGACGGCAGCTGGCTGGTCTCGGAGATGAACTACGCCAGCCCGACCGGCGGCGGCTGGGGGCGCGTGAGCTACCGGCACGTCATCCCGGGCACGATTCCGCTGATCGGCTTTATCTACTAGGTTCCCGCGAGCTCCTCGAGCAACCGCCCAACCGCGAGGACCCGCGCTTCGTTCATCCAAGGTCCCACGACCTGCACGCCGACGGGGAGGCCGCCCGCCTGGCCAAACGGCACCGATAAGGCCGGCAATCCAGTCAGGTTGAAGGGTGCGGTCAGCCGCACCAGCGCGCCATCGACCGGCTCCTCGCCGGAGCGCCAGCGCACCGTTCGATCACCAATGACGGGCGCCGTGATCGGCGTTGTCGGCAGGAGCAGGACGTCGATCTCTTCAAAGAGCCGCCCGATGGCCGCCCGCAGCCGGCCTCGCATCCGCTGCGCCAGCACGTAGTCGGCGCCGGCGACCAGGGCGCCCAGCTGCAACCGGGTCCGCACGTCGGTCCCGTAGTCGCGCGGTCGGGTACGGATCCAACGGCCGTGGACGGCGGTCGCCTCGGCCCGAAGCGTCACCAGCTGGGTCGCGACCGTCCACTCCATTTCCGGAACGCTTACCTCGCGAACCCGCAGCCCCCGCCGGCGCAGGGCGGCGGCCGCGGCGTCAACCTGGTGTGCCACGCGCGGTTGGACCTTCTGGACAATCGGGCCTTTCAAGAGGCCCACTCGCAGGCCGCGGGTGGATGCCCGACGGGCACGTCGTCCAGCGTCCATGCCGGTCAACACATCGAGCAGCAGACCCGCGTCGTTGACGGTCCTCGTCAGCGGCCCGGCGTGGTCGAGCGACCATCCCAGCGGGATGGTCCCTTCCAGGGGGATGGCACCGAAGGTGGGCTTGAGTCCGACGCAGCCGCAGAGCGCAGCCGGGACCCGAATCGATCCACCGGTGTCCGATCCCAGGGCCCCGGCGCAGAGCCCGGCCACCACCGCGATGGCCGAACCGCCGCTGGAGCCACCCGGGCTGCGGCCGGGGTCGTGCGGATTGCGGGCGACGCCCCACCAGGGGTTGGCGGTGCTGACGCCGTAGGCAAACTCGTGCAGGTTGGTCTTTCCGAAGATGATGGCGCCGGCGGCCCGTAGCTGGGCCACCACGGCGGCATCGGCGGAGGGAACCCAGTCCTTGAGGATTCGCGAGCCGGCGGTCGTCCTCATCGCCCGCGTGGCGAAGAGGTCTTTGACGGCGATCGGCACGCCGAGGAGCGCCCCCGCCTCACCCCGGGCCAACCGCCCTTCCGCCCGCCGGGCGTCCTGCCGAGCCCGCTCCCCAGGGAGGGTGATAAAGGCGTGCAAGCTGCTCGCCTGTTCGATCCGGTCGCGATAGGCGTCCACCAGCTCGATCGGGGACACCCGCCGCTGGCGGAGCGAGCGCGCAATCTCGACCAGCGGTGCGGCGGTCAGCGCCTCAACCGCCGTCATCCCAATCCTCAGGCGCCATCGCCGCTCTCAGTTGTTCGACCAGTCCCAGGTACCGCTTCCAGGCCGGAAGCAGGTCGGCCACGTCCTTGGCGGTCAGCCGAAGACCGGCGGCCCGGGCTGTGGCCGCCAGCTGTTCCCTCTCCGTCACCGGCACAGTATGCAACCCGTGCCGGCTCGCCCGTGATCGGCTCCATCATTACTTGCGAGTGCGAAATGGTTTGACAAGAGTGATTCCGCGGCCCTAAGCTGCCACTGCCGCTTACCGGCTCTTGGGGAGGCGCAGGGTGGCGGTGGCGCTGCCGTTCATCCAACTTTTATTGCTGAGGAGCCCGAAACAATGCTGCTTGTGGAAGTCCGCCGCCTCGACATCGCCCCCAACACCGACCAGTTCTGGACACTCGTTTCTCGCATCAACGGCCCTGAGTTCATGGGCGTTCTTTACCGCGCGCGCGAGGCGATCTTCGACAGCGCCGGGATCAGCTTCACGCTCGACCTCCTGAACAAGTTCCTCCAATTCGACGTGACCAAGAGTTGGTCGTCGTCCGACGAGGGAGAGCTCTTCATGGGATCGGCCCCGGTGGTCGGCTGGCTGCGCGTCCGGCGCCCCGGTTCCGCCACCCTGCGCGAGCTACGGTCTGACGACGTCCACTTCATGGAGCTCGAGCATGCCGCCAAGCCGGCGTTCATCGAGGTTGGCATTGCCTACCGTGCCGGGACGGAGAAAATCCGCACCGACTTCCTCAAGCGGGTTCGCACCGCCGCCCAGGAGGCGCTTGGCCAGGAAGTCGGCACGCCGTCATCGTGGCCGGTGCTCGCTCCGGTGGGCAGCCACAACTTCGATGCCATCCGCAAGTCCCGCCAGTCGATCAACGAGGCGACGGCCGAAGAGAACCAGGCGATGGCGGCCTTCACCACCCCCGAGATCCGGGCGCTGATCCGCGATCTCGAGCGCGTGGGATCGCTAACCGTCTCGGATCTGCCGAAAGTGCTCGGCGAGGCCCAGGGAACGGCGGTCGCCGGCCGGCTCGGCGAGCTCCGCCAACTCGGCCTGATCCAATCCGAGTACGTGATCGTCTGCTCGCGCACTGGCAACGCGGTGCTCCGCACCGACGATCCCAACAAGCTGCAGAAGATGGCGCCGGACTGGATGAAATGCGCCTGCGGCAGGCCCCTCAACGAAGAGCGGGTCGATCAGGTCATCATGCCGACCGAGCGCGCGACCGCGCTCAACGACAAGGGTCGCTGGATGACGACGCTCGCGACCGCGATCCTTCCCAAGCTTGGCATCAGCCGCGAGCAGGTCATCATCGAGGCCGGCCCGCAGGGCACCGACATTGTTCTTGACCTCAGTGGCGACCTCGTCCTGGTCCAGCTTAAGGATCGCGAGTTCAACCTGGCGGACGCCTACGCATTCAACGCCAAGGTGTCGCGGATCAAGGCGGCCGAAGGTGTGATCGTCAGCAATGAGGGCCTGTCGGGCGACGCCAAGAAGCTCGTCCAGGAAGAACTCGGTCCGCAGCGGGCGCGGATCACCGATCCCTTCCGCATCTCGTTTGTGGAAGGCGTCCAGGGTCTGGAGCACGAGCTCGGCCGCGTCGTAGAGCGGCGTCGCCGCCAGTACTTCCTGCGGGCCCTCGGTGACCTCGCCACCATCCAGGGGCTCAACATCGGGCAACTGGCGCTGGCGAAGGTCGAGGCCGGTGGGCGTGCCGGCAAA
>DASWBA010000002.1:0-5784 GCA_036390825.1 Candidatus Dormiibacterota bacterium
GGGATCTTGCCGGCGGCGTAGAGCTTCTCTTCGTAGTCACAGGTGAGCGGGAAAAAGTCGATGCCTTCCCGTGGCGTCGCGGACATCACCGCGGTGACGAGCAGCATGGTGTCGCCCATCCGGACGGTGACCGCGCCGGATGCTTGCTGAGCGACGTGACCCGTTTCGACTTTCAGGGTCCGTCCGCCGATTTCGAGTTGTGTTTGGTTCACGATTCCTCCTGGGCCGCACATGGCGGCCGAATACTATTGGCAATCGGCCCAGGCAGATCTCGTCACTGGCGGGTTAGGGGTTGGGGTCCGAAGAAAAGGAACCCTTTCTCCGCGCACCAATCTCTAACCCTGCGAAATGCGGTCCCGCCCGGGCAGTCGGTGTCGCTCTAGGCCATCACCTCCGGAGCCCGAGCTTGGCGATAACCGCCCGGTAGCGGTCGATATCGGTCCGCTGCAGATAGTTCAGCAGCCGGCGGCGCTTTCCGACCAGCTGGAGCAGGCCGCGCCGCGAGTTGTGGTCGTGGGCGTGCATTTTGAGGTGGTCGGTGAGGTGATTGATCCGCTCGCTGAAAATTGCGATCTGGACCTCGGATGACCCGGTGTCCTTCTCATTGAGGCGATTGGTCTCGATGACGCTCGCCTTGGTCGTTGTTGCCAGTCGCTGTACCTCCTGAAATCACCCGCCCGAGTGCCGTTGGCTAGTCGGACACCCGCGCTCGGTCAGGGGAGAGTATACCCGAAGGGCGCCAATCGATAACCTGGAGCGCACCGGGAACGATTTCGAATACGGCCGGCGTGTGACCGACGAGTTCTCCGTCCGCCTCGACACCGATCGGCTGCTCGCTATCGATCTCGACTCGGCGAGCCTGCCCGAATTCGACCTGGGCCAGCCGGCCGTGCGTGCCGCGATAAAGCATCGGGAGGCTTCGGATGCCGAGCGTTCGGCTGACGTCACCGATGGTGACAACGTCGAAGCGTCCGTCATCGGGTTGCGCCTTGGGCGCGATCCACATCCCACCACCGAGGTAGGCCCCATTGGCAACCGCCACGGTGCGGATGCGGCGGCTTAGGACCGGGCCATCGTCGAGGCGAAGCTGGACCAGCGCGTTGCGATGCGTCAGCAGGCTGATCACGGCGCCGCCGAGAAAGTTGATCGTCCCGCCCAGGACCGCGGGTCCCCGGGCGGCCCGCCGGACGACCTCCGCGCCGATGCCGGCATCGGCCACGTTGATGAAAAAGCGCCGGCCCGTCGATGTCCCGACGCGCCCGACGTCGATGCGGCGCCAGCGATCGGTCCGAAGCCACGCAGCAACGTCCTCGGCCCGGCGCGGGCTGGCCAGCGTTCGCCGTAGGTCGGCGCCGGTGCCGCGTTGCAGGAATCCGACCCGCGGCGGACTTTCGCTCGGTCGCCGGAGCAACCCGTTAACAACCTCATGGGCCGTGCCGTCGCCACCGACCGCGATCACCAGCCGATCGCCGGCGATGGCGGCGTAGTCGGCGGCATCGCCACGACGCCTGGTCTCGACCACCTCGAAGGGGAGCCCGGCGCACGCTTCCGCACAGCGCCGCCAGAAGCCGCGGGCCCGACCGCCACCGGCGGCGGGGTTGACGATGATCAGAGGCGGTTTCTTCTCGATCACGTACGGTCGCCGGACGGGACGCTGCCGAGGATGCGACGGGCGGCCTCGACGTCGCGCGACATCTGTTGCTGTAACGCCGGCACCGAGGCGAATCGCTTCTCGGCGCGCAGCCGTTGCACGAACCAAACTGTCAGGAGCTTGTCGTAGAGATCGCCGTCGAAGTCGAGGATGAAGACCTCAACGGTGAGGCTGTTGCTGCCGAAGGTCGGGCGGAAGCCGACGCTCAGGGCACCGGCATGCGTTTGGTCCTCGACGTCGACGCGGGCGGCGTAGATGCCGGTGGCCGGTAAGAGTTTGTTGGCGCTGATCCGCAGGTTGGCAGTTGGGAAGCCGAGCTCGCGCCCCCGCTTGAGCCCGTGCTCCACGGTGGAGCGGATGACATAGTCCCGACCGAGCAATTGCGCCGCGGCCCGAACCTGGCCGAGCAGGACAAGGCGCCGGATCCGAGAGCTGCTGATCGGCGCTTTGCCGCGGGCCAGGGTCGGAGCGACCTCAACGGTAAAGTCGTGCCGGGTACCGAGCCGGCGCAAGAACGCCGGATCCCCACGCTGTCGGTGCCCGAACCGGTGATTCTCCCCAATCACCATGCGCCGTACCCGGATGCCGCGCAAGAGCCGCTGCATGAACGCTGCCGGACTCAGGGCTGCGATCTGCGGCGTAAACGGGATCACGACCAGGTGGTCGAGGCCGAGCTGATCGAGCAGCCAGGTTTTCTCCTCGAGCGTCGTGAGGTTCGCGGGGCAATTTTCGGGATCCAGCACGCATCGCGGATGCGGCTCGAAGGTGACCACCACGCTCGCCGCGCCGACCTGACGAGCGCCGGCAATCAAGGGCTTGAGCAACGCCTGATGGCCACGATGGACGCCGTCGAAGGTGCCCATCGTCATATGGCTCGGACCCAGGAAGCCCGCCGCCGGGAAACCGAAGCTGACCTGCGTCATGAGGGAAAGACGGCGCGCGGCTGGATCCGCATGCTGGCATCGGCCTCGCCCCAGGCCAGCAAGCCGCCATCGGGGCCAAGCAGTCGGTAGCGACCGGCTCTGCTGTTCGGGGCCGGGACGGCCTGACCTCGTCGCACCGCGACGACACCGGCGGCATCGAGCGCCACGGCCGGCCAATTCCGCAACGGCAGATCCATCGGCAGCAGCCATCGGGTCCACTCCTCGCCTGCCGCCGTCAGCGTCGCCATCGAAACGGCGTCGTCAAGCGACATTGGACCGACCGCGGTGCGCGTGAGCCCCGACAGGTAAGCGCCGGTTCCCAGGGCTGACCCAAGGTCGTGCGCGAGCGTACGGACGTACATCCCGCGCCCCGAGCTCACCTCGATGCGAGCGACCGCCGACGCCGGGTCATAGTCGAGCAGGCGGATGGCATGGATCTCAACCGGCCGTGCTTGCCGCTCGACCTGCTCGCCACGACGAGCTTTTCGATAGAGCGCCTCTCCACCCTGCTTCAGCGCCGAGTAGAGCGGCGGGACCTGGTCGATGCGCCCGGTGAACGCCGGTAACGCCGCCTCGATGTCCCCCCGCGTGATTACGGTCGGGTCACCAGTCGGGCTGATCGTGCCTTCGCGGTCACCGGTATCTGAGGTAAAGCCGAATGTGATGGTCGCCACGTACGTCTTCGGCCACTCGTGCACGAAGTCGGCCACGCGCGTTGCCGCATTGATCAAAATCGGCAGGACGCCATCCGCTGCCGGGTCCAGTGTGCCGCCATGTCCCGCTTTCACCACCCCCGGCAAGCGCCGCAGGTTGCGGACGACGCTGAAGGAGGAGGGCCCGACCGTTTTATTGACATTCAGGATGCCGGATGTCACGCGAGGTTGGTCATACGCGCGCGCACTTCGGCCAGCACCGTGGCTTGCGCGTCCTTGAGCGGCAGTGCCAGCTCGAATCCGGCTGCGCGGCGGTGGCCGCCGCCACCGAACTTCGCCGCAAGCTCCGCGGCATCGACCTGGTCGCGGCTGCGAATGCTCACTTTGGTCAGCCGCGGTCCCGCCTCTTTGAAGAGGATGGCGAGCTCCTGGCCGCGGACAGTGTTCAGCTGGTCGATGGCGCTGTCCGCCTGGTCGGCAGACGCACCGCTATCCCGCAGCCCGGCATGGCTGATCGAACCCCACACGAGACGATCGCCGAATTCGTAGTGCAACCCTTGAAGGATCCGCCCCTGCATTCGCAGCCACGAAGCGGGCCGGCTCTTGAAGAGGCCGCGAGCAATCGTGACCGGATCGGCGCCCAGCTGCACCAGCTCCGCCGCGGCTCGGAGCGCATGCGCCGAGGTGTTGTCGTGCCGGAATCCGCCGGTGTCAGAAAGGATTGTCGCGTACAGGCATGACGCGGCTCCCGGTGGGATGTGGAGCTTCCACGCCTTGAGCAGGTCGTAGACCAGCTCGCCGGTCGAGGCGGCATCGGTCAGGACCAGGTTGATGGTGCCGAACCGGGCGTTCGTCACGTGGTGGTCGATATTGACGATCACCGGCGCCTGTGTCACCACCGGCTCGTAGCTGCCGGCGCGGGACGCATCGCCGGCGTCGAAAATGAAGACCGGGGTCCCCGCCGGCGGGGCCTGCCGGTTGACGCGCTCGATACCGGGCAGGAACCACCAGGCGCCCGGCACCGGCGGCGACGAGACGACCGGCACGGATTTTCCAATCAGCTCGAGGCTCAACGCGAGACCGAGCGCGGACCCGAGCGTATCGCCGTCCGCATCCTTATGCGTAACGGCCGTGACGACTGGAGCGTCATCGATCACCTGCCAGATCCGGGGCGCCAGCTCGGCCACCTCGGGGCGCGGTGGAGCGAGCTCAGCTGCCGGCGTGTGGCTCCCCTTGCTCGACTTCACGCAGGAGCTTGCTGACGCGGACGCTGTAGGCGACGCCTTCGTCGAGCTGGAAGCGCAGGTCAGGGGCGAACCGGAGATTCGACAGGCGGGATCCGAGTTCGCGCCTGATGAAGCCTTTGGCGTGGTCCAGGCCGTCGATCGCCGCCGCCCGAGCGTCGTCTTCGCCGACCACGCTGACTTTGACGGTGGCGTTCCGGAGGTCGGGGCTCAGTTTCACGTCGGTTATGGTCGCCATCCCGATCCGAGGGTCCTTGAGGTCGCGAATGATGATTTGACTGATCTCCTCACGCAGCTGTGCGGCGACGCGTTCAACTCGATGACTGCCCATGGCTTCATTGTATGAAGCCCCCCGTCAGCTTCGGCTGTCGAGCCGCTCCAGCACCGGAGCGAGCGCCTCGATCGAGCCTTCAGTGATGGGGTCGATCACGAGCTGGACGTGCCCGATTCCCTCTCGCGCGTAGGTGCGCAGTCCCTCCGCGATCTGATCGCTGCTCCCTTCGAGCGGCGTGACTTCATCTGCCGGATCAACTTCGCGACGGCCAACAGCGCCCGGCAACTTCACCAGGACCGCAACCGTCCGTTCCACGTCACGCGGGTTGCGCCCGGCCGCGATGCAGGCGGCGTCCACTTTCTCCCGCAACGGTGCGACCCCTTCGGGTCGGTTGCCCGTCCAGTTGTACCAGGCGTTCCAGCCGTCGACGTAGGGCATGGTCAGCGCCAGCATCCGCTCACCGATGGACCCGACCATCAACGGAGGTCCGCCGGGGCGTGGTGGCGGCACCAGCTCGCAATCACGAGCGGTGTAGAACTCTCCGGCGAAGTCGACTTTGCCATCGCGCAGCAGCGATCGAATGATGGTGAAGGCCTCGGCGAATCGCGCCACACGCCGGTCGAAGGGAAAGCCGTAGGCGCGATATTCGGTCTCGTTCCAGCCGGCGCCGAGCCCAAGGATCAGGCGTCCGCCGCTGATCTCATCGACCGTTCCGGCCATCTTGGCGAGCATCGTCGGATTGTGAAAGCTGGTGCAGGCGACCAGGGGCCCGATCGCAATCCGGCTGGTTGCCGCAGCAAGGCCGGCCAACATGGTCCACGCCTCCCACGGACCCCGAGTCCCATTGACCTCGTCACGGTATAGAAGGTGGTCGCCCACCCACGCCGAGTCGAACCCAACTTGTTCGGCCAGCCGCGTCATGGCGACGAGTTCAGGCCAGCGGACGAGCCGCTCCACCTCGGGCAGCTGGAAGCCGACCTTGAGGGGGCGCGTCGGACTAGGCCTGTTTGACCTGGTAGGACTCGATGACGTCGCCTTC
>DASWBA010000003.1:0-2857 GCA_036390825.1 Candidatus Dormiibacterota bacterium
GAGGTCGGTCGCGGCGACCACCGGCTGACCGGCCGGTACGCCTGCTACCGGGTCTATGCGTGCAAGGACGGCGGCTACTACAGCGTCGGCGCCCTGGAGCCGAAGTTCTGGACGGCGCTGTGCAATGCGGTGGGCGCGCCGGAGCTCATCGAGATCCAGTTCGCCGCCGGCGATGAGCGGGTTCGCGCACACCGGACGATGGAGGCGGTCTTTCAGTCAAGAACCAGATCGGAATGGGAGCGGGAACTGGCCGGGCTGGAGGTTTGCTGTGAGCCTGTCCTCGACCTGAATGAGGTGGCGACACATCCCCAGATCGCCTCTCGCGGGCTCGTCGTCAACGGTCCGGCCGGCGTCGAAGTCCGGCCCGCGGTGCCGATGCGCGCCGACTGGCGCCGGCGCGATGCGCCCGCGCTGGGAGAGCACACGGCTGAGATCCTGTCGGAGGTTGGAATCGACGGAACGCGGCTCGCCGCGCTCGAGAAGGAAGGCGCGATCTAGCCGGTCGTCAGCAGCTTCCAGATCGCCGTGACCTGCTTCAGCGTCTCTTCGCGAGTCCCGCTGTTGTTGATGACGTGGTGGGCGAGCCCACGCTTGTTCTCGATCGGCATCTGGGCCGCGATCATTGCGCGCGCGCGCTCGGGTGTGAAGCCTCGGCCCGAAACCAATCGCTCGACCTGCACCTCCTCGGGTGCATAGACGAGGACGACCGTTGAGAACAGGCCCTCCAGCCCGTTCTCGAACAGAAGCGGGACGTCTTGCACGACGACCTCGGCTCCGCGCTCGGCCGCCTCCGCCGTCCGCTGCGCCATCCAGTCGCGCACGAGTGGATGCACGATGGAATTCAGCCGGCGACGGGCGTCGTCGTCATGGAAGACCAGCTCCCCCAACCGCGAACGATCGATGCGGCCGCCCTCGACGTACTCTGCCCCGAATTCGCGGACGACCGCGTCGAAGCCGGGGCTGCCGGGCTCGTAGACGGCATGCGCGGCCTCGTCGGCGTCGACGACCTGGGCGCCCAGCTCGCGCAGCATGTCGGCCACCGTCGACTTTCCCGACCCGACGCCTCCGGTCAATCCCACCAGCTTCATTTACGATCTGCCCTCGTGGGGGACGAGGAGAAGTTCGACGCAATCGTCGTCGGCGCCGGGCCGGCCGGCACCGCGGCGGCGTACACGATGGCGAAGGCGGGGCTCCAGGTGGTCCTGCTCGAGCGCGGGCCCAAGCCTGGGTCGAAGAACGTCATGGGCGGCATCCTGTACAACCACTACCTCCAGGAGATCGTAGGGGACGCCTGGAAAGAAGCGCCGCTGGAACGTCCGATCATCGAAGAGCGGCGCTGGCTGATGACGCCCGAGGCCTACATCGGCATCGACTACAAGAACCATCGCAATCGCGAGCATCCGCATTCTTACTCTGTCCTACGCGCGCGTTTCGATTCGTGGTTTGCCGAGCAGGCCGAGAAAGTGGGTGCGCTGGTCGTGCCGGAGACCGTGGTCGACAGACTCATCGTCAAGAACAATCGGGTGGCAGGCGTCGGCACGGGCCGCGGCGACGACCTTTACGCCGACGTCGTCGTCGTCTGCGAAGGCATCGGCCTTGGAGTGGGCCTGCTCGAGAAGACGGTCATCAACGGCAAGCCGCTTCGCCGCAAGCTGCATCGGAATGAGGTGGCGATGGCGGTCAAGGAGATCATGCAGCTCGATGCCGGCCTGATCGAGGAACGCTTCAACTGCGAGGCGGGCGAAGGCTGCACCATCGAGTGCTTCGGCGACTCGACGATGGGCATGTCCGGATTCATGTTCATCTACACCAACAAGGACACGCTGTCCGTCGGAGGCGGAGCGCTCCTGAGCGAGTTCAACGCCACGCTGCGAAGCCCCAACGAACTCATGGAGCATTTCAAGACCCATCCCAGCGTGAAGCCACTGCTCCGAGGCGCCGAGACCGTCGAGTACCTCGCGCACCTCATCCCCGAGGGCGGATATCGGGGCATCCCGAAGGTATACGGCCCTGGCTACCTCGTCTGCGGCGATGCGGCGATGCTGTCGAACCCGGTCCATCGCGAAGGTTCGAACCTCGCCATGGCCTCGGGCCGGATGGCAGGTGAAACCGTGGTTCACGCCAAAGAGACCGGCGACTTTTCTGAGCGCCGGCTGCGTGAGTACAAAGGCAGGCTCGACAACTCCTGGATCATGCAAGACATGCGCAAGTACGACAAGGCCGTGCCTCTGCTCGAACACAACCCGCAGCTGCTGACGAAGTATCCGGAGATCGCAGACCGCGCCCTCGACGAGTTCTTCAGGGTGGACGGCACTTCCAAGTGGGAGAAGCAGTCGAAGATCCTGAAGATGGTCCGCAAGGAAGGCGGGCTGAAGATGATCTGGGACACCCTAAAAGCAGGCTGGGCGATGAAGTAGTTATGAGAGGGAACCAGCTTGGTTCCCTCTCACTGGCTCCCGCGACTTCGTCGCGGGGACCCCAGAGGAAGACGATTTCAACGGCCGTCCTCGGCAGGTCGTTCTCCGTTTCTGCCATGCCGGCCGGATTCGCGGCCCTGCTCACCCTCCCGGGAAGGGACTGTCTTAGTAGTCACTCGTGGCAACGCCGGGTGGGCTCATGAGCGCGGAGTTGCGGCTGGGTTTAACCCAGCCGCCCTGGCCACGAAATCGCGATGGCGACCGCTAGCTCTTGCTGACGTCTATTTGAATCGTGTGGTAGCCGCTCGCTCCGCCCGGGTAGCTGGCTGCAGCTTTCGAATCCTGAGCCACGCCACCGGCGTCTGTGGTGCGGACCTGCAGCTGATACGAGCCTTCGCTCCCAGGCGTCCACGCCGCCGACCACAGGACCCAGGTGAGCG
>DASWBA010000004.1:0-15782 GCA_036390825.1 Candidatus Dormiibacterota bacterium
TAGCGACGATCCAGACCAGGATCCGGATGCGGTCGCGCCGCAGGATGAAGCGGGTCAGCTCGACGGTTCCAATCAGCGCGGTCATCCCTGCGGTCAGGGTCTCCCATCGCGATTGCCGTCGACGCGTTCGGGTTCCTTCGCCAGCTCGTCGCCGTAGTGCCGCAAGAACAGCTCTTCGAGCGTGGGCGGATGACTGACCAGGCTGCGGACTCCGAGCTCGGCGAGCCGTCGGACCGCAACGTCGAGGTGATCGGTGTCGACCTCGAAGCGGACGTGCTGGCCGTCGATCTCGAGGCCATGAACGCCGGCGAGGTCGGCCAGGCTATCCGCGGAAAACTGGGTCTCCGCGGTGATCGACGTACGGGTAAGATGCCTCAACTCATCGAGCGTGCCTCGCTCCGCCACGCGCCCGAGCCTGATGATGCTCAGGCGATCGCACAGCGCTTCGACCTCGGCCAGGATATGGCTGGAGAGCAAGACCGTTCGTCCCTCGGCCTTCACCTCGCGAATGCAGTCCTGGAATACCGCCTCCATGAGTGGGTCCAGTCCCGATGTCGGTTCGTCGAGCAAGAGCAGTTCGGCATCAGATGCCAGCGCCGCAACCAATCCCACTTTTTGCCGGTTCCCTTTCGAATAGGAGCGGGTCTTCTTGGTCGGGTCGAGCTGAAAACGTTCGAGAAGTTCGTCGCGCCGCCGCCGATTGAGGTCGCCCCGCAACCGACCGAACAGATCGATCACCTCCCCTCCAGACAGGTTCGGCCACAAACTGACCTCGCCGGGCACGTACGCCAACCGGCGATGCAGTCTGACGGCGTCGCGCCACGGGTCGCCTCCAAGCAATGCGACCTCCCCGGAGTCCGCGCGGAGCAGCCCGAGCAACACACGGATAGTCGTCGTCTTGCCCGAACCGTTCGGCCCGAGAAATCCGTGGACCTCGCCAGCCTCGACCGCCAAGTCGAGACCGTCGAGAGCGCGCGTCGATCCGAACGTCTTTACAAGACCAGAAATGGAGATCGCCTGCGACACGCCACCCATCATTGCACCAGCCCTAGCGGACCACGTCGCAGAAGTGGGTCAGATTCATGGACGGCGGTACTCTTGCGCAATGCGACCCCTTCGGTATTCCATCAACGTCACATTGGACGGGTGCTGCGATCATCGTGAAGGGATCGTGGACGAAGACTTACATCGTCACGCGGTCGAGAACCTCGAGCAGGCCGATGCCCTCCTCTTTGGCCGGGTGACTTACGAAATGATGGAGGCAGCGTGGCGGCCGCCGGGGCAGCCAGGAGCGAGGCCTGATTGGATGGAGCCCTTCGCCCGGACGATCGACGCGGCAAAGAAGTACGTCGTGTCGACCACCCTGGACCGGGTCGATTGGAACGCCGAGCTCGTGCGCGGGGATCTGGGGAGGGCCGTTCAGCAGCTGAAGGGGGAGCCGGGTAAGGGACTGTTCGTAGGAGGCGTGAAGCTCCCGCTTGCGTTGGCGGAGCTGGGATTGATCGATGAGTACGAGTTCGTGGTGCACCCCAGGGTTGCGGGCCACGGGCCGACGCTGTTCGCGGGGCTATCGAAACGTATCGACTTGAGGCTGGTGAGCCGGCTGCAGTTCGGCTCGGGGGCGGTGGCGATGCGGTATGAGCCGAGAAGGTAGCCGTTGGGCTTGTCAGCCCGAGTCGGCCGCAAACGGCCGGCAGCGGTCGCTGATGCGATACATCAAGCAGTACAACAAGACCGCCAAGCCGTTCCGGTGGGCCTACGCCGATCCGACGAGGTGCACCGCATGATCGCTGAACAAGTCGTTCGGACATCCACTAGGCGATCTTGCGACGGTAAATGACCATGGCGAAGATGTACGCGACGATGAGGATGCCGACACACCAGGCAAGGGCGATCCAGATGTCGGTGCCAACCGGCTCGTGTGTGAAAAGGTCGCGGATCGCGTTGACGATGGACGTCACCGGCTGGTACTCGGCGAAGGCGCGCACCGGGCCGGGCATGGTGTCGGTGGGCACGAATGCCGAGCTGATGAACGGCAGGAAGATGAGCGGATAGGAGAACGCGCTCACGCCGTCCGCGGACTTCGCGGAGAGACCGGGGATCACGGCGATCCACGTCAACGCCAGGGTAAATACGATCAGGATCCCGGCAACCGCGAGCCACGCCACCACTCCCGCCCCCGAGCGGAAGCCCATGAGGAGGGCGACGAGCACGACGACCACGAGCGAGATCAGATTGGCGACCAGCGAGGTCAGCACGTGCGCCCACAGCACGGACGACCGTGCGATCGGCATGGACTGGAATCGCTCGAAGATGCCGCTCTTCATATCCAGGAAGAGCCTGAATGCGGTGTAGGAGATGCCCGAAGCAATCGTGATGAGCAGAATGCCGGGCAGCAGGTAGTTCACATACGAATCCGACCCTGATTTGATCGCGCCGCCGAACACGTAGACGAACAGCAGCAGGAGGGCGATCGGCATGATCGTGGTTGTGATGATGGTGTCCAGGCTGCGCGTGATGTGGCGCAAAGATCGTCCCAGCAGGACGGCGGTATCGCCGAAGAAATGCTTGGTCATCGCTGTTCCTTACTCGTCCGTGCGACGCTGCGGTCATTGCCAGCGTCGCTGTCCTTGCCGCCGTCACCGACGATGGCGAGGAAGACGTCCTCGAGGGTCGGCTGCTTCTCGACGTATTCGACCTTGGCGGGCAGGTGCAGCTGCTTGAGCTCGGTGAGGGTGCCGTTCACGATGATCCGACCCTCGTGAAGGATCGCGATCCGGTCGGCGAGTTGCTCGGCCTCGTCCAGATACTGCGTCGTGAGCAGCACCGTCGTGCCGTGCTCGGCGAGTTCTTTAACGGCCTGCCACACCTCGATGCGCGCCTGGGGGTCGAGCCCGGCCGTCGGCTCGTCGAGGAAGATGACCGGCGGATTCCCGATGAGGCTCATCGCGATGTCGAGGCGGCGGCGCATGCCACCCGAATACGTCGATACCTTCCGCGCGGCGGCGTCGGTCAGCGAGAAACGATCGAGCAGGTCATCCGCGATAGTGCCCGGGTGCTTGAGGTGCCGCAACCGGGCGACCAGCACGAGGTTCTCCCGACCGGTGAGAATTTCGTCGACGGCGGCGAACTGTCCGGTGAGGCTGATGGACTGCCGCACGTCCGCAGCCTGCGTGGCGACATCGAAGCCGTTGACGCTGGCCGTTCCGGAGTCGGACTTGAGCAGCGTGGATAGGATTTTCACGACCGTGGTCTTGCCCGCCCCGTTCGATCCGAGCAGGGCGAAAATGCCGCCCCGCGCCACGTCGAAGTCCACGCCGCGCAGCACCTCCATCTTGTTGCCATAGGACTTGCGCAGCGCGGTTGCGGCGATCGCCGAAGTGGCGCCGGAATTCATGATCGGTTGCCTCTATAAGAACTCCCGTCAGCCGAGCTAATATCGATGTTAGTGGTGTCAGCATACAGCGTATACATCGAGTTAATCATAAGTATGCGCCGTATACTTGTCAATACCCATGCCGCACGTTGATCGAGCCAAGCACCGAGGCCTGACACGGGAAGCCATCGTCAGGCGGGCGCTCAAGATCGGCGAAACCGAGGGCCTGGATGCGGTCAGCCTCCGGCGCTTGGCGTCGGAGTTCCGCGTTACCCCGATGGCGCTCTACCGCCACGTGCGGGACAAGCAGGACTTGATCAACGCCATGGCCGAGGTGGTGATGGAGGGCCTCGACCTGACGGTCGGGTTCCGGCCGTCCATGAGTTGGACCGACCGGGTGCGGCGAGCGATGCTGAATTTCAGGGACCAGATGGACGAACGGCCGCTGGCGCTGCCGCTTCAAATCGCCTACAGCGGTGACGACCTTTCCGCCTTCTGGACGCCGATTGAAGACGTGCTCGGAATCCTGCTGAGTGCCGGCTTTAAGCGACGTCAGGCTGCTTCTTTGATCCGCATTGTCTCCAACCTCCTTGCCGGTTATGTCTTGCTGGTACGTCCGGCGGGCCCCAACGCCAATCAACAGGGCAATATCAGAGATCGCGAGCTGCTGCGCAAGCGTTTCGAGCTCGGGCTGCTGAGCCTGCACCGCGACCAGTTTCCAAACTCCGTGGCCACTGCCACAGAACTCGCGGATGTATGGGCCAGCGACCCCGATCGGTGGTGGTCGGACACGGTGGACTTACTGGTCTTTGGCCTTGAGGCGATGCTGCGAAAGGGGCGCAAGGGGCGCCGGAAGTAAGCCGCCAGCCAGCTGGCCGGGGAAACCGCGCCTTAGTGGACACCGCGTAGGAGCAGCGCGCCTAGCACGGCGACGGCGCAGCCGATGATGATTCCGATCGTCTGCCCCCTGGTGATCTGGCGCCGCTGCGACCGCGCTTGCATCGTGGCGAGACGCTGCCGGATCTCATTCATCTTCTCTACCACCCGCGGATCGGCGTCCGGAGGCAGCTGAACGATCGCCTGGCCGAGGGCGTCTGATGACGCAACCGGAAACGGTGATCGACGCCACCGAGGGAGGAGGGTCAGGACCACCGCGCCGCCAAACGCAACCCCGAGGATCAGGAAGATCCAGCCGGCCCATCGGGTTTGCGTCTGCTGAACGACCGGGTTCTGCAGGGTGGCGAACCGATATCCGCCGACTGCCAGGAGCACAGGAACTCCGCGATAGACGTCGACCGTTCCGGTCGCGCCGGCCACGAGAACCTGATCCTGCTCGCCCGCCCAGGGAAGGACGACCTCGCTGGGGCCGCTGGGAGCCTGGACGATGACGTGCTCCTCGTCCGGCCTGTTCCTGTGAAAGTGAAGGGCGGAGGCGCTGACCACGGTGACGGGTACCACGGCATAGCAGTTGTCCGAGGGGATGCTCGCGGCGCAGGGGGTCGCCTGCTGGTAGGCGGCGATCGAATTCGCTGGGTCCGGCACGAAGGACATGGCGGCCCCCAACGCCAGGAGGAGGGCGGCGATGATCCCGAGCAAAACGACTTTCCACAGAGCGGTTGGCGAGGTCACGATATACACAACGGCGGATGGTCGCCGTTCTCGCGACCACGCAGCTCCCCTTAGAAGACGGTTCAGCTGCGCGCCAACGCAACTGGACTACTGGGCGATTTGTCCCTCGGTTAGCCGCCAGACGTGCAAAACTTAGCGTCGTCACAGCCAGCAAGCCAAGGGAGGGGCCGGGTGCAGACACAGACTCGCAGCTACCTCGACTACACCGGACGCGACGACCTGCTGAGCGGTGGGGTCAAGCTGATTCCAATCGAGACACCGAAGGGTAGTTTCCGCGTCTGGACCAAGCGTATCGGCAACAATCCGACCAAGAGGCTCCTGCTGCTTCACGGCGGACCGGGCGGATCGCACGAGTACTTCGAAGCCTTCGACAGCTACTTGCCGAACGCGGGCATCGAGTATTACTACTACGACCAGCTCGGCTCGGCCTATAGCGATCAGCCTGACGACACGGATCTCTGGGAACTGCCCCGGTTCGTCGAAGAAGTGGAGCAGGTTCGCCGAGCCCTCGGCCTCGGTCGGGACAACTTCTACCTGCTGGGGCACTCTTGGGGCGGCATCCTCGCGATCGAGTACGCGCTCAAGTATCAGGAGCACCTCAAGGGGCTGATCGTTTCGAACATGATGGCGAGCTGCCCTGCGTACAACGCCTATGCACAAGAAGTGCTGATGCCGGCGATGGATCAGGAGGCACTCGCTGAAGTCAAGCGGATGGAAGCCGAGAACGACACCAACAATCCGCGCTACATGGAAATTCTGATCCCAATGCACTACGAGCAACACGCCCTGCGGATGCCGGCTGATCAATGGCCGGATCCGGTGAACCGCCTGTTCAAGCATCTGAACCAGACGATCTACACACTGATGCAGGGACCGAGTGAGTTGGGCTTAAGCGGCCGCCTTCTCGAGTGGGATCGAACGGCGGATCTCAAAAAGATTGAGGTGCCGACGCTCACCATCGGCTCCACCTACGACACCATGGACCCAAAACACATGGAGTGGATGGCGGGTCAGGTGCAGCGCGGGCGTTTCTTGTTGTGCCCCAAGGGCAGCCACCTGGCGATGTACGACGACCAGGAAACCTACGTCGATGGTCTGATCCGATTCATCGATGAGACCGACGCCGGCGGGTGATGGTCAAGTCTGTCGCCAGCTACTCTGCCTCGAGCGGGCGCTCATCGACCAGCGTCGTCGCGTAGGGGATGGCCTCCAGGCGTTCGATTGGGATGGGCTTGCCCGAGACTTCGCTAAGCCCGTAGGTTCCTTGTTCGATACGGTCGAGCGCTCTCTTGACCTGCTCTAATTCCTTCTGATCCCGGGCATTTTCATCAAGGTCTGCTTCTCGCTCGTAAAGCAGGTTTGATTCATCGCCTGAATCGCCCACTCCGGACTCATCCTGCACTGTTTCCTGAACACCTTGCTTGTTGGTTGCGATACGCGACTCGATCGCATCACGCTCCGCCTTGAGTCGCTCCTGGAAGCGGCGAACGTCTTGTGATTTCAACATGTCACGTCCTCCTCCTTTATTGCCTGCCGTATTCGTCATGGCGGCGGAACCAGATGCCGTGCTCGTTGCGACCGAGCGGGGCGCGGTCGAGCCATTGATACATGCCCCAGAGAACGTCCAGCCCGCGCGCGTAAGCCGAGTAGGTGTGGTACACGACGCCCTCCTCGAGCGTGAAGGCGCTCATGCCGGGCGCTTCTCGCGTGTAGGTCGCCCAGTCCACGCCGACGCCCATCCCGTCGACCCAGTGACCCGCCTCGCCGGCCTCCAGTTCCGGCCGCCTGTCCACCGTGCGGAAGTTGTACTCGACGGCTCCGGACAGTTGCTGCTCCTTGGTGTGCGCCGCCTGGAAGTCGTAGTTGAAATCGCTGCCATACGACGACGCCCAGGGAAAGCTCCAGCCCATCCGCCGTTTGTAGGCCTGCAGTTTCGAGAGTGGAGCCCGCGACACCGCACCGAGCGTGACGTCGTGATGCGCGAGGTGGACGACGAAACCATCGAAGCCGTCCGCAATAGAGGAGCACACTGGACACCCTGCAATGAACTCGGGCCCGAACATGAAGTGATAGATGAGGAGCTGCGAGCGCCCTCTGAAAAGATCGGCGAGGGACGCCGAACCCTCGTCGGTCTCGAAACGGTAGTCCTTATCGATCCGAACCCAGGGCAGCTCCTGCCGCTTTTGCGCCAGTTCGTCGCTGCGCCGCGTCAGCTCCTTCTCGGCCTTGAGCAGGTCCAACCGAGCCGCCAGCCACTCTTCACGGGTTCCCGTCCTGTGTGACGGCTCGCGACTGCTGGTGTTGCTTGCTGCTCCCTTCTTGGAACTCGCAGCTTCGGTCATGGTTCCCTCCTTTTGTTCAGGAGAACGGCGATCCAAAGCGTTCCGCGGACGCCACTTCGGCGAGTGGCTTGCGCTTCTTGACTCCCTTCACCGGACGCGCAGGGTAGCCGAACGGGACGACGGCGAGCACCTCGTACTCCTCCGGCAACCCAACGGCTTTTCGGACACCCTCGAGGCTGCCGAACCCTGTCCAGTTGGAGCCGACACCATCCGCCCAGGCTGTCAGGATCATGGACTGAATTGCGCGGCTGACATCCGAAACACCGACGTGGCTTTCCTTCAAGTAAGCCGCGACAACCGCGAGGCCCGCCCGTGCCGTATAAGGCCCCGTCCTCACCAGCGCGCCTAACTCTCGCAGGTGCTCCCGCTCACGGACGACGACGAAATGCCAGGGCTGACGGTTGCTTCCACTGGCGGTGAGGCGAGCCGCATCGATGATACGGTCCACGACCTCGTCTGGAATCGGCCTGTCCTGATACTCGCGGACGGCCAAGACTGTGCGCACTGCCTCGAAAACGGGATTTGGCATGCGAGGATTATCTCCCCCGGCCTCGGAGGGGCACCCAAATGAATGGAGCTTGCCAGGTGCCGTGGCCCGCGCCGCGCACCGTAGCTAAACTTAATCGGCCGCTCCTTGACATCCCGTCCGGGAGATGGTTAAACGTGGTGAAGGACAACTAGCCCGACTCTGAAGGGAGGGGAACATGGACTACGCTTGGCTTCGGCGACGCGACTTTCCGGCCGGGAACGGCCAGCTCGAGGGGGTTCGGGGATGAGCGGGGCGCTACGCCGCCTGGGTATCCTGGCCGGGGCGCTGACCCTGCTGACCGCATGCGGAACGAGCAACGCGGCGAACACAAGCGCGGCCTCAGCAAAGTCCGCCGCCGATGTGGGCGGCATGGACGCCTTGGTCGCAGCGGCCAAGAAGGAGGGCACGCTGAATGTGATCGCGCTTCCTCCTGACTGGGCCAACTACGGCGTAACGATCACGGCTTTCCAGAACAAATACGGCATCCACGTCAATTCCGCCGCTCCCAACGACAGCAGCCAGCAGGAGGTCGACGCGATCGGCACACTCGCTGGCACGACGCGTGCTCCCGACGTGGTTGACGTCGGTATGGCGGTTGCACTGAAGAATGTCGACCGCTTTGCCCCGTATCAGGTCTCGACGTGGAGCGACATTCCAGCGAGTTCGAAGGAGCCCACCGGCCTGTGGGTCCAGGACTACAGCGGTGCCATGGCGATCGGCTACGACTCCAGCAAGGTGCCGGCAATCACCTCGATTCAGGATCTGCTCGGTTCGGCCTTCCAGAGCAAGGTCGCCCTTCCAGGCAACGCGCTGGGCTCGAACCAGGCGGTGAACGCGATCATGGAGGCGAGCCTCAACAACGGCGGTTCGCTCGATGACATCAGCAAGGGCGTCGACTTCTTCAAGCAGCTGAAGGCGAAGGGCAACTGGGTCAATGTGATCGGGACGACGGCCACGGTTAAGGAAGGCACCACGCCGGTCCTCTTTGAGTGGGATTACAACTCCCAGACGCACGTCAAGGACGTCTCGACGTGGAAGCTCTTCTTGCCTGCGAACCCCGTGGTTGCTGCCTACGCGCAGGCCATCAACAAGGGTGCACCACACCCGGCGGCCGCTCGCTTGTGGGAAGAGTACCTGTACTCGAACGCCGGCCAGAACGAGTTCCTCAGGGGCGGCGCGCACCCAGTGCGCATGGCCGCCATGACCGCGTCGGGGAGTGTCGACGCGGCCGCAGCGGCTGCACTGCCGCCCGTGAAGGGAACGCCGGTCTTCATGAGCGATGACCAGGCGGCAGCCGCCAACGCGTACCTCAAAGACAACTGGTCCAAGGCCATGGGTTGATCGCTACCGGTAATCCGGACGTCAAGACGGCGCGCCGCCCTCGAGAGGGCGGCCGCCGTTTCCCGCTTCATTGGATCGGCGCGTTTCCGTTCCTGCTTTACGTGGGCCTATTCCTGCTGCTCCCCACTGTGATCGTCATCGTAGGCGCGTTCGCGGGCAAGGACGGCCCGACCCTGTCCAACATCACCGAGCTGAATCAGGAGTTTGTCCTCAACGCCTTTGTCGCTAGCCTCCTGGTCTCCACGGCAAGTGCCGTGGTTGGCGCCGTGGCCGGGGCGCTGCTGGCGTACGCGGTCGCGACCGGAAACCCACGGGGTGTGCTGCGTCGGGTGGTCACGTCGGCGTGTGGCGTGCTCGCGCAGTTCGGCGGTGTGACGCTGGCCTTCGCCTTCATCGCCACCATCGGCAGCGTGGGCTTTGTCACGTTGTGGCTTCAGGACCGAGGCCTCAACATCTATGCGCATGGCGTGTGGCTGACGGAGTTGCCCGGCCTCGTGCTCGTCTACACCTACTTTCAGATCCCGCTCATGGTCCTGGTCTTTCTGCCGGCACTCGACGGCATCCGCCCGCAGTGGCGGGAGGCGACCGAGAGCCTCGGCGGCGGCACCTGGCACTACTGGCGCTATGTCGCCGGTCCGCTTCTGGCCCCGGCCTTCCTCGGCGCCACACTGCTGCTCTTCGCCAACGCGTTCTCCGCGTACGCCACCGCGGCCGCACTCATCAGCCAGGGCAATCCAATCGTGCCGATCGCGATCAGCAACTTTCTGACCAGTGAGACCGGGCGCGCCAACCCGGGGCTCGCGCAAGCACTGGCGCTGGGCATGGTCGTAATTGTGGCGATCGTGATGACGACGTACGCTCTGCTTCAACGCAGGACGTCGCGGTGGCTTCGATGAACCCGTCCCAAAGGGCCGGCCGGTGACCCGAGCTCGCCGGCTCAGGCTGCGTGTGTTTCGCACGATCGTGCTCGTCCTGGGCGGGGCCTTCTTCCTCGTTCCGATCGGTGCGATGTTCGAGTTTTCCACGCGAGGCAACCACGTCGGCGCGCCACGAACGCTGGATGCGTGGACGACGATCGTGACCTATCCCGACCTCCTTGGGGCCATCCGCGACTCGCTGGGTCTCGCCGCGATCACGTCGGTCGCCATGGTGGTCTTGCTGCTGCCGACCATGATCTGGGTCCGGCTCCGGCTGCCACGGCTGAAGCGGACCATCGAATTCCTCTGCCTCCTGCCGCTCACCATCCCCGCGATCGTCCTCGTCGTCGGGCTATCGCCCGTCTACCGGTGGATGGCGATTAACCTCGTCGACACCATCTTCCTGCTTTCGTTTGCGTACGTCATCCTGGTGCTGCCGTTCGCGTACCGCGCGCTCGACGCCGGTCTTTCCGCAATCGACGTCAAGACACTCTCGGAAGCGGCTCGCAGCCTGGGGGCTGGTTGGGGCACCGTCATGTTTCGCGTCATCGCGCCGAACATGTCCAGCGCGCTCCTCAATGCATGTCTGCTCTCGGTCGCCCTGGTCCTGGGTGAGTTCACCTTCGCGAACCTGCTCAGCTACCTCAACCTCCAGGTCGAAATCTTTCAGCTCGGTCTGGCGAACGCGGGGACGTCGATCGCGGTTTCCGTGGCGTCGCTGATGTTCGCCTTTATCCTGCTCGTGATTCTGGCGTTCTTCGGCCGGGTGCGGGCGCGAGTGGCTCCTGAGCGCGCCGGTCTCCCGTTCCCGGGCGCAGCTGGAGGAGGCCTGAGGTGACGACTGCGGTCGCGGCCGCCGGGGTGGGGACCGCCACACGCGGCGGTGTCGAGGTTCGGCTCGAGAACCTCCAGCGTCGCTACGCGGGGGTGACGGCGCTCGACGGCTTGAATCTGACCATGGCCCCGGGCGAGCTGGTCGCTCTGCTGGGGCCATCCGGCTGTGGCAAGACGACCGCGCTGCGCCTGGTGGCGGGTCTCGAGCAAGCCGACGGTGGGCGGGTCGTCGTCGGTGGCGAGGACGTAACCGGCCAACCAACGAGCAAGCGCGATGTCGGAATGGTCTTCCAGGCCTACTCGCTGTTCCCACACATGACCGCCTGGCAGAACGTTGCGTTCGGGCTGCAGATGCGCAAGGTTGACGCCGGCCAACGGCGCCGGCGCGCGGGCGAAATGCTCGAGCTCGTTGGGCTATCCGGCTACGCCGATCGGTTCGCGCACCAGTTATCAGGCGGCCAACAGCAGCGCGTGGCACTCGCACGCGCGCTCGCCATCCAGCCGAAGGTCTTGCTCCTGGATGAGCCATTGTCGGCGCTCGACGCGAAGGTGCGCGCCCGACTGCGCGATGAGATCCGCCGCGTACAGCTCGAGATCGGGATTACGACCCTGTTCGTCACCCATGACCAGGAGGAGGCGCTCGCCATCGCCGACCGGGTGGGGGTCATGCACTCGGGTCGGATCGAGCAGCTCGGACCGCCGACGGTCATCTACTCGCGACCGGCAACGCCCTTTGTCGCCGAGTTCGTCGGCCTTACCAATCGCCTGCCGGGGGTCGTGCAGCGCGGCAGCGTCGAGGTGAGGGGCGCGAGCATTCCGCTCGTCCAGCCCGCCGCCGCCGACGGGCCGGCGGTGGCGCTGGTCCGACCCGAAGCGGTCACGATTGCGAGCGACGGCGAGGCGGCCACCGGCCCTCTCGTCGGGACGGTGATCGCGACCGCGTTCCTCGGGGCTACCAGTCGGGTCACCGTCGACCTGGGGGACGTGACCGTCCTGGCGCAGCTGCCAACCTCAGAAGCGACCGCCTACCCGGCGGGAACGCGGGTGCGCCTGGCGCTCCGTCCCGACCCGGTCTTGATCGCGCGCGACGAAGCAAAGGCGGAGAGCGCCTAGCGCCCATGAGCAACCGGCAGCCGCAGCCGGTGATCGCGCCTCTCACACGAGCTGCGATCTTTCTCGTTGTGACCGTCAACCCCGGTGATGACCATCGCGCCACCGTGCGGTCCTTCTGCGAAGACTTTCCCGCGCTCGTGCGCGCGGTGGCGTTCCGCGATCTCGAGGGCTACCTTTCCTGCGTGGTCGGGTTCGGCGCCGCGGCGTGGGACCAGCTCTTCAAGTCGGCGCGGCCGGCGGGACTCCACGAGTTTCGCGAGTTCCACGCGGGATCGCGCCATGCCGTGTCGACGCCCGGGGACATCCTCTTCCACATCCGCGCCGCGCGGATGGACCTGTGCTTCGAGCTGGCGACGCAGTTCATGGCGCGGCTGGGCGGCGCCGTGTCGCCCGTCGACGAGGTCCATGGCTTTCAGTACTTCGACGATCGCGACCTGATCGGCTTCGTCGATGGGACGGAGAACCCGACCAATCAAGCCGCGGCGGACGCGACGCTGATCGGCGACGAGGACCCAGGGTTCACCGGTGGCAGCTACGTCATCGTGCAGAAGTACGTCCATGACATGTCCGCCTGGAACGCGCTGTCGACCGAAGCGCAGGAACGGATCATCGGCCGCACCAAGCTGTCCGACATCGAGCTAGGCGATGACGTCAAGCCCACCTCCGCGCACAACGCATTGACCATCCTCGTCGAGAATGGGAAAGAGATCAAGATTCTCCGCGACAACATGCCGTTCGGCGACGCGGCACGCGGGGAGTTCGGCACCTACTTCATCGGCTACGCGCGCTCGCCACGGCCGATCGAGCAAATGCTGGAGAACATGTTCATCGGCCGCCCACCCGGGAACTACGATCGGTTGCTGGATTTCAGTCGCGCCCTGACCGGCAATCTCTTTTTCGTCCCCTCGCTGGACTTGTTGGATTCTCTCTCATCGGGCTAGACTCGACGTGGCACTGGGTACGCAGGGAAGTGACCGGGCTGATCGGCGCGCTGGTGACGGCCGGCGGGTCGGGTCGCTCTCAGTGGACGCTGTGGGCTGCCACCCTCGCCTGCCTGGTGATCGGGGCCGCGGCCGGCGCGGCGGTGTTCATCGCCTGGCGCCCCGGGGCTCCGCTCGTGGCCGTGCTGCTGGTGGGAAACAGTGCTTGTCGCGGCGACCCGGTTGACCCGACGACGTGATTAGGGTTTGTCCGTGGCTCCCTCGAGAACGAGGCAATAGCCTCGGCTTTTTCGGTCACCAGATTGAGCTCGATCCGCGTCGCGAGCGGGACCAGCGAACTGGGACTCGGCCCTCGCAGTTCCACTTTGATGGCGCCGATCAATGCATCGGGCACGAACGGCTTGGGAAGGATTTGCTCGGCTCCAGCCTCGAACGTTTCCAGGATTCGCTATTGACGCCAATGATGCGCGCGCTTGCTATCCTTTAGGCGGTTGCACATGCCCTCAAATCGGCTCGGAAGGGACGCCGGAAGAGGCAGGGGAGAATCGCTGGCCAGGATTCTGATCGTCGATGATGAACCGGACATCCGGTTCATGATGCGGTTGATTCTCGAAGGGGCAGGCTACAGCGTGACCGAAGCGCGCCACGGCGAGGCGGGTTTGAAGTCCGCAAAGGCCAGCCACCCGGACCTGGTGACCACGGATGTCATGATGCCGACGATGGATGGACTCGAGCTCATCGAGCGCCTGCGGTCCGATCCAAAGACCGCCGGGATCCCGATCCTGGTCGTCAGTGGCAATTCCGAACTGGGCACTGCGGCCGACGCCCGTTTACCCAAACCCTTCACTCGGCGCGAGCTGCTGCACGCCGCGGCCCTCCTGATCCGCGAAGATGGGGGCTGACATGGACCGGCTCCGAACCGGGCTACCGGACCTTGATCTGATTCTGGGGGGTGGGCTCGAGCCGGGCTCGCTCGTCATCCTGGCCGGAGCCCCGGGCACGGGAAAGACCATCCTGGCCCAGCAGATCTGCTTCGCCAACGCCACGCCCGAGCACAAGGCGCTTTACTACACCACACTGTCCGAGCCGCACACAAAACTCGTGCGGCATCTGGAGCCCTTTCATTTCTTCAAGCCGGAGGCGCTCGGCAAGACGGTGGACTTCATCCACCTTGGGGAGCTGGTGGCAGAGGCGGGCGAGGCTGGGCTCGAGCCGGTCGTGACCGAGGTCGTCCAGAAGGCCTTCGAGACCAGGCCGTCGGTCGTGGTGATCGACAGCGCCAAGGCACTTCGCGACTTCGCCGGCGAGCACGAACTCCGGACCGCGCTCTACGACCTGGCGAGCCGCGTTGCACACACCGAGGCCCTCCTCCTTCTGGTCGGTGAGTACACGCCCCACGAAATCGAAGGCGGGGTCGAGTTCTCTCTGGCGGACGGCATCGTGCAGCTTGCTTACGAGCCCCATGAGCCGGTGGACCGCCGCTGGCTGCGCGTGGTGAAGCTGCGTGGTGGCGACCACCTGGTCGGAAAGCATTCCTTTCGCATCGGCCAGGCGGGCTTCGAGGTCTTCCCCCGACTGGAGACGCTGGCGCCGAATGGCGCGGTCGCGGCCGATGGGCCAGTCGCCAGTGGCGTGCCCCGGCTCGACGAGTTGATGGGAGGCGGCATACGTGCCGGCCAGGCGACCGTCGTTCTCGGACCGTCTGGCGCAGGAAAGACTATCCTCGGACTCCGCTTCGCCGCCGAGGGCCTCGAAGCGGGCGAGCGCTGCCTCTACGTCTCCTTTCAGGAGACGGCCGACCAGCTCATCAACAAAGCCGCCAGCTTCGGCTGGGACATGGCGAAAGCCCGCGAATCGGGTCAGCTGGCCATCCATTACGTCCCGGTTGGAGAGCTCGACCTCGACACCATCGCGGCCGCCGTGCGCCGGGAGCTGGGCAAGGGCTCGGTTCGTCGTGTGGTGGTCGACAGCCTGGCGGAGCTGGTATTCGCGGCCCGCGAGGCAGAACGGTTTCCCGCCTATTCCCGCAGCCTGGTGGGATGGATTCGCGCGGCGGGGGCCTCGGTCGTGATCACCAGCGAAACGACCACCCTCGGGCCGATGACCGAGCCGATCGGTGGATTGTCGTTCCTATTTCACAACGTCATCATGCTTCGCTACCTCGAGATCGGCTCCGAACTCCGTCGGGCTCTTAACATCATCAAGATGCGGACCAGCAATCACGACAAGGGCGTGTTCGAGTATGTGATCGACAAAGATGGCCTGACGATCAAGGACCGCTTGCAAGGAGTCACGGGCGTCCTCGGGTGGAGCGCCTTGCGCGGCAAGAATTGAGCGCCGACCGCCCGACGCCGCCGGCGAAGCAGCCTGAACCGGAGCCGTACCCTGGCGAAGAACACACGCGCCTCAGTGGCGCCTGGACGGCGCTCGTCATCGGAGTCCTTGCGCTGGTCCTGATTTTGATCTTCATCCTTCAGAACCTGCAGAGCGTGCAGCTATCGTTCCTCTTCTTCCAGGGTCACCTGCCGCTGGCCGTTGCCTTGTTGTTTGCAGTGATCCTCGGGGCGGTCATCGTTCTCGCATTCGGCGGCGCTCGCATCAGCCAGCTCCGCGGAGTTGCCAGGCGCTCGCGGCGTCAGGACGGGCCGTAGTCGACAATCGTGACCGAATCCTCGGTCATCCGGGACGGCCGCCCGGCCGCCGTCGGCACCGACCTCTCGCTTGGGCTGTCGACCACCAGCGTATGAATCGGGTGAAGGG
>DASWBA010000005.1:0-12999 GCA_036390825.1 Candidatus Dormiibacterota bacterium
CCGCGTGATGTTTGCGCGAACGACGGATGCCGGCCGCACGTGGTCGAGTCCAGCCGCGATTTACAGCGGCAACGATGAGGCCCAGGAGAACCAGCTGCTGATGACCGCCGGGGGCGTGCTGGTCGACGTGTTCGTCGAAGGGTCATCGTTGCCGGGGACGCCGCATCCGCCCCCGCTGCCGGTGAAGATCCGCGTCATCCGCTCGACGAACCAGGGACACACCTGGTCGGCGCCGATCGATGCGACGCAGTTCACGTATACCAACGCGGTCGATCCTGGGACCGGAAACCAGCTCCGCTTCTTCGGTCAGGACATCACGGCCGCTGCCGCCGGAAATGCGCTGTATGTGGCCTGGTTCGAAGACCACACCGAGTTTTCGAGCATCCTGGTGGCGCGATCCGAGGATGCGGGACTCCATTGGCGCGCGCCGCAGGTTGTCGTGCGCGAGCAAGCCGAGGCCTTTTTGCCGACGGTCGCGGTGGCGGGCGACGGTACTGTCGGACTGCTGTGGTTCGACTTTCGACACTTCTCGGCCAACAGCTCAACGTTGACGACCGACGTCTGGTTCAGCAGCTCCCACGATCGTGGTCTCCACTGGACCGAAAAGCACGCCGCCGGGCCGTTCGACCTTCGGTCCGCGCCCGCCGTCCGATTCGGACCGTTCCTCGGCGACTACATGGGGCTGAGTGGGTTACCCGACGGCTTCGCAGCCGTCTTCATCCAGGCGAAGCCGCAGAGCCGAAACGGCCCGACGGATGCGTTTTTCTCCCACATTCACGGCTAAGCCGGCTTTCGTCCGAAGAAGTTGGTCCCGATCGCGCCCATGACGAGTTTGCCGTCCTGGTTGCGCATCTCGCCACGCCACTTCACGATTCCCATGTTGGGGCGGCTGTTCGAGGCGCGCGTTTCCAGCACCTCGATCCGTCCGGTCAGGGTATCGCCCGGGCGGACCGGGGCGGGCCACCGCAGATCCTCCATCCCGGGCGATCCAAAGCTGCTGGTCTGCGCGATCAAGCTGCGCACCAGCAATCCCATGAACAGCGCCCCGGTATGCCAGCCGCTTGCAATCAGGCCGCCGTAGATCGTGAAGCTCGCGGCATTGGGATCGACGTGCATCGGCTGGGGGTCGTACTTCCCCGCAAACTCGATGATGTCCGCCTGGCTGACCGGTACGCTGCCCAGGTCGACCACCTCACCGACGTGGAAGTCCTCGAAGTAGCGGGTCAGTGGCGCAGCGTCCGTTCGAGCTGGTCGAGATGAATCTCGAGGTGAGCGCAGAGCGGCAGCTGGGCGATCTCGGCGGCACTCATCGAGTAGCCCTCGTAGAGGACCGCCCGGCGCTGCATCGCGGCGGCGTCGGCTCCGCGAAGGTAGTCGATGGTTCGCTGATGGTCGCGCAGGATCATAGCGAGGAGCTGATCGGGTGGCAGCGAACTCAGCTGTTCACCAGCCGGGTCACGACTCTGGACGGCTTCGAGCAGCTCGATCTGGGAAACCTTCCCGGAGCCAACTCGCGAGGTGAGGACGCCATAGAACTTCGACAGCACGGCGATGTGGGCGAGGATTTCCTGCGCGCTCCAGCCAACGGAAGATTCCCTTTCCCTGTGTGGCTGGGAAAGGGTGGTGCCCAGTTTGCCGAGCCTCGCCGAATCGGCCTCCAGCCGGTCCGCCAGCCGCTGCCGCTCGTGATCGACGGCTTCCTCCAGGAAGGCGCGCATATCGCGCTCGGTAAAAGTTGGGCTCTCGATGCGCACCTGGCAAGTGTAGCCGCGTCAGGTAGCCTTCTTGGCATGGAACCAGAGGCGTCGACGCACCACAAAACGAGCCCCTACGGCTCGTGGCGGTCGCCGATTACGGCCGACGCCATCGTCGCCGGCGTCATCGGCCTCGGTCAGATCCAACTGGACGGCGACGACGTCTATTGGGTCGAGCAGCGCCCGTCCGACGCCGGCCGCAACGTCGTCGTCCGCCGCCGCGCCGGCGGAACCATCGAGGACGTCACGCCGCCGGAGTACAACGCGCGCACCCGAGTCCACGAGTACGGTGGCGGCGCCTATCTGGTGCGCCAGGGGACGGTGTGGTTTGCCAACTTCAGCGATCAACGGCTTTATCGCCAGGAGCCGGGCCGTCCGCCGGTCGCCATCACGCGGGCGAAGGATGTCCGGCACGCCGACCTGGTGCTCGACGAGCGACGCAATCGACTGATTGCTGTTCGGGAGGATCATTCCACGGGATCGACCTCGGCCGTCAACACCATCGTCAGTCTCGATCCGGCCGGGAAGGCGTCCGACCGGACGCTGGTCGAAGGCAACGACTTCTATTCGACCCCGCGGCTTAGTCCGTCCGGATCCCATCTGGCATGGCTCACTTGGAACCACCCGAACATGCCCTGGGACGGGACCGAGCTCTGGGTTGCCGCGCTGACCGATGACGGCGCCCTGATGGAGCCGCGGAAAGTCGCGGGAGGGGAGAGCGAATCCATCTTTCAGCCGACCTGGTCTCCCGACGGCGTGCTCTATTTCGTTTCCGACCGCACCAACTGGTGGAACCTCTACCGCTGGAACGGCCAGGACATCGAGCCCGTGGTGCAGCTACCGGCCGAGCTCGGGACCACCTCGTGGTTATTCGGGATGTCGACCTATGCTTTCGAGTCGGACCGCCGGATCGTCTGCCAGGTGCGATCGAACGGCCTGGTGAGGCTGGTGACGGTCGACCCGCACGACAGACGTCTGCAAAATGTCGATACCGTCTACACGGCGTTCGCGCCATTCATTCAGGCGCGCGCGGGCAAAGCCTTCACCATCGCCGGCTCGCCGACCCAAATGCCGGCCCTAATCGAAGTCGATCTGCATTCTGGGCGTGCCGAAGTGATCCGTCGGTCCGGCAACGTGGAAATCGATCCGAGTCATCTGTCTCTGCCGGAGACGATCCAGTTTCCGACCACTGGCGGCGTGACCGCCCATGCCTTTTACTACCCACCGATGAATCCCGATTACGCAGCGCCGGCTGGTGAGCTGCCGCCGCTGATCGTCTACGTGCATGGTGGTCCGACCGGTTCCGTTTCGAATGCTCTCGACCTTGGCGATCAATTCTGGACGTCGCGCGGCTTCGGCTATCTCGTGGTCAACTACGGCGGGAGCGCGGGGTACGGCCGTGATTACCGCCAGCGGCTCAATGGGCAATGGGGCGTCGTCGACGTCGACGATAGTGTCAACGCCGCCCGCTATCTGATCGACCGCGGGCTGGTCGACGGGAACCGGGTGGCGATCACGGGCGGCAGCGCGGGTGGCTACACCGTGCTGCGGGCGCTGACGTCGACCGATTTCTTCAAAGCCGGCGCCAGCCATTTTGGCATCAGCGATCTGGAGGTCTTTCACACCGACACCCACAAGTTTGAGTCGATGTACGACCAGGGCCTGATCGGTCGCTGGCCCGAGGAGCGGCATATCTATCGAGAGCGGTCAGCGATTCACTTCCTCGATCGGATCACGGCACCTGTCATCCTCTTTCAAGGCCTCGAGGACAAAATCGTGCCGCCGAACCAGGCCGAGCTGATCGTGTCCGCCCTCCGAGCTAAGGGGTTGCCGGTGGCGTATGTCGCCTTCGAGGGTGAGCAGCACGGCTTCCGGATCGCGAAGAACATCAAGCGCTCGCTCGAAGGCGAGCTGTACTTCTACTCCCAGGTCTTCGGCTTCTTGCTTGCCGACCCGGTCGAACCGGTGCCAATCGAGAATCTCAAGCAGCCCGCTGAAACGACGTAAGCTCGGCCGGACCACGCTCGAGGTGCCGGTGATTGGGATGGGCACCTGGCAGACCTTCGATACGACGGCCGACCGCACGCCGATCGTCGACGAGGCACTGTCGGCCGGCATTGACCTCTTCGATTCGTCGCCGATGTACGGGCGAGCCGAGGACACGCTGGCCAAGGCCATGGGTGGCCGACGAGACCAGGCGATCATCGCGACCAAAATCTGGACGAGCAGCCCCGCGGAGGGCCGGCAACAGGCCGAGCATGCGCTGCGGCTTTTCGGGCGAGTCGAGATTTACCAGGTGCACAACCTCGTCAACTGGAAAGCGCAACTCAAGACGCTGGAAGCTTTGAAAGGGGAGGGGAAGGTGGTGGCGGTCGGCGCGACGCACTACGATCCGGGCGCGTTCGACGACCTGTGCGATGTCATGCGCACCGGACGGCTCGACATGATCCAGCTTCCGTACAACCCGCGTCGACGCGAGGCGGAGCGTCGGGTCTTTCCGCTTGCCGCCGAGTTGGGGCTGGGTGTGCTTATCCACAGCCCGCTCCGCAACGGCGTCCTCGACCACCCGCCGAAGCCAGAAGAGATGAAGGCATTTGGCGTCAAGACGTGGGCGCAGGCCATCCTCAAATGGATCGCCAGCGATCCGCGGGTCAGCTGCGTACTATCGGCGACCAGGACTCCGGGGAGGCCGACCGAAAACGCGCAAGCCGGCGACCCGCCCTGGTTCGACTCGGATCAGCGTCAGCGGCTCGTGCACCTGTTGGGGTGAAATTAGGTTATGGAGACCGATCGCACATCCGTCTGGATCGACGGCATCGAACGCCATCTTGAGGATCCGAGGGAGGTTGCTGACCTGGCCGGAGCTCTCGAAGTCGACGAGTCGATTCACGGCGAGCGACTCCCGCCGGTGACCATCAGCGCAGTGTTTCCTCCGGGCTTTACGCATCCCCACCTCGTGGCGGGCGGACCCGTCGATCCTCGGGCCACGTCGCTGAACGCCTGGCCGATGCAGGTCACGTCATCCGAGGGGACGCCGAGCACCAGCGTCCCCTCGTATGGGCAATCGCCACCGCGGAAGTGCACGACCGGATCTACCAGTCGACCTGGCGAGTCATACCGCAGTAGAACCCTCCCCGCAGGCAGGCGAGGGGTACTGGAGTAGTGCTAGCCGCCGAGATAGGCCTTCTGCACCTCGGGGTTGCGCCGTAATGCCGCACCAGTTCCGCTGAGGAGAATCCGGCCGGTCTCGACGACGTAGGCCCGGTCAGCGATCTCGAGCGCGCGCAACGCGTTCTGCTCCACCAGCAGAATAGTCACGCCCTCGTTGTGGATCCGCTGGATGATTTCAAAGACGGCGTCGACCATTTGCGGTGCGAGGCCGAGTGACGGCTCGTCGAGCAGCAATAGCCTGGGTCGCGCCAGCAGGCCACGCGCGATCGCGAGGATCTGCTGCTCGCCGCCCGATAGCTGCCCGGCCGGAAGGTTCTGCCGCTGACCCAGGATCGGGAACTGCTTCATCAGGTTACCGATCTCGCGGTGCGCTGCGCCGCGGTCGCGCCGGGCCCAGCCACCCAACTCCAGGTTCTCCCGAACCGTGAGCCGGGCGAGGATCTCGCGTCCCTCGGGGACCTGGGCCAAGCCAGCCCGGACGATCTTGTCTGGCGCCGCGGTCGTGAGATCGAGGTCGCCGAACCGTGCGATCCCTGAGTGAGGCCGCAGCACTCCCGAGAGGGTGTTCAAGATGGTGGACTTTCCCGCGCCGTTGGCACCGATCAGGGCGACGATTTCACCTTTCCCGACACCGAAGGAGACGCCGCGAACCGCTTTGATCGCCCCGTAGGAAACCTCGAGATCGCGCACCTCGAGCAGGGGAGAGGCGGGTTCGGTTGACGCTGCCGGCTTCGACGGGATGGCGACGTCCATCTCTTCCGAACCCGGAACGTGACTGGCACTCTCTGGGGCGTGGCTGCCGAGATATGCCGTCACGACGGCTGGATCATTGGATACCGTCGCTGGCGGTCCGTCCGCGATTTTCCGGCCGAAGTTGAGCACGACGATCCGCTGGCACACGCCCATCACGAGCCGCATGTCGTGGTCGATCAATAGAACCGTCAAACCGTCCGCGTTGAGTTTCTGGATCAACTCTCTCACCCGGTCTTTCTCGGCGGGATTCATGCCGGCGGCCGGTTCATCGAGGATGAGGAGCTTCGGCTTGAGGGCGAGCGCGCGGGCGACCTCCAGGCGGCGCTGATCGCCGTACGAGAGTGTCGAGGCTCGCCGATCGCCGTGCAGGTCCGGATTGAGGCCGACCGTCTGCAGAAGCGTGCGGGCCTCGCCGAGCCGCCGATCACTCAGGCGCATCAACGGCCGCAGCGGGAGCAGTTGCTGCAGTGTGTCATCACGCCGTCGGAGGTGCATTCCGATCAGGACGTTCTCGGTGGCCGTCAGGTTGCGATAGAGTCGAAGTGTCTGGAAGGTCCGGGCGATGCCGAGGCCGGCGATCGCGTGCGGCGGGCGTCGTGCCAGTTCCGCCGTCCCGCCGGAGGAAGTGAGCCGGATGCTTCCGCTTTGCGAGCGGATGTAGCCGGTCACCAGGTTGACGAGCGTCGTCTTGCCCGCGCCGTTGGGTCCGATCAACCCGAAGATGGTGCCTTCTTCGACCTCGAGGGACACTCCATCGACGGCTTGCACGCCACCGAAGTGACGCCGGACGTCAGTGAGCTGCAGCAGTGCGCCCACGCGCTCTCCAACGGATCCACCAGCGTGGCCGGATAATGGCGAGGCCGCCGCGTCCGACGATGCCCTGCGGCCGGAAGATGATGACGAGGATCAGGATCACACCGTTGACGACGTCGCGATAGGAGGCAAACTGACGGACGATTTCGGGCAAGGCGGTGAGGAAAACCGCTCCGACGATGGGGCCGAACACGTTGGTGGTCCCGCCGACCACGGCAAAGGTAAGGATCTGGATGGTGCGGGTGATGCCGTACTCCGTCGGGTCGACGAAGAAATTGATGTGGGTTTCCAGCGCGCCCGCGTACCCGGCGAGCACGGCGCTGATGATGAACGCGATCATCTTGTAAAGCGGCACGTTGATCCCATTGCTGGAGGCGGCGAGCTCGTCCTCGCGGATCGCCGACCACGCCTGGCCAAGGCGGGATTTGGTGAGGCGCCACACGAGGTAGGCGAGGACAGGTAGCGAGATCAGGATCGGCAGGATGCCGCCCAGCGGGTCGGCGGTGGGATTGTGAAGGCCCTGGCCTTCGCCGGTGATCGGCACATTGAGGATGACGCCGAGGCGCAACGCTTCCACGAAGCCGATGGTCGCGATCGCCAGGAAGACGCCGCGCAGACGCAGCACGGGCAGACCGACCACGACGCTGACGAGGCCGGCGAGCAGGGCGCCGGCGAGCATGTTGAGGGGGAGCGGCGTCGGCAGATAGAGGCTCATGATGACGGTGGTGTAGGCGCCGATGGCCATGAACCCGGCATTGGCGAGCGTCAGCTGGCCGGAGTAGAAGGTCACGAAGATCGCGATCGCGAGAATGGCGTTGATGCCGATCTGGGCGATCAGTAGCTCGTGCTGGTTGTAGAAGCCGACCGGATTGGTGAAGAGCTGGACGAAGAAATCCATGCCGACCTAGCGCGGCACTAGAGTCGTTCTCGCAACCGAGCGCCGAACAGGCCTTGCGGGCGCAGCACCAACACGAGGAAGAGCGCGGCAAACGCCACCCCGGCTTCGACGTTGCTGCCAAAGCGCACGAAGGCGAGCACCTCGATCAATCCCAGCAGGTAACCGCCAAGGACGGCACCAGGGATGCTGCCCATGCCGCCAAGCACGATGACCGCGAGGCCCTTCAGCTCGACCTGGTCACGTCCGATGTACGGCCCAATATCCGAGATCGCCAGCCCAAAGAGGAGCCCGGCGAGGCCCCCAAGGGCCGATGAAAGGAAGAGGGTCGAGGCGAAGATGCGATCGACGTTGATCCCCAGCAAGGTTGCTGCCCGCCGATTCTCCGCCACGGCGCGAAGAGCTCGGCCGATCTGGGTATAGCGGATGACATACCCGAGCACCAGCATCAGGACCACCGAGGTGATGAGAATGCCGAGCTTGGTGCCCTCGATGGTCAGGCCAGCCAAGTGGTAGGTCGGGTTCGGGACCGTTCCGGCAGGAAAGCGCACCGAGTTGGCCCCGTCCTGCCAGAGCCAGCCGAACAGGGTGCCGGGCGTCGCCTGCTCGACGATGGCGACAAAGATCAACGCCAGCCCGATGGTTGAGATCAGGGCCGAAATCGGTGGCGCGTTCCGCCGGCGCAATGGCCGAAGGGCAACGAACTCGATCAGCAGGCCGAGCAGCCCGCAGACGAGGATGGCGATGATCGCGGCAGGCAGGAACGGCATGCCGTGCAGCGCCACGAGCGAGTAGGTGATGACCGCGCCCAACATGAACACCGCGCTGTGCGCGAGGTTGAGCACGTCGAGTACGCCGAAGACCAGCGTGTAACCGACGGCGAACAGCGCGTAGATCGACCCAATAAAGATCGCGTTGAGGACCTGTTGGGTCAACGCGTTTAGCTAGGGCTTACCGATGCCAGCAGGTTGAACCCACCTTTGCCATCCATCAGGATCACCCAAACGGTTTGCCTCACGTCGTGTGTGCTGGTGAACTGGAAGGGGCCGAGCGGAGTTTGGATGTTAACCGTCTCCATCGCGTCACGGAGCCGGTTTCGGTCACCCGCGATATCGCTGAAGGTCAGGTTGGCCCGCTTGGCCGCGTCGGCCAGGATTAGGATCGCCGCGTAACCTTGGGCGGCGAACTGGTCCGGGTCGCTCTTGTACTTGTCCCGGTATGCCTTGACGAACTCAGCGTTCGACGGGAACGTGTTGTCCAGGTACCAGGCGCTGCCGCTCTCGGCCCCCACCCCCGCGGCCCCGGCCTGCTTCGACACCTTGGCAGTGTTGAAGCCGTTGCCGCCGAGGAACTGGCCCGTAAAGCCCTGCTTGCGAGCCTCGATCATGATCGTGGCCGGGATACCGCCGAGGCTGGTGATGAACATCACGTCGGGCTTTTTCTGGAGCGCCCGGGTGACCGGCGTCGCGAAATCAGCGGTGGTCTTGCTGAAGGCGACCGTGTCGACCAGCGTGATGCCGTACTGGCCAACGGTGTTCTGAACAATCTTTCCGCCGTCGGATGAGAATTTGTCATCGTTGGCGACCATCAGGACGCCGGTCTTCGGATGTGCCTTAGCAGCATAGATCTTGATGTTGGTCGGGATAGCCGTCTCCTCGCCGAGGCTGTCCCGGAACACGTACTTGCAGGGGACGGTGGAAGGGGCATTGCAGTTGGGCACGATGTTGATGCCCGTGGTGCTCACGGCGAGAATCGGGATCTTGAAGCTCTCCGCTAGCGGGTGGACGGCCACCGCCGAATTCGAGAGCGTCGGGCCAAGGAGAGCCAGCAAGTTCCCCTGCTGAATCAGGGTCTGTGCGACCTGCGCGGACTGGGCTTTGTCTGACGCGTCATCCCGGGTGTCGAGGGAGATCTTCGCGCCGTTGACGCCACCCGACTTGTTGATGATCTCGACCGCCAGGTCCGCGCCATTCTTGGAGCTCGGGCCGTAGACACCGCCGGCGCCGGTCAGCGAGAGGATGGCGCCGAGCTGGATGGTCTTTCCCTGGTACGAGGTCGTGCCGTTCCCGCCCGACGTCGTACCCCCGCAGGCGGCCAGTGCCAGTGCCAATGCGATCGTGATCCCTCGAGCCGTGCTTCTCATCAAGCCCTCACTCCTTTGTCTCCCCTAAGGAATCTGCGCTCAGCTTAGTCGCTTCGCGAGGGGGCATGCGGTGGACTTTCCTTCGGGCCCGATCCCGGCCGCTGCGCCGCTCTCGCCTTCTCGAAGCAGGATCGGCAGAGCTTGAGGGCGGTCAACGGGCCGCGCTCGGCGAAGACGCGGCGCCCGCAGTGGGTGCAGATGAACTCCTGCTTTGGCATGGCCGCCTAACCCGTCGCGCCAAGCTCGCGGACCAGTCGTCGCCCGGCTGGATCCTTGAGCTGTTGGGGCCGGTTGGTGAGGTAGGCGATGAAGGTCTCGAAGTCGAGGTCGTATTCACGCCGGCCGCGCCGCAGCCGCACGTGGCTGCCGTCGACCACAGCATCGACGACGTCGCCCTCCTCGTGCGCGGCGATCAGACCGAAGGCGACGCGCCAGCGCAACTGCGCCCGCCGCTCGCGCGCCGTCATCGGGACTTCGATGTCATCGGCGTGGATCGCGTATTCGCGCGCCAGGTGCCAGATCTCCAAGCGCAGCGGATAAGGCCCGATGCTGGTCTCGATCCGGGCGTTGAGTCCCAGGCCGCCCCAGGCCCGGCGGACCCGCTCCTGGCGCGCCTCCCATTCCTGGAGCACCTCCAGCGGAGGCATTGCCCGCCGGACGCGAACACCCCGGGCGTTCCAACCGTTCAGCCCACCACTCGCCCGTGGCAGACGGTCGATGGTGTGGTCGAGGCAGGCCTGGTTGTAGACCTCGTCGGTGCTGAGATGGGCGACCACGTCCTTGACGCTCCACCCTCGGCAGTGACTGGGCGCCGACCATCCCCGATCGTCGAGCCCATGGAGGTGCGCACGAAGCCGCCGGATCTCTCGGTCGTAGGCCGGAAACGGGTTAGCGCTTCTTGGGCCGCGGGCTCTTGCGCTTGCCGTGGGTGGCCTTTGGGCTGGCCGGTTGCTTGACGTCTCGCGGGCCTTCGATCGCACCCAGGGCCGCCAGCGCGATGTTGGTTTCAGCCGACGACGTTTCGGTGGCAAGCTCCGCTCCTTCGAAGAATCGGGCTTCGAGTTCCTCCCCGATGCGTTCGATCAGGTTCTCGTGATGCGTTGCCTTTTTCGGCGCGGGTTTTGATGGAGCAACCTTCTTTGGCGCGCCCTTCTTGACCATGGCCTCAATTCTAGGCGAGCTCGGAAAGCTCTACCTCGATTGAGGTGGGCGCCAACCCATCGGCGCAGGTCTCCGTTTTGAATGCCAGGTCCGAGACTTGACGACATGAAAAAGAGGCTTGCCATACGGCTGGTCATCATCGCCACCGTGTTCGCAACGGTCTTCGGCTTGGCCGACACCCTTAACCTCAGCGCTGGCAGCCTTGGAGCCGCCGAGGCGGTGATCGCCGCCTGCCAGTCGACGGCCCTTACGACTGCCTTCACGTCAACGTATAGCGCCACCCAGCCCGGCTACCAGGTCACCACCGTGACCATCAGCGGCATGGCGACGACCTGCCAGAGCCGGCCCTTCCGGATCACGCTCAGCGGTGCGGCCGGCGCCTCGCTCGGTGAGGCCACCGGAACGACTCCCGCCAGCGGCACCACGTTCGCGGGAACCTTTACCGTCAACGCCGCGTCCGTCACCGGGGTGGCGGTGGTGATCTCCGGCTAAAGCGCTGATGACCTCGTGGCGTTCGCAGATCGCCGCCACGGCGGTCGTGGGGATGATCGCCGGCCTGGCCGCCGCCACCGCCGGCTACGGCGTCGCGGATTCACTGTTAGTCAGCCCCCACCAGCTCGGCGCCGCCACTGCTTCTATCCCGAAATGCGCCACTGCCGGGATGACCGTTTTTGAAAACGTCTCGGGTGTCACCATCGCGACCGTCACCGTCTCGAACATCGACCCGGCTTGCGCCGGGGGCACGCTCAGCCTCACGGTCAACAATGGGGCCTCGAGCAGCAGCGCAGCGGCGGTCGTGCCCGGCGGCGGTGGCTCGATGACGGTCGCCCTCGGTACCGCGGTCCCGTTCATCGACAACGCCAGTGTCGACCTGGTTGTGCTGGGCCCATGACGACCGCCTGCCCAAGGCGGTGGGCAAGGGCTGTGCTTCTCGCGGGAGCTGTCGGCTTGTCGCCAGTCCTAGCAAGCGCCAATTCCATTCCGCTGACCAGCAACCATCTGACGACGCTCACCTCCTGCGGGCTGATGTCGTATCCGGCTGCCGCCAGCCTCACGAACGACGTCGACGTCACCCAGTTGATGCCGAATCTGAACCACGCAGGGAACGTCAGCCTGACGGTCAACTCGGCGCTCGTCAAGAACTCGCGGACCTACATTCGCTTTCCGCTCAGCGCCTGCCTCAATGCAATTCCCGCCACGGCGAGGGTCCGATCAGCCACGCTTCGTCTCTTTGCCAACGTTCTCGCCGTATCCTGCCGGACCGCCGACGTCTTCACCGTTCTTACCAACTGGAGCGACACCACCATCACATGGAACAACCAGCCGTTCGGATCCAGCATCAATAATCCGGCCTCTAGCCAGCGGATCTACTCGACCCAGATCGGAGGCGCTCCCTGCGCGAATCAGACGGTAAATGCCTACATCAACTTCGACGTGACCAGCGACGTGGTCAAGTTCGTCACAGGAGCCGCGACCAACTACGGCTGGATGCTGCGGGACGACGTCGAGGGTTCGCCCATGCCCCAAAATACTTCCTTCGCGTCTCGCAGCCTCAATACCGCCGGGCAGGCTCCCACCCTGATGGTCAGCTACACGACGTGACGACGACATCACTGCGGCCCCAGCCGCGCTGGGTCGCCGTCGGTCTCAACGTCGCTGTCGCGGCCGGCCTTGTCGGTTGGGTATTGTTGCTTCGGCCGCTGGCGTTTGGCGGGCCGGCCACCTATCTCGTCATCCACGGGAACAGTATGTTTCCGACCTACCGCGAAGGCGATCTCGTCGTCACGCGCCGCCAGGCGTCCTACGGCGTCGGAGAGATCGTCGCCTATCGCGTCCCGCAGGGCCAGGTCGGGAGCGGCCACCTGGTCATCCACCGAATCATTCAGAGCTCGAAGCTGGGGTTCGTGATGAAAGGCGATCACAACCAGTACGAAGATCCCTGGCGTCCAAAAGCGATTGACATCGTCGGCTCGAGCTGGATCGCTGTGTCCAGCATGGGTAGGGTGCTGGTTTTGGTCCGGCAACCGATCGTCGCCGCCACCGTCGCGGCGATCGCCGCTTTTTACATCCTTAAGAGACGGTTCCCGCTACGAGGCCGCCGGTGACGCGCCTGCGCTGGGGCTCGGCTGCGGACTGGCGGTCGGGACCGGGGTCGGACTCGGCGTGATCCCGCTTGGGACGATCGATGGCAGCGGCGACACCAGATCGCTCGGGGAGGGTGATGGGCTTGGGGAAGGCGAGGGCGTCGGCGCGGCCTTGCATTCGGTACCCGGCAGGTAGAGCTCCTTTTCGGAACTGCTGCTCGAGGC
>DASWBA010000006.1:0-31474 GCA_036390825.1 Candidatus Dormiibacterota bacterium
GATGATCCGCCAGCACCCGCACTCGTTAGGTGACGTGATGGCTGACATCGTGGCCCTGGCGGCGGCATGCGGTGCCGACGCCGAACCGTTGATGCGCAGCCTCAACGCTCGAATCGACGCCGCAGCGCAGGACGCCCGCCGGCATCGTCCGGTGCGAGGCGTCTTTCTCGAATGGCTGGACCCGCCCTATCCCGCCGGGCACTGGACGCCAGACCTGCTCGCGCTCGCAGGCATCGAGGATCCGCTGGCCCGGCCAGGCGCGCCGTCGGTTGCAATCTCCTGGGCAGATGTGGCCGAGGCGCGGCCGGAGCTCCTCGTGCTTGCGCCCTGCGGGTTCGGCGAGCAGAGGGCGCGGGCGGAAGCCGAGCTTGTGCGTGCGAATATCGAATCGGTCGACGCGGACCTCGTCGTGGTCCTCGACGGTTCGGCGTACTTCAACCGCCCGGGCCCTCGACTAGTGGACTCTCTGGAACTCCTGGTCGATATTCACCTCCCCGCCACGCGGGGAGGCTCCCTCCCGCGCCTTCGGCGCGGGGACCCCAGAGGACGGCGCAGTCGGGTGGGGCATCGGAGTATGCGAGGCGGGGCCTTAACAAGCTGAGTTCTCAATCACCGGTCGCGCGCCGACTCTGCAGTTGTGCATTCGCCTCAAACCGAGCGTGCGCGAGAGCTACGAAACAACATGACCAAAGTCGAATGGTTTGTTTGGTCGCGCCTCCGCGGCCGACAGGTTGGTGGTTACAAGTTCCGGCGCCAGGTGCCCATCGGCCCGTACTTCGCCGACTTCTTCTGTCCTTTGGTGCGCCTCGTCGTTGAAATCGATGGAGAAGGTCATGAGGCCGAGCGAGACGATCGAAAGACAGCGTGGCTAGAGCGTGAAGGCTATCGAGTCCTTCGTTTCTTGGCTTCAGACGTCGACGATTCAATCGACGACGTTATGGACGCCATCTACTTCGAGCTCACTAGAGAAGTTCCACTCGCCCCACCCGGCGTGCTCGCTGCGCGAGCAGGCCGACCTCCCCGCGTGGCGGGGAGGTGAATCAGTAAGTGTCGGTGGGGACGAACTCCATCACCGCGAGCGCCGGTGCTCGGCTGAGCATCCCGATCCCCTCGAGCAGGAAACCGAGCAGCCCTGCGGCCGTGGGCATGGCGCGTGGAGGAACCTGCTTCCGCGGCGCCCTCACCTCGCGCGCCGGCGTCGTATCCGTGAGCCCGGCCAGGCTGCGCGCCTTGCGCACCGCCGCATCCACTCCGCCCAGCTCGTCGACCAGCTTCCTCTCCAGGGCCTGGCTGCCGGTCCAGACGCGACCGCCGGCGACAGGATCCACCTGGTCGCGCGTCATCTTGCGCGACGTGCCAACCGATTCGAGGAACAGGTCGTACACGCGACCGATCTCCTTCTCAACGATCGAGCGTTCCTCGTCCGTGAACGGATCATCGTCACCTTCGAGCGTCACGTGCTTGCCGAAGGCGACGGTCTCTCGATTGACCAGCAGATTCGAGAACAGGTCGCTGGTGACCAGCTTGCCAGTGAAAACTCCAATCGAGCCGGTGAGCGTGCCCGGCCGCGCCACGATCCACTGGCCCGGGGTCGCCACGAGGTAACCGCCCGAGGCGGCCGCCGACCCCATCGCGATCACAAGCGGTTTGCGCTTGGCGATCAGATCGAGCGCCTGACGCATGGCCTCGGACGCCGTCGACGACCCTCCGCGCGAGTTGACGAAGAGGACCGCCGCCGCGGCATTCCTGTCAGCGGCGACCTGGCGCGCGAGCGGAACCACGGTGAGGTCGCCGGCTCGATCCTGGCCGACCAGCGGGATGTCGATGGGCGGCCTGATCGGCAATGACTCGGTGCGCCCGTCGACGATCGTGCCCTCGATGCGCATGATGGCCACGTACCTGCCCCTGCCGGTGGTGGGGCGCCGCGCCCTCAGCCGCCGCCGAGCCTGGTCCCAGGTCGCGATCCTGGCGCGCTCGCCGCTGCCGCCCAGGTGATCCGGAAGCTGCTCCTCCGGCAGCAACCCGTCGACGACTCGCTTCTCGAGGGCGACGGAGTCCGTGTACGGGGAGTCGTCGACCACCTTCGCGGCCGCGTCGAGCTCGAGCCCTCGACTCTCGCTGATCGACCTCACCAGCTCTTGATGGTTCGACGCAAGCAGCCAGGTCAGCTGTTCGCGCAGCTCCGGCGACATCTTCGATTTCGTGAGCGGGTCCGGGGCCGACTTGTACGGTGAGATCTGCACGAAATCGGCCTTGATCCCGACGCGGGCCAGGCCGTCGGCCAGGAACACTCCTGTCGACGAGAAACCAAGCGGTCGCACCAGGCCCGCGGGCATCAGGAGGATCTCGTCGCACGCGGACGCCAGGTAGTAGGTCCCGGTGGTGTAAAACGGCGCCCACGCGATTACGCGCTTGCCGGCACCGCGCAGCTTCGAAACCAGGTCCCGCAAGTCCTGCAGGCTCGCCATCGACATCGGCACCGGCCTGAGGTGCAGCACGACCCCTTTGACCCGCCGGTCGCGGGCGATGGCGTCGAATCGTTCGCCGAGTTCCTGGACGCTCAGCCTCGGCTGCGAAAAGAACCGTCGCCAGAAGGGTCCGGGTGGGTCGGGGAGCGTGGGGAGCCCGTCCTCAAGGACGAAGATGACGTAGTCGGGCGCTCTGCCAATCGATCGCCACAGGCTCGACAGCAGCCACCACACGTAACGGAACGGATAGGAGATCAAACCCCGCCTCTCGTTAACAGCTTAGTTTGCGCGGGGTGAAACTAGATTGTCAGACTACTTTTGAGAGCTCCAGGTGCTCGTCCAGGGCCTCGCTCAGCCGGGTCGCCCCGTATTCGTGTCCGACGTGTTGGTGGTACGGGACCCCGGTGAAGAGGTGATGGCTCCGGGTGGGGATGTCCGCGGCCGGATCCCATTCCTTCCGCTGTAGCGCCATGTAGCCCTGTTCCTGGCTGTTCTTGAGGTCGTGGAGCAGGACCGACATTCCGTGGCCGGCGGCGTGCTGGAGGGCGAGCGTGATGAAGATGAAGCCGACGCCAAGCTCGCCGAGCTCGTCCCACGTGATCGGGTCCTTCTCGTTGTGCCACTTAAAAGAAGACGAGTAGTTGAAGGCAAATCGAGCCTGCGGGAATCGCTTGCGGATCTCGCCGCAGAACTGCTCCGTCGGTCCGCGCTCCGCGGTCGGAAACTCGCACCAGAGCAAATCGGGGACCCCGCTGTCCATGTATCGCAGGCCGCGATCGATGGCGAGCTGGATGCCGCGCTTGGTCTCTGGCGCTTCGGTGGCGGAGACGCCGTCCGTCCGAGCGATGATGACGAAGTCCTTGTGGCCGAGGTCGTCGGCCGTGTTGCGCATCATCTTGAGCTTGCCGACGAACTCGTCCGCCGAGATGAGCGCCTTGCCCGCGATGTGGCCGCAGCGCTTGGGCATGACCTGGTCCTCGAGGTGCGCAGCCGCCACACCGGCGCGCACGTAGAGGTCAATGGTCCGCTGGACGTTGAACAGGTTTCCGTAGCCGGCATCCATGTCGACGACGACCGGCGGGATCTCGAGGTGCACCGGGGCGACTTCTTTCTCGGGGTCGCCCATCGCCATCGTGAGCTGGAACTTGCGCAGCGCACTGACCGTGCGGCGCGCGCCATCCGCGATCTCGACCGACGAATAGATGTCCATGTCCGTCGTGCCGAGATGACCGATGGCGAAGGAGTAGCCGCTGAAGTAGACGGCGTCGAAGCCGTGATACATCACCAGCTCGGCGCCGAACGGATCGTAGACGCCGGGCCCGAAGACGAAGGGCTTGGTCGCCAGCAGGTGGCGCAGGCGCCGGCTCGGGTCCTCGTGGCGCGAGGCCGGGACCTGGAATCCCTCAGGGAGGAGAGGGGTGGAGATCAGGTCCATGCGCTAGTCGTTTTCGTGGTCGCAGTTGCAGGGGTCCGGGCATTCGCACTCGTGAAGGGAGGGCTGGCCCGCAGTTTCGAGTTCCGGCGATTGATCGTGCTTTTCCATAAACCGCAAGGTATCAAGTAGATCTGTATAAGTCCAATTGATTGATTTGATCGTCATGATCAATAAAACCGATAGCTGGCCTGGACTACTCGGACCCATCTCCCCTGCCGGGAGAGGGGATGAGCAGGGCGAGGAAGGCCGCCACGATGCCTTCCGGCTTGCCGGCGTCCCGGCGCCGGTAGGCGACGATCGTGTTGTGCATGGGTGGCGCGTCCTTCATCGGGACCAGGCACAGCGTCCGGCCTTCGACTTCACGGGCGACTGCGGTGCGCGGCAGCAGTGCGACGCCCAGGCCTCGCTCCACCATCTTCTTGGCGGCCTCGATCGAGTCCAGCTCCATGAGGCCGCGCAGCATCGCGCCGGAAGAAAGGAATGCGGCCTGCGTGATCTCGTAATAGCTGGATGTCCGGTCGAACATGATCAGCTTCTGGCCGGCAACCTCCGCCATCGTCACCTGACGCCTCTTCGTGAACGGATGGTCGGGGGCGCAGACGAGCACCAGCTCCTCCGTGTGGAAGGGCGTCAGCTCCAGGTCGGGGTGACGGATGGCCCGGCCGAGCCCCAGCTGCACTTCGTCCCGGAGCACCAGCTCCACGACGTCCTCCGAGTGGCCGGTGCGCACCGACACCTCGACGCGGGGGTGGGTGGCGACAAACGTCTCCAGGAGCTGGGGCAGGACGTAGGTGCTGACCGCCGGCGCAGCCGCGATCATCAGGTGCCCGGCCGACGCGGACATCACCTGGTCCAGCGCGTCGCGCCCTTCTGCGAGCGCCCGCAGCGCCCGTTCGGCGTACGGCACCCACGCCTTGCCTGCGTCGGTCAGCCGCATCCCGTGGGGCGTGCGCAGGAAGAGGGGAGTGCCGAGCTCTCGTTCGAGGCCGTGGAGGCGCGCGGTGAGCGTCGGCTGGGTGATGAAGAGCGCCTCAGCCGCACGGCTGACGCTGCCGCGTCGCGCCACCTCCAGGAATCCTTCGACCTGGACGAGCTGAAGCGAGTTGACCTTGCTGTTACGTGGTTCGTCTATGGCCACGGCCGTGGCCACAAATTCTATCTATGGCGCCGCAGAAGCGAAACTCCCGACCAGATCGCGAGCGCCCACACCGGACCCATCGTGATGATGGTGGGGCGGATCGTGTCGCTGGCCGAGTTGGAGTCACGGTCGAAGGCGAGGAAGACGAGGACGCTCCCGTAGGCGAGCACCGCCAGGGCGGCGGCCACTCCGGCGACGGTGGACCATCTCATGTGCGGAATGTTGGGCCCTCTGAGTCCGTTTTTGTTTGCATGACTGCTTTCTTCGGATTTCACATGCCCACCTTCACCTTTGCCGGTGTCCCCAACGACCGTCTGTTCGACCGAGTGGCCGAGAACGCGAAGGCCGCCGAAAATGCCGGCTTCGACCTCGTGACGGTCATGGACCACCTGTATCAGATCCGCGGGATCGGTCCCGAAACCGAACCGATGATGGAGGCCTACGCGACGCTCTCCGCTCTGGCGACCCAAACGTCGCGGGTGAAGCTCGGAACCCTGGTCACCGGGGTGACCTACCGCAACCCCGCTCTGCTGGTCAAGGAGGTGACGACGCTCGACATCATTTCCAAAGGCCGCGCCATCCTCGGTATCGGCGCCGCCTGGAATGAAGACGAGCACCGCGGTTACGGCTTCGAGTTTCCTCCCATAGGCCGGCGCATGGACCGACTGGGAGAGGCGCTGACGATCGCGAAGTTGATGTTCACCCAGGACCGGCCGTCATTCGAGGGCACTTACTACAAGATCGATCGCGCTCTGAACGTACCGCGACCCATCCAGCCGGGAGGTCCGAAGATCCTGATCGGCGGAGGCGGCGAGCAGCGCACGCTGCGACTGCTTGCGGAGCACGGCGACATCGGCCACTGGTTTGGCGGCAACCTCGAGGACCTGAAGCGCAAGAAGCGGGTCTTTGAGGAACACTGCGCCGCCGTGAATCGGGATCCCTCCGAGGTCTTGCTGACTGTCGGCCTCACGCTGGTGCTGGCCGAAAACGATAAGGACGCGAAAGCCCTTATGGACGGCCTCACTTCGGAGCGCCGCGCGATGGCGGTGACCGCAACCGTGCCTCAGGCGGCCGAGGTGATCGGTCAGTACATGGCGGCCGGATTCGGCGGCTTCACGTTCAACAACAACGTCCTCCAGACCAAGGAGTCGATCGCGCTCGCGGGCGAGCTGATCAAGGTCGTGCGCGGGAGCGCTGTAACCGTCTAGCTCTTGTAGTTGAGCTCGCCGGCTGTGACCGGGACGCGAAGGAAGTTCTCCGGCGGGGCCAGAGGGCATGCCCAGCGAGGGCTGTATGCGCACGACGCGTTGTACGCGTAGTTGAAGTCGATCACGACGTCCGGCGACCGGGGTGTGATCTCCAGAACCAGGCCATCGGTGTCCTTGGCGGTGTCGAACAGATAGCGGCCCGCGCCGTAGGTCTGGTGGACGGCCGTGGTGTCTTTGAACGGAACGAAAAGTCCCCCGGCGTACTGGACCAGGCTCAGCACCGTCAGCTGGCAGGGTTCGCCGGCGAGACGAAAAATGAGCTGCCCGGCGCGCCGGTAGCGCACCGCGCCGTCCTCGCCGCCGGTGTCGATGAGGAGCTCGGAGCCGTCACCGGCCTGCATTCGCGCAGGGACCCGGAACGACGGATCGTGCGGGAAGTACTGGAGCCCGGTGAACGTAGGCCGCTCCTCCGGTTCGATCGGCGACTGCGGGTGCGACTTGAAGAGGCGGTCGCGACCGTCGCGGAATTCTTCCAGGGCATCCGGCCCTTCGATGCGATAGAGGTCACCGACCCTCCGCCTCCAATCGACGAGGTCGAGGAGCGCGATCGGATCAATCGTCACCAGGTATCCCAGTGCACGATCGGTTCGAGCGGAATCCTCTCCGCGGGCTTGAACTCGCCGCCGGTGTGAAAGCCGAGCGTGATCAGGGCAGCCTGGGTGATGCGTTCGTACGGGATGCCGAGCAGCTCGGCCGTTTCCTTTTCGTACTTGAGGTGGAGCGTGGTCCAGGCGCCGACGAGGCCGCGATGGCGAGCCGCGAGCATGAAGCTCCATGCGGCGGGAAGGATCGATCCGTAGAGACCCGCGATCTCCAGGTTCGTGACCTCGGGACGGTCCACGCGCCCGTGGATGCAGGGGATGACCATCACGGGCACCTCGTGGAAACGGTCGGCCAGGTACTGCGACGACGAAACGATGCGCGGCATCTGCTCGCGGCGAGGATCGTCCTCTGCGTACTGCGGACCGCGACTGCCGGCATACGCAGTCCACGACTTCCGGTAGAGGTCGCCGATCGCCTTCTTCTTGTCGGCGTCGGTGACGATCATGAAATGCCAGCCCTGCCGGTTGGAGCCGGTGGGCGCCTGGACCGCGACCTCGATGCATTCGAGGATGAGCTCACGGGGCACCGGCCGGTCGAAGTCCATCCGCTTGCGCACCGACCGCGTCGTCGTCAGAACCGTTTGGGCGTCCATGCCCTCAATTGTCCCCCGTGGCGCCGCGTAATACGATGCGGGCGTGATCTCTGAAGAGCTGCTCGAGATTCTCGCGTGCCCCAGATGCCACACCAAGCTGGAGCTGAAGGAGCCGGATCGCCTCCGGTGCCCTCACTGCAAAGTGCTGTATCCGATCGTCGACGGGATCCCGGTGCTGCTCGTCGAGGAAGGCAAGCCGGAGTCAGCGACCAAGTAACTTCAAGCAGCGCACTGCTGGTGGCTGGTGTCGATCGCCTGCGGGCTATGCACCTTCGAGGTGGCGGCCGTGATCTCGTCGTCGGTGAGCGCGTAAGCCTGATCGGGCTGGCTGGCTGAGGTCGCGAAAACGATCCCGACCACGCGACCCTGCAGGTCCACCAGCGGACCTCCCGAGTTCCCCGGCCTGACCCTAGCCTGGATCACGAAGATCTCACGGGTGACGGGTTTCTGGTTGTAGATGTCGCGACCGGCCGCCTCGATCGCGCCGTCGACCACGGCCGGCTGCACCGACTCCGAACCCCCGCCCGGATAGCCGATCACGGCTCCCTGCGTGCCGCGCTCGGCGGGACCGAGCTCGAAAGCGGCGCCCGCATAGTCGGGCACGTACAGAAGGGCGATGTCGCGATCGGGATCGAAGTAAACGACCTCGGCTTTCAGCGTCACACCGCTCGGGGTAGCCACGCTGTGGTTGCCCGTGCCGGAGACGACGTGCGCGTTGGTGATCACGTACCCGTTCCCGATCGGAAAGCCGCTCCCGGTCACCAGGCCGCCGCACCCGGTACCCGTCACCTTGACCACGAGCTGCTTCGCGTGCTGCACGCCGGGCGTGTCCACGGAGGCCGGGATGGGGAGAGGGGCGGGCAGCGATGGCTCAAGCCCCGCGAACACCGGCGGGAATGTGACGCCCGACAGGATGCCCTCGACGCGCGCGAGGAATGGCGGCGTGCGCGGCGCCAGCGTATCGAGGGTGCGCAGCACCGTGGAGCGCTGGATCTCCTGCGCGATCTCCTGGCTCGGCCCACGAGAAAAGCTCACGCCGAGGAACCAGCACATGGCGAGGACGGCGATCGTCGAAAGCGCGGCGCCCCCAATCGAATCCGGCATGGTGTGGACGCCCTTGCGCAGGATGCTGCGGCGGATCGGCTCGCCGGCAGCAAACCCGATGCTCGACCCGAGGCTCCCACCGATGACCAGGACGAGCACGGCGCCGAGTGGGCGCGCGACGGGGTTGTGGATGCCTATGTAGTCGAGCAGCGGCCCCGCGGCTGCGGCGCCAAGGATCACGCCGACGACGAGGCCGACGTACTGAGCCAATGACAGCCAGAAGCCTCGACGGTAGCCGTTCACCAGGCCGACCACAGCGGCGGCCACGATCACGAGGTCGATGAAGTTCAGATCTTCAGGTATCCAGCTAGTGGTGGGTGTCGTGGGGTTCGGCTTCGTCGACCGCCTCGGACGCCCGGTTGCGCGCATCTCCGCGCAGCACCCACCATCCCAGTCCGGCGACACCCAGGAGCGCGACCAGGAACGTGATGCTCATCGCCAGCCAGGCCGGAACCCATTCACCGGCGAGAACGATCACGGCTGTTACGCCGGCACCGGCGCCGGTTCAGGTTCGGTCGGGAGCTCGCCTGACTCGCGCAGTTCTCGCAGCGGCATGAAGCTGTGCACAGCTGGGACCTTGTCGAAGTTGTAAGGAGGGGGAGGCGAGGTCGTCGCCCACTCGAGGGTGTTGCCATGCCATGGGTCGTCGCCCGCGATCTCTCCGCTGCGCCAGCTGCGAATGACGTTGATGAAGAAGAGCAGCACCGAGAAGGCGATGAGGAATGACGACACCGTGATGATCATGTTGGTCGTCGCCCACGCGGGGTTGGTATACGTGGCGATGCGGCGCGGCATCCCCTCCAATCCGAGCGTATGCATGATCAAGAACGTTCCGTTGAAACCGATGAAGAGCGTCCAGAAGTTCCACTCGCCAAGAGTGCGGTTCAGCAGGCGTCCGGTGATCTTGGGGAACCAGTAGTAGATCCCGGCGAAGATCGTGAACACGCTGCCTCCGAACAGCACGTAGTGAAGGTGGGCGACCACGTAGTACGACTGGTGGAGCTGGGTGTCGACCGGCACCGAAGCCAGGTACACGCCGGTGATGCCGCCAATCAGGAACGTGGCGAGGAATCCCCAAGCGAATTTCATGGGCACCGTGAACTCGATCGATCCCCACCAGGTGGTGGCGATCCAGTTGAAGAACTTGATGCCGGTCGGGACCGCGATCAGCATGGTCATGAACATGAAGAAGCCCTCGACCCAGGTGTTCATACCGACCGTGAACATGTGGTGGGCCCACACGGTCATGGACAGGAAGACGATGCCGAACAGCGCCGCGACCATGCTGGTGTAGCCGAAGATCTGCTTGCGCGCGAAGACCGGAATGACCTCTGAGATCATTCCGAATCCGGGCAGGATCATGATGTAGACCTCGGGGTGGCCGAAGAACCAGAACAGGTGCTGGTACAGGACCGGCCGTCCCTGCGTCGTGAAGAACTGGGTCCCGAGCTGGCGGTCGAACTCGACCAGGATCATCGCGGCCGCAAGCGGCGCGCCCACGACCAGCAGCAGGATCGAGGTCGAGATCTGCGCCCACACGAACAGCGGCAGACGGGTCAGCTTCATGCCCGGCGCCCGCAGCGCCACGATGGTGGTCAGGAAGTTGGTCGACGCCATGATCCCGGAGATCGCCCAGACGATGATGCTCAGCGCCCAGAAGTCGACCCCCAGGCTGTGCCCCTGGTACGCCTTCTCCGTCAGCGGCGCGTAGCCGGTCCAGCCGGCGTCAAGCGCGCCGCCTGTGAAGAAACCGCCGTAGTAAAGGAGGATCGAGACCGGGACCAGCCAGAACCCGAGCAGGTTGACGCGCGGGAAGGCCATGTCGCGCGCGCCGATCATGATCGGGACCATGTAGTTGGCGATCCCGGTCAGGAAGATCGTGACAAAGAAGAAGATCATCGTCACGCCGTGCGCCGAGATGAGCTGGTTGTAGGTCTCGTGGTCGACCACGGACAGGTTTGGCTGCGCAAGCTGCAACCGGATGATCAGGGCGAAGATGCCGCCGATCACGAAGCTCAGCAGCCCGGTGACCATGTACATGATCCCGATCAGCTTGTGGTCGGTGGTCGTCAGCCATAGCGTGATCGGCTTCCAGAACGTGTCGTCGTAGGCCTTCGGGCGGGGCAGTGTCTGGACTGCGGCCATTACGTGTCCATCCTAACTCGCGATTGCCGGCGCGCTTCGCGCCGCGTGCTGCGCCGCCACTTGCTGCTGGACCCACGCATTGAAATCGGATTGAGTCATCGACTGCACGATGATCTGCATCGTGCTGTGACCGACGCCGCAGAGCTCGGCGCATTCGCCGCGCCACACTCCGACGCGGTCGATCTTCAACCACGTGAAGTTGTCATAGCCTGGCACTGCGTCGGTCTTGCCCGAGATGGCCGGCACCCACCACGAGTGGATCACGTCCGTGCCCTGCAGCCGCAGCCGGATCAGCGTGTTGATCGGGACGACAAAGGGCGCCACATCGCCGGCCAGGGTCCCCTCCTGGTGGATGGTGAAGCCGCCCGCCTGGGGATACGTGTAGTTCCAGCCGAACTGGTGGCCGGACACGACGACCTCGAAGTCGTAGTTGCTGATGGGCTGAAAGTCCTTCTGCAGCTCGTTGAAGCTGTAAGCCACGATCGCCAGCACGACCGCGAGCGGGACTGCGGTCCATACAACCTCGAGCTTGAAGTTGCCATGGATCTGGGGCGGGACGTAGCCGGCGGGCTGCTTGGACCGGCGGTACTTGATGACGACCCACAGCAGGGCCAGCTCGACGCCGATGAAGATGATGATCGCCGGGATCGAGATCCCGATATACGTGTCGAAGATGTCCTGGCCGTTGGGCGACACCGGGGTCGGGAAGATTGGCGAGATGCCGCCAGGTGCCTCGCAGGAGCCGAGGAGGAAGGCCGCGGGCAGAATGGCCAGTGGCCACAGCCGCGAAAGTGACCCCGCCTTCACGGCGCCCAGTATATCGGCGGCGGGAGGTGCAACTGCCGGACTGTTTGCCATCCGCTGATAGAATCCCAAACGAACGTGGCGGCATCAAGGGAGCCCCGATACGTCGACATCTCCAACCCGTCCCTTGCCGTCGACTGCCCGCGCTGCGGGTTGAAGACGCCCAGGTTTCTCGACCTTTGCCGCAACTGCGGCTACAAGCTCTGGCCGTCGAGCTACGCCGCCTCTGCCGCGTTCAAGGCGTGGCGCGACGCAGACCCCGCGCGCGCTCCCGCCTCGCGCTACGACATGGAGATACCGCAGCACGTGGAGAACGTCGTCGATTTCGACGCCAAGGCCCATGCGCTTGGGATCCACATGCCGCCGCCCAGCCGGTGGCCGTTCTTGATCTGCGCCGGCGCTTTCTTTTTGAGTCTGGCGGCGATCCCCTTCGCGTCGGAGGTCCGCATCACCCTCGCGGTGATCGGCGGGTTGATCTTCCTTGTCGGCGTGGTCGGGTGGGTCCTGGTCGAAGACGTGAAGATGTTCCCGGCCGAAACGGCTGACGGCGGCGAGGCGCACCACTGATGGCTGTAGCGACGCTGCGCCCGCAGACCGGTCCCCAGTACCCGGCGATCAAGCCCGGCATGATGGGGATGTACATCTTCCTGGCGTCCGAGGTGATGTTCTTCGGAAGCCTGTTCGCCACCTACTTCTACCTCTACGGATCGCACATCCAGTGGCCGCCGCCGCCGCCATCGAGCACGCCCGAGTTCTACGTGAACTGGTGGCCGATTCCGGCTATCAACACAGTCGTGTTGCTGTCCAGCGGTGTCACGTGCCACTTCGCCGCCGACGGTCTTGCGGCGGGCAACCGCCGTCGATTCTTCATGCTCTGGATTGCGACGATCATCCTGGGCTTGGGATTCGAGTTCGGCCAGCTGTACGAGTTCATCGCCGCCTTCGGTAGAGGGCTGACGCTGACCGCGAACAGCTTCGCGAGCGCGTTCTTCATCATGACCGGGTTCCACGGCGCGCACGTCCTCGGGGGACTGGTACTGCTGACGATCATCCTTTACCGAGCCGCCCGTGGCCAGTTCTCTCCGCAACATCATGTCGGCGTCGCGGCGGTGACGCTGTACTGGCACTTCGTCGACGTGGTGTGGATCTTCCTGTTCGGCATCCTGTATCTGGGGGTCACGCTGTTTCGATGAGGCGGATGGCGGTCGGCCTGCTCGCCGTAGCTCTGCTGGTCGCATGTGGGGGTGGAGGCGGAAGCGCACAGCCTGCCGGCTCGATCAAGGTGACGATGACCGAGTGGGCGTTCAGTCCTTCGAGCCTCAGCGTGCCGTCGGGTAAGGTCGTCTTCTATCTCGTGAATGGCGGCACGATCTCGCATGACATCGTGATTCGTGATGCCTCGGGCACTACCGTTGCGCGGAGCGAGCTGGTGTCAGCCGGCGACAGCTTCGTGCTCACGGTGCCCAGTCTTGCGGCGGGCAAATATACGTTCGTCTGCGATCAGCCGGGGCACGAGGCCAACGGCATGCATGGGGACCTTACGGCGACGTAATTCATGAGAGGAAACCCGAACGGTTTCCTCTCATCGCCCGGCGCTTCGCGCGGGGCTGCTCTCTTTCCGATGAGGTTCGGATTAATTGAATGTCACTCCCGGCGACGCCTGGGAGTGGTTTGTGTGGCGCTGGCCGCGGCCGGGATAAACCCGGCCGCCCTTGCGACGACGCTAAGGCGATTTAGAGGGGCTTGGGCTCGGTGACGGCGTCGGCGTGGGCTTGGGCGACGGTATCGGCGACGGGCTCGGCCCGACCGTGAGGCTCAGCAGCTCGATGTCGAAGGTCAGGGTTGCGTTGGGCGGAATGACGCTGGCGCCGGTGTTCGGGTCCTGCTTGCCGGCCGCGCCGTAGGCGAGCGTTCCGGGGATGATCAGCTTGCGCTTGCCCCCGACCTTCATGCCGGGAATGCCCTCCACCCAACCGGCGATGACCTGGCTGGGATTCGCGTTCAGATCAAGGGGGAACGGCGTGCCGCGGTCCCTGCTGGAGTCGAACTTGGTGCCGTCGCTCAGCCATCCGGTGTACTGCACGACGACGGCGTCGTTGCTGTGAGCCAGTATGCCGGTACCGACCTTGAGGTCGATGTACTTGAGGCCGTCCGGGTACGTGACTGCCGGCAGGCCGTTGCCATCGTTGAAGTCGTCGGTTCCGGGAGACGGGCTGACCTTCAGTCCCGGGCTCTCGTTGGCCACCGGACCGGAGGTCGCGTACGGGTCCGCGTAGCCGCAGGCCGACAGCGCGAATGCGCCTGCCACGGCGAGCGCCAGGACAGCGCGTGAGGTTCCCGTCACGAGGCTGTGATGTCGATCGAGGTCATGCGATCGCCGACCTGGATCGAATCGATGACATCCATGCCCGAGGTGACCGAACCGAAATGGTTGTAGACCCCGCCGGTGGCGAGAAATGGCGCATCGCCTGTCGTGATGAAGAACTGCGAGCCGCTCACGCCGGCGTTGCTCGAAGCCATCCCCACGGTGCCTCGCGGCCACTTGGAAGGGTTGGTTTCGTTGGGAAGCTTGTAGGCGGGGCCTCCGGTGCCGTTGCCAAGCGGATCGCCCCCCTGGACCACGAAACCAGGCACCACCCGGTGAAAGGTGAGGCCGTCGTAGTAGTGGTTCTGCGAGAGGTAGACGAAGTTGTTGACCGTCTGCGGGGCCACGCTGGGATCGACGAATGCGATCGTGAAGTCGCCGCGCGAGGTGTGCACGACCGCCGTGTACTTCTTCGTCGGGTCGATGACGGTTGGCGGAGGCGTGGTTCGTTGATCCATACAGGCGACGATCCCATTGTCGCAGCCCGGGGGATTCGAGGTCGCCGGCACCACGTCGCAGGCGCAAACGGCGATCGAGGCGAGCGCCAGCAGAAGGGTTCGTCTCACCTTGTGAATCTAGAAGATCTGACGGCGTGAGGCGTCACGGCCGCTCGACCCGAGGCTCACGGGTACCGAGCAGGACAAGGAGTGCAAGTCCCAGCGCCAGCCCGGCGGTCACCCCAAGTGCAACCCGGACGTCGCTCGTGGCCGCGATTCCGGCGCCGATCAACGGGCCGATGAAGAAGCCAAGCGCGACGGCGCTCGCATTGAAACCGAAGACCGTGCTCTGCGCCTCGACCGGGGTCTCGAGCCCAATCATGCTCGCGGTCGCCGGCACGAACGCGCCGTAGAGGAGCCCAGCGACGCCGACGGCGATCACCACCCAAACGGCATTGGGTGCCACGACCAGCGTGCCGACCGTGACTGCAAGCAGCAGGGACGCCAGAGTGAGCATGCGCACGTAGCCGATGCGGCGTGTCACCGCCGTGTATCCGATCGCGGAGACGCTGTTGGTCAGCCCGGCGGCGCCGAAAGCGATTCCGGTCAACGACGAAGCGGCGCGGCCCAGCATCTCGATGAGCCTGAGCACGATGAGCTGTTGCGTGGCGGAGTTGACCACGGTGATCAGGCCCTGCGCGCTGATCAGCACGGCGAGCGATCGCAAGGCGCCTGGACGCTGCCTGATCATCGCGAGAGTCCCAGGCCGCGAGGCGTCGCGAACTTTCAGCGGGCTCTCCCGAACGATGAGCAGCACCGGGATCATCGAGATCACCAGGAGGATGCCGCCGCCGAGAAACACCAGGCGCAGCCCAAAGACCGCTCCGGCCAGGCCTCCGACCACCGGCCCCACGGCGCTGCCCAGCGCCACCGCCGAAGTCACGACCCCAAGCGCCCAGCCGACCCTGTTGCGCGGCGTTTCCACCGCGACCAGCGCGGTGGCGGCGGCGACGGTGCCGCTCGTCGCTCCCTGCAGGAAGCGAAGGACGACGAGCTGAATCGGCGTCTGCACGAAGAAGATGAGGCCGACGGTGATCGCTCCGCCGAGCATCGAACGGATGAGCATCGGCTTGCGCCCCAGTCGATCCCCGAGGACGCCCCAGATCGGGCTGGCGATCGCCATCGCGAGCCCGGAGACGCTGCCGGCGGCGGCCGTCCACAGGTCGAGGTCGCGGCCGGGATGGACGCCAAGATCCTGGGAGATGAAGATCGACAGGAACGGGAAAGCGAAGCTGAAGCCGAAGATCGCCGTGAACTCCGCGAACCAGAGCGCAACGAGGTTGCGCCGCCAATCAACAGCCGGAGTCAATCGTTCTCGCTCTCGCCGCGAGCCTTCGAAACCTTCGCGATAGGAGTCCAAGGCACGGGCCTAGAATAAGCGTCCACTCTGCGCGCATTCCGCCGCGGGCGGCTAGCTCAGTTGGGAGAGCGCCAGCTTGACATGCTGGAGGTCGGGGGTTCGAAACCCTCGCCGCCCACCAAACAGAACGGAGTGGCGCCTGCTTGTTGGAACCGCTTAGTGCGCGGACTTGGTAGCCCCAGCGGGATTCGAACCCGCGATCTCAGCCTTGAAAGGGCCGCGTCCTAGTCCACTAGACGATGGGGCCTAGCTAGGTACTCTAATTACCGGCGTCGCCTGCAAGTTCCGACGGGGCAGGCGAACGGCCTGAAGCGGGTGTAGCACAATGGTAGTGCGGCAGCCTTCCAAGCTGTTTACGAGGGTTCGATTCCCTTCACCCGCTCCAAAATGACGCGGATTAGCGAGGCGGAGGGAGCGCCGCCAGCACAGCCGCTGCGGCGATGGCAGTCAGCAGCACGCCGAATTCGAGGCGGCGGCGGCGGATCAAGGCCACCGCGAGGACGGCCCCCACGACGAGCACTTTGATCATCAACGCTTGCCCATAGGCAGTGCTCATCAAGGCTTGCAGCAGACCGATATGCGCCACAGCGAGCAGAAGCCCGCTGATGGCGGCGACTGCGAAGCACAACGCTGCGTACCGGCCAAAGCGGCGGTCGGGGACGATCAGAAACGCGGCCAGGCCGCCGACCCACAGGCCCATCGCGGCGACATGGGTCGCGACCAGCAGCAGGCCCGCAACCGGCAATCCCGGAATGGCGTGTGCGCTCGCCCCATCGACCAGAGCCACTGCGACACCTACGCCGAGAATCGGCCACGTCGACTCAACCGACCACAGCGCCCAGACCAGCAGCGCTCCCGCGAGACGCAGCGCGAGCAGGCGGCCGAACCCCGAGGCGAGGACTGCGATCGCTGTGTCGGTGTCGATGGAAAGGCTGGCGAGCTGACCGAGCAGCGCGAGCGGTTCCGCGGCGATGAGCAACACGATGCCTGTGCCTACCAGGCGTTTGACCAGGTGCGGATTGCGCTGCTTGTCCCGGGTCAGAGCCAGGTAGCCCACCACCCCGAAGACCAGTGCGAATCCGACGAAGTGCACCCAGCGGGCGAGCGCCTGGAGCACGAAGCCAAGCGGACTCGCAGTCCCGATCTCGCCACCGGTGAGCAGCGATGAATAAGGGTTGGCGCTCGGGCGGCCGACCGAGAAGCGGAAGGCTCCACGGGATGGATGCGTGTCGGCGGCCAGCACCTGCCAGCTCACGACGAAGGTTCCAGTCTCGTCCGAGGCCATCGGCGCGTACAGCAACGCACCCCTCGAGACCGACCGGCCTGCGATCTGCCGGCCTGACGGGCTGAAGACCTTGATGCCTGCTCCCGCGGGCGAGACGGATTCGTTGAAAAGCAGTTCGACCCCCGGAGGCAGCGCCGCCATGATGGCGTCCGGCGGCGGGCCTGATTGGATCAGCTGGGCGTGGGCGAACGCGACCTGCGGAATCAAGGCGGCGGCGACCGCGAGGCCGGCGATCGAAAACCGCCGCGCAGGGCTCAGGAGTAGGCGGGAGCCTCGACCCCGATGGGCAGCGCCGGTTCTTCCACGGGACCCGCAGGCCTGGTGCGCGCGATCCGAAGCACGAGGCCCGCCGCCACCAGGCACAGAAGGCCCGAGCTCATGAACGCCAGCTGGTAGTCGCCGAAGACTGTCCTGACCGCGCCCGCGGCGAAGGCGATCGAGGCAGCGCCAAGTTGATGAGCGGCGAAGATCCACCCGTATACGATCGCGAAATTCTGCTGCCCGAAGATCTTGCGAGCCAGCTGGACCGTCGGAGGCACGGTCGCGACCCAATCAAGTCCGTAGAAGACTATGAAGAGGATGAGGCCGAAGTACGCGCTGCCGAACACGTAGGGCAGCAGCAGGAGCGACAGGCCGCGCAGGCCGTAATAGAAGAAGAGCAGCCAGCGGCTGTCGAAGCGATCGGTCAGGTAACCGGACGCGAGGGTGCCGATCACGTCGAAAACCCCGATCACGGCGAGCAAGCTGGCGGCTGTCACCTCGGCCATCCCGTGGTCCATCGAGGCGGGAATGAGGTGCGTTCCGATGAGACCGTTGGTGGACGCCCCGCATATGAAGAAGCTGCCCGCGAGCAGCCAGAAGTCTCGGGACCGGACCCCGACCTTGAGGCCGCGAAAGGCGTTCACGATCGGGCTGCCGGTCGAGAGCGGCACGTTGTCGGCCTCGGTCGCCCCGTAAGCGCGCAGCCCGAGGTCGCTCGGGCGGTTGCGGAGAAATATCGCGACGATGGGCGCGACGGCGAGCGCGGCGAGCGCGACCGAGACCGCGGCCACTCGCCACCCGAGGTACTGTGCCATCCATCCCAGCGCGGGCAGGAAGATCAGCTGGCCGGTGGCGCCGGCTGCGGTCAACGCGCCCAGGACCAGACCGCGGCGCTGCACGAACCAGCGGCCCGCCACCGTCGCCGCGAGCACCGACGCCATGCATCCTGTGCCGAGGCCCACGACAACACCCCAGAGCAGGTACAGCTGCCAGGGCGCGTTCATGACAGTCGTCAGCAACGCGCCGGTGGCCACCGTCGCCAGCGCGCCCACCGTCACCTTGCGGATGCCGAAGCGGTCCATCAGCGCGGCCGCGAACGGGCCCGTGAGGCCGAACAGGATCAGGTTGATCGAGACCGCGACCGAGATCACCGCGCGGTTCCAGCCGAACTCGTTCTGGAGGGGCACGATCAAAACACTGGGTGTGGCCCGGAAGCCGGCCGCTCCCATCAGCGCGATGAACGTGACCGCGGCGACTATCCACGCGTAGTGAATTCGCCTCAAGGCGCCAACTGTAATGGGCCTTCGGGGCGCGGATATTCCTCTGGGTTGGCTAGGGCGCTGCGGGGGCGGTCTTCGAATTTCGGAGGAAGGCCCAGTTGCGGCCGGTCAGGAATCCGCCCAGGGCGATCATGATCAGCGCGTTGATGCCGTGGAGTCCCGACACAAGCGGAACGGGCACGTACGCGAGGAAAGACTGGATTACGAGCAGGACGAACAGCACGCTGGTCAAGATGGTCGTCCGCCACGGGTAACGCGCCCCGAACGAGCACGCGATCATCACGAGGATGGTGATGCCGAGGAGATCCCCATTTGCCCTGTGCAGGCCTGCGAAATTGTCGGCGCTTTTGAACGCCGCGTAGACGTCCTTCGCGTTGTCGTTGGCTTGGAAGATGGTGAGGAGGGCTGCCGCTACGAAGTAGAGCTGCAGGAAGAACTGGAGCATCATCACCGCGCCAGCCACGGAATAGGCCTTTCGGAAAATGCTCACGACGCGCGCCTCCCTAGCCTCAACCTGCCGGGTTGACCGTACTGTAGCCCGGCGTGTGTGGCGCCGGTGAAGCAAATATTGGCACGCACGCGCAACCATTTGCGACTATGATCAATTCACCGACGCTCCCCGGCTCCTTCCAGCCCTTCGGCAAGGAGCACACAGGAACGCTTGGCACTTAATGCCGGCTTTCGGGACCCGAAGGGAAGGAGCTCATCATGTCCGAGCAGAACAAGGCGCTTTCAAAGCGCAACATCGAAGAGGTCTGGAACCAGCGCAAGCTCGCGGTGATCGACGAGCTGGTATCCGCCAACAGCGTTCTCCACGACCCCACCGTCCCAGGCGGCAAGGTCAGCGGGTCACAGGGCTACAGACAGTTCGTCGAGATCTATCTGGCCGCCTTCCCGGACCTCCACTTCACCATCCAGGACCAGTTCGCCGATGGAGATAAAGTCGCCACTCGCTGGACCGGGAGCGGCACCAACAAGGGCGCCCTCATGGGCATTCCGGCGACCGGCAAGCGTTCGACCGTGACCGGGATCACCATCGACCGTTATGAGAACGGCAAGGCGGTCGAGAGCTGGGTCAACTACGACGCACTCGGAATGTTCCAGCAGCTGGGAGTAATCCCGATGCTGGCTCCCGCCGGCGCTAAAGCCTAAGCGGATTCTCTAAAGGGGGCGGCCTCGGTAGGCCGCCCCGCACTCTCAAGCCGGTCACGGCGCATTAGGCTCCGCTAATGGACCCGATGCGGCCTCCAGCCATCGGACACCGCACCGCCATCAAGCAGCTGCGGAGCGTCATCTTCGTTGGCATCGACGGAGCAGCCGTCGTCTACCCCAAGGGTTTCATCAGAAAGCGCCTCACGCCGATGGTCGGCGGACTCGGTCCGCTGATTACAGCCCATACCACGGACCCACTCCCTGACACGCCGCTCTACATCGCGGTGACTCCAGATGACTTCAGGATTTTTGGCAGACCAGGCCTGTCGAGTCCGTTCGAGATCGGTCGATGGAAGAAGGGAACCTACCGGGCGTCGATTCGTGAGGGGGGCCTGCGGCTCGGTCTCGACCTCGAGCTGGAAGGTCTCGGGCGGGTTCGCCTGAACTCCCGCCCGAGGTTCCTGGCCGGTCAGACGCGAGCTGTCTTCGAACTGGTCGTGCAGGGCGCATCGGGCCCGGCTATCCAGATTTGACCCGGGCTCACTCTGCGGTCGCGGGTTCGCGCGCCGGATCGCCCTCGGGCAGCACGTCGCACGCCCAGTCGGAGCGCTTCCAGTCCGGCACCGGCGGCCGGCCGGTCTTCTTGGGCACGAACTTCGAGCGCTCGACCAGCCGGTAACGGTGGATGTAGCGCGGGCAGTTGGGGAACACCTCCCGAACCGCCACCCGGACGATGAACTGCGCATAAGGGTAGGCCGCCATCAGCTCGTCGTCCTCGTCGACGGTGGCGACGCCGTTGACGCGCATGCGGTGGCGCTTCTCGAAATCGATGAACAGCATTCCCACCTCGCCTGTGGCGAGAGCGTTGCCCATCGAGAGGTACATCCCATTGCCGTCGTAGTTGGGAAACGCGAGCGTGCGGTCGTCGACCACCCGCACGAAGCCCGGGTCGCCGCCTTTGTAGGAGCAGTTCGGCCTTCCTTGCGGGTCGACCGTCGCCAGGAAGAACATGTCCGCCGCGGTGATGAATGCGGCATCGTCTTCGTCGAGCTGGTCGTGCACCAACCGCTCCTCGATGCGGTCGGCGAGCCGGCGCGTGTCGAACCGGTCCTGCAAACGGCGCTGGGCATCGTGATAGAGCGCTCTCATAAGCGGAGAGTCTAGGCTTGCGGGCGATGGCCATCATCCCCGTTTATCTCGAAATAGGCGAGAAGCGCGTCTTTGCGTCAGCGCTCGAATGGCCGGGTTGGACGCGCTCGGGTAAGGACGAGCAATCGGCGTTGGCGAAGCTGGCCGCCTATGCGCCCCGATACGCCTCGGTGCCCAAAGCGGCGCACGTCGAATTTGCGATCGGCTCCAAACCCAACTTCAAGGTCGTCGAGCGCGTGAAGGGAAACGCCACCACCGATTTCGGCGCTCCCGGCATCCACGCGTCGAGCGATACCAGGTCGCTCACGCCCAGCGAGGCCGAACGCATCTGTGCGCTGCTGGCGGCGTCCTGGAAGGTCTTCGACGCCGTCGTCGCCAAGGCCCCCGCAGAGCTGCGCAAGGGACCGCGGGGCGGAGGCCGCGACCGCGACAAGATCGCCGATCACATCATCGACGCCGAGTCCGCATACACACCCAGGCTGGGGCTCAAGCTCAAGACGCCCACACGAGATGACAGGACCGCGGTGCAAGCGACTCGCAAGGCGATCCTCGACGCGATCCGCGCGTCGGCGGGCGGTCCGCAGACCGGCGAGAAAAGATGGCCGCCTCGCTACGTCGCGCGCCGGATGGCCTGGCACCTGCTCGATCACGCGTGGGAGATCGAGGACCGCAGCGCCTGAGATGCACGGGCTGCTCGTGGTCATGGCTCATCCCGATGACGAGTCGATGGGCACCGGCGGTCTCATCCTCCGGCATTCGCGCGCAGACGTCGAAGTCAACCTGATCTGCGCGACGCGTGGCGAGGAAGGCTGGGTTGGGAAGCCTCCCGGCGCCCGGAGGGAAGACCTGTCCCGCATCCGGACCGCTGAGCTCGAAGCTGCGGCAACGGCGCTCGCGATCAACGGTTTCGTGTTGTGGGACTACCCCGACGGCGGCGTTCAAGGCGCTGACCAGGCGGAGATCACGACCCGGATCGGCGAACAGATCGCAAGGCTTGCGCCGGCGGCGGTCGTGGGTTGGGGACCGGACGGCGCATACGGCCATCCGGACCACATCGCGATGGGACGCTGCACCGATGCCGCCGTCGCCGCCGCCCCAGACGCAGCCAGACCGGCGCTCTACCACGTGGCCATCGATGCGCCGCTTACGGACGCGTACCGCGCCGCGATGGCCCTCAACGGGGCGAATGGGGCTGCCCTGCCGCTCGTCGTCCAGGATCACGTCGATTTCGTGCTCGAACTGACGCCGGAGGAGGTCCAGATGAAGTTAAGGGCAATCGACTGCCACCAGAGCCAGCTCGAGGTGTGGCGGGTGGAGATACGCAATCATCCGCACTTGATGCAGAACGTCTACGGGCGCGAGCCGTACATGGCGCTGTCACGGATGGCGCGGCCGCTGACACCCGGCGGCTTGCTAGGAGAGTTCGAGTGAGCGCCGCCGTCAGCGAGACCTTGCGCGCGATCATGGCCGGCCTCGAGCCGGTGCTGTGGTTCGTCAGCGAGTCGACCTACTCGCGCGAGGGGCACAAGGCCGGCGCCTGTGACTTCTGTCTCGGCAATCCTCAAGAGATGCCGCTGGCCGAGATCTCCGAGGCCATCATCCGCTGGGCCAAGCCGCGGCACAAGGACTGGTTTGCTTACAAGTTCAGTGAGCCGTCGGCCGCGGCGATCGTCGCTGAATCGCTGCGGAAACGGTTCGGCATCGATTTCGATCCGGCCGACGTTTCGATGACGAACGGTGCCTTCGGCGCCATCGCGTCGGCGCTGCGCGCAGTCATCGATCCGGGCGACGAGGTGATCTACCTGTCTCCGCCGTGGTTCTTCTACGTGCCGATGATTGCTTCGCTCGGAGCCAGGGGAATCCGTGTCGATCTTTCACCGCCTGAATTCGCCCTACCTGTGGAGCGCATCGCGAGCGCCATCACCCCGCGGACGCGGGCCATCATCGTCAACACGCCCCACAATCCGAGCGGGCGAATCTTTCAGAGCGGGGAGTTGGGTCGGCTCGCCGAAGTGCTCGAGAATGCATCGCAGCGCAACGGCCGGCCCGTCTACCTGCTCTCCGACGAGGCGTACAGCCACATCCTGTTCGATGGCGAACGGTTCCACACGCCGCTGCACCATTACCCAAGATCGCTGCTGCTCTATACGTACGGCAAGACGTTGCTGACACCCGGCCAACGCATCGGGTATATCGCAATGCCACCCTCGATGCCAGAAAGGGAAGAGCTTCGCGGCGCGATTCTCTCGGCCCAGCTCGTCACCGGCTACGCATTCCCCAATGCCGTCATGCAGTACGCGATCGGGGACCTCGAGAAGCTTTCCATCGACGTCGGGCAGCTGGAGCGCCGACGAGACAGGATCATCTCGGCACTCGGCCAGATGGGCTATGAAACCGTGAAGCCGGCCGGAACCTTCTACGTTCTGGTGCGGTCTCCGATCGCCGACGACGTTGCTTTCGTCGAAAGGTTGGCCCGAGAGAACGTGTTCGTGCTCCCCGGAAAGGTATTTGAATTACCCGAGTGGTTTCGCATCTCGCTTACCGCTAATGACGAGATGGTGGAACGCGCCCTGCAGGGCTTCGAACGGACCTTGAAAGCAACCCGCACAGCCACGGCGTAGCTACCCATGGTTGCCTGGCAACAAACGGAGATCAGCGCACCCGACGGGGGTGGACGCTGAAGTATCCTGTGACCCTGCTTCGGGCGCATCCCGAGGCCCATCACTAAGGCGGGGAGAACAGGCTCATGGATACACAACAGGCCGTGGCTGACGGCACGCACACGGACGGCCAGTCCGACTCCAAGCGCGAGGGACAGCAGAAGTTCACGCTTGGTCCGAACGACAGCCTCGAGGGCAAGCTGAACTACGGCGGTCACATGGCCATCGATGGCGGGCACGCCGAAGGCGAATTTCGACTCGGTGGCAACATGGAGATCGGGAACGGTTCGGTCGTGAAGGCTCTGATCGAGGCCTCCAACGTCACCATCAAGGGCGTGGTCGAGGGCAAGCTCACCGCCCGCGACAAGCTCACGCTGGGGAAAGCGGCCAAGCTGAACGGAGACGTCCAGGTGCGCCGGCTGCAGATCGAGGACGGCGCCAGCTTGAACGGCTACGTCCGTATGGGCGACTTTGAGCAGCACTCCGGCAGCTAGGCGTCCGCTTACCCCATCGGCGGACGAGCCGCCGAGCGCCCGCACCGCCGACTCGAACCAGCACAACTCGGTCACGCTCGGCCCGCGCGACCGGGTGATCGGGCAGGTGTACATCGAAGGCGACCTTCGCGTCGGTGGCATCGTCGAGGGCGAGGTCGAGGTCACGGGTGACGTGGCGATCGACGACCTGGCCAAGGTCAAAGCCTCGGTCACCGCCCGCGACGTCAGCATCTCCGGCTCGGTGGTCGGCGCGATCGTGGCGCGGAAGCGATTGGAGGTCACCAGGTCCGGGTCGCTCATCGGGGACGTCCGCGTCGCCCGGCTGACCATCCAGGACGGGGCGACGTTCAGCGGCAAGGTCTCGATGGGCGCCACTGCCGCAGCCCCGGCGAAGGCCGCCGAGACCAAACCTGTCGTCCCCGAGGCCAAGCCGGTCGCAATCGAGCCCAAGGCAGTCGTGCCGGAGCCCGCGGTCCAGGCGCCAATCGTCGCACCGCCGATCGCTCCCCCTCCGGCGGCCAAGGCGCCGACCGCTCCCCCTCCGCCGACCAAGGCGCCCACCGTGCCGCCTCCGGCCGCCAAGGCGCCCACCGTGCCGCTCAAGACCCAACCGCAGAAGGGCAAGCCGAAGGGGCGCTAGCTCGGAGCTACTTTCGGGCTGAGGTCTTCTTCGCCCCAGCCTTCCTGGCTGCGGCCTTCTTGCCCGCCGGACCTTTTGGCGGCAGGCCTCGCGCAAACGCAAGCGATGCTGCGATCCACTCCTTCGAAGCGGGGGTGTGATGGCGCCATGTCTTCGGAACCGTCACATAGCCCTTCATGGTGTGGCCGGCCACGGGCTCGAAATCACGACCGCCCTGCTTGCGAATGGGCGCGCTCTGCTCATCGGGCAGCCGGACGAAGAGGTCCTCGCCGAACAACCCCGCGAACATGTTGCCGTTCACGAACGCCGCCAGGTTGCCGAACATCGGCCGCAGGGTGATGGCCGGTTCGTCGGGCACCAGCTTGGTGAAGGCCGCCTTGACCTGATCGCTCGGCTTGGGCATCACGCCCGGGCTCATCCTGCTCACCTTCCAGCTCCCGGCGTAGTTATAGGGCCGATCCTGAAGTTTGGGTGACAAAGACAAGTTGGCTTGACATATTGCAAAGTTGCCTTTACACTGCGTCCACCAAATGAGCGAGCAGCAGCCAAACCCCGACGACGCACCCCTGGAGCCGCTCTACACGCACCCCGCTTCGCCGTTTCTCCGGACCGAGTCGACGGCCCCGGCCCGCGTCGACCTGCCCACCCCTGCCATCTTCCAATCGACGTGGGTCACCTACCGGGCGCAGATCGAGTTCGGGCTGGCGATGCTGGCTTACCTGATGGTCCTGGTGGGCTCGGTGACGGTGCTGCAGGCGAACCCAGGTGCGTCGTGGCGCTACATCGTGGCGGTGCTGCCCGTGGCGCCGGCCGCGGTGACCCTCTGGATCTTCATGCGCGCCCTCGCGCGCCTCGACGAGCTCCACAAACGCATCCAGATGCAGGCCTTCGCGTTCTCGCTTGGGGCCACTGCTCTGCTCACGTTCGCCTATGGATTCCTGGAAGGCGTGGGGATGCCGCACCTGAGCTGGACATTCGTCCTCCCGCTGATGGCCATCCTCTGGGGGGTGGGGACGGCGATCTTCACCATGCGCTATCGGTGAGGAATCGCCTGCGGGTCCTGCGCGCCGAGCTCGACTGGTCGCAGGCCGACCTGGCCGAGCGTCTCGGCGTGTCGCGCCAGACGGTGAACGCAATCGAGACCGGGAAGTACGACCCGAGCCTTCCGCTGGCGTTCTCGATCGCGCGCACGTTCAACCGCCGGATCGAGGAGATCTTCGACTCGCCCCAGCCGGCCGGTTTGGCGTCCACACGAGCCGGGTTATGATTTCTCCTCTGCCCGAGCGGGAGTAGCTCACTTGGTAGAGCGCGACCTTGCCAAGGTCGAGGTAGCGGGTTCGAAGCCCGTCTCCCGCTCCATCTTTTGAATTCAGAATCGCCCTCTGGGAGCCCTTTTGACCCCTACCCTGACCCCTAGCGCGAGGAAAGCCCGAGAACCATCACTGGCACGGCCCCGCGAACTTGATCAGGCCGTTGAACCCGTACTGCCCCATCGATTCGGGGGCAGTTGCCCTCACGAGGTAGATGCTGATCGTCATGGCGTCCACGTACCACACCCCGTGCGAGTCGGCCATCACATCGATGATCGAGGTGGCGCCGCCGATCGTTTGGGCGACGCCCGCCGACGTCACTATCCAGACATGATCTAAGCTCCCCGCACTGGAGTGGACCGACACCAGAACGGGGCGACCGGCGGTGTCAATCGTGGCAACTCGGAAGTCTCCGCTCGCGCTCGTGTACCACGTACTGACCTGGCCAGATTGGAGGTCGAAACGCTTCAGAACGGAACCGTAGCTCTCTTCGGGCGCCTGAAGGTGGGGAGCGGAGGCGTCCTGCTCCACAGACCATGCTGCCTTCGCGTCGATTGCGAGCCAAGTACCCTCCGGCGTCAGCTGGGCGGGCGCTCCGCCGGTCGGGGAGATGCGCCACAGGCCGAGCAGTGACGGTTGCTTGGTGACGTCGCGCTGTCCGGCATAGATACCGTTGATCCCATAGCTGTAAATGCCCCAAATTGCACCGGCAGCGAGGATCTGGTCAGATCCGTCGGCGACCGTGACCAGGTGGACGCGGGATTGGGCATCCGTATAGGCATAATGCGCGCCGTCGGCGGCGACCCAGTTGTAGGGCACGGGTAGCCAGCGCTTCACTGACCAGTCATACGAAAGGCCGACACGTGGTTCGCCGTCGGGCAACTTCACATTACTGCTTGGATCGTCCGCCGGAAGGGTGTTGGGATTGGACGGGATACCAAATAGCGACCCCAGTCCCCGATCTACCGGCAGCGTGCAAAGCAATTGCGCGGCGGGTGTAGTGCTGGCAGCATGCGACGGCGAAGCAGAGGCGACCGGAGATGTCGTGGGGGTAGATGTGCATCCGGCTGCTATGACGAGGACCGCGATCGCATTTGCCGCTCTTGCGTACCGCATCTGCTTCATCATGCCCCAGTAACGGCTGGGCGCCCGACAAAGATACGAGTCGCAGTTGGCCGCCAAACGGTCAGCGTGCACTCGGCTCGGCTCGGCCAGGAACCCCCCTGTTCTGATTAGGATCGTCTTGCGATCAGGCGATCAGCCGGAGCGCCTGACAACTGAGGAGTGGAATCCCTCCCGCTCCGCGACGGCACGCGCCCCAGATCTTGACCCCTACGCTGACCCCTACCGGGGCGCGCGAAGGCGCCTTTGGGTGCGCGTCAGTGCGCGGCTCGCGAATACAAACGTTCTTTTTGGAAGCTGGCCGCCTCGGGTTCGAAGCCCGTCTCCCGCTCCATTCAAAACCCGGTTTGAATACGAAATCGACGCACGCCGCCTGCTTGCTCATCCGCGCGGTGACGTGGCCGTAAACGTCGAGGGTGAATCCCACCGACGAGTGACCGACCATCCCCGAGACGGCCTGACCTTCCAGATCGAGCGCTCCGAGCATTAGGCCCTTTGGCCCTTCGCCGCAGGGCTGGTGCACCCTGGGCAGAGCCACCCTCACCCGATACGTTGTTGGCGAAGGAGGTAGTTGAAATGGCAACAGTCCAACAGCCGCCGTTGGGTGCAAGCCGCGAGCTGGGTCACCGGCAGTTGAGTGCGATCGGTTGGGGATTGCTCTTCGTCTGGGTCGGCGTGGCCACGCTGTTCCACGTCGGATGGGGCTATGGGCTCGTCGGCGTGGGCGTGATCATCCTCGGCAGCCAGATCGCGCACCAGGTGGTCGGTTGTATCCGGCTCGACGTTTTCAGCACTGTCGTCGGGCTGCTGTTCCTGCTCGGCGGGATCTGGGAACTCTTCAGTATCCAGGTCAGTCTGGTGCCGATTCTCTGCATCGTGGCCGGGGTCGCGCTGATGCTCTCCGCCCTGACGTCAAGACCTTCGCGGTAAAGCTCTAGTAAGTCGTCTTGTTTCCATCGATCCGCCAGTCGAAGGACACGAGATCCAGATCGCACCTGGAGTTCTGATGGCCGGCTGAGCTGACCATCCCAGCCGGGACTTGAGGTCGCGCAACGCCAATCATGCAATCGCGGGTGGCGATGGAGGGGAGCTGCTCCTCTGACCAACCCTCGGGTCACCTTCGCTCCCGGCTGGCGCCCACCACGGATCGTCACTCAACCGCCTGAACCCGTCTCGTAGCCCGGCCCAGTGCTCGTCAGCTCGATCCAGATAGTCGGGGTCGAGTCTTCGCGTACACAGGGGAAGCCCAAAGACCGTCGCGCTGATCTGGCTCTGGTTGATCTAGTACGCGATCACTGTCAAGCACGAAAATCCAATTACGACGTCCGCTCTCGGCGGTCTGCTCGTCGCGATCTTCGGGTATATCGCCTACTGGGGAGCCCGGTCGACCTGGCTTCGCGCCGATGAAGATCAGGTGGCTATTACCCTTCGATTGGATCGCCCCGAGTCGTCCCGCGGGGGCAGCTCACCGCGATCGTGCGCGTGGGGAAACCCAGAGGCCCGAAAGCGTCCCAGTTTCGAGCGCAAGATGGCAAGGTGCTCTTCACCGCCGATGCGAGCTTCAACCGGGCCGACATCGAGCGGTTCGCGCAATATCTCGGCGTCGGTCTGCGGTGGTAGTCGCGCCGATCCTACTTTCCGCTGCTGATTTGCCGTGAACGCGAATATCACAGTCCTGCCCAAGCCATCGGCCTACGCGGAGTCTCGGCGCTCTGCCCTGGTTGTAGGCGGGATGTTCTTCGTTCTAGGCCTGGGGACATTGATCTACGTCTTGGTCAGGCCAGGCCCGGCAACACTCGGCGGTACTCTGCTGCTCTCCGGAGCCATCATCGCTGTCGGAGTAGTGATCGGCTGGTTGTTCTACGCATTTGAAGCGCCGTCGGTCCTAACGCTTAACGCAGATTCAATCCGGGCGGAAGGACCCCTGATTCGCAAACGCGTAGCGACGATACGGATTCAAGAGATCTTGAGGGTCCGGTCAGGGAAGGCTGGGCCCGCCTATCTCTTCGAGACAAGCACGCGTGGGTTTCTCGGGCTGGGAGACATCCTGGTCTTGGCGTCCCACTACGACCGGGTGGAGATCGAGCGTTTCATCGCTGCCACAGGGAGACCTGTCAATGGCGACTTCACCGATGTCGTATGACAGTCCTATCCCAGCGTTGCTGTAGCGTGGGCGCGTCATGGCGGAGGTCGTGCTCTTTCACCACGCGCAAGGACAGACAACTGGATTCCTGGCGTTTGCCGATGAGCTCCGCGCTGCCGGACACACCGTCCACGCCCCAGATCTCTATGAAGGGCGGACCTTCCCTACGCTCGACGAGGGCGTTGCCGACGCCAAGCAGGTCGGTTTCGACACGCTTCTCGAGCGCGGCCGGCTCGCCGCCCAGACCTTGCCGAACGAGGTCGTCTACGCCGGGTTCTCGCTCGGGGTGCTGCCGGCGCAGATGCTGGCTCAAACGCGCCCGGGCGCCCGGGGAGCCTTGCTGTTTCACGCCGCTTTCCCGACGTCGGAGTTCGGCGGCACCTGGCCGCCAGGGGTCCCGCTGCAGATCCACATGATGGAGGCGGACCCGTGGGTGCAGGAAGGAGACCTCGAGGCCGCCCGCGAGCTCGACAAAACGGTTGAGGGCGCGGCCTTGTTCTTGTACCCCGGCGATCGCCACCTCTTCGCTGACAACAGTCTTCCTGACTACGACGAAAAAGCCGCGGCACTGCTCACACAACGCGTGCTCGCATTCTTGAGCGATGTTGGGTAGGCGCCGCCGGCGCCAACGAGCGGAATGGCTGGCCTCTCCGTGACCGATGAGGTATAAAACGCAGAATGGCTGAAGGTACTCCTGATCAGGACGTAGAGGCCGAGAAACCGTACCCGGGCGAGCGGCAGACGCGCCTCAGCGGCGCGTGGACGGCGCTCGTCATCGGCATCGTGATCCTGGCCGTTATCCTGGTCTTCATCCTGGAGAACCTCCAGAGCGTGGAGGTGCACTTCCTTTTCATGCAAGGACAGCTGCCGCTCGCGGTGGCGCTGCTGTTCGCAATGATCCTGGGGGCCGTGGTCGTGCTGGCCTTCGGAGCCGGAAGGATCCTTCAGCTTCGTCTCGTGGCAAGACGGTCACGCCACAAAGGGATGCCGGCGGCTTCGCCACCGGCCAAACCGCCGGCCGACTGACTTTCGCCTGCCTGACCGCTCGAGGCAAAAGAAAAGGCCTCGCGGGGGGTTGGGGGGGAAGGTCCGCGAGGCCCGACGGAGGGATGTCTAAAGAAGCTCTACGAGTGAATCACTCCCCGGCCGGTCAGGACTCGGAACACTACGAGGAGGATCACAGCGCCGACGAAGGCGGCCAGGAGTCCGCCGACAGTGAACGAGCCGGTGCTGACGCCAAGGCCCATAAGTCCGGCCAGCCAGCCGCCCAGGAACGCACCCAGGATGCCGACCACGATGTCCCAGATCAGGCCCAAGCCCTTGCCGCGGACAACCTTGCTCGCGGCAAAGCCCGCAATCGCCCCGACGATGATCCAGATCAATATGCCCATAGGCCTCTAGACCTTCACGGCCGCTTTGCGGCGATGGTTGGAACGGGGGGATGTGGCAGCAGCGAGGGGCTTGACGGGAGCTTCATCTTCACCAGATAGCTCATCCCCCAGGCGATGGGCGTAATTAGCGAGCCGTTTCATCTGTGACCGCTGCGATGCGGCGTAGCCGCCGATCGCGACGCCGGTGACCAACCCGAGGGCCAGCATGCCGAGCAGCGGCCACGGGCGGGATCGCGAGAACTCCGGCAGGTGCGCGATGTCGCGGAGGGAGGCGTCGTTCCACTTCTTCGGCCAGGACGTGACGTCCATCACGAGGACGCTGGTTTGGTGCCGTGCGGCGCGGTGACGATCCTGATCAGGACCACGAGGCCCCAGCCGATCACGGCGTAGACGACGATTGCGACCAGGGATGCGGTCTCAAACGTGTTGGTCTTGGTTCCCGTGTCGCCGAAGATGCCGGTGAACGGGGCCACCATCACGGAGCTGAGCTGGTAGATGAAATGGACGAAGGCCGACTGCGACGAAGCGCCCAGCAGCTTGCCCAGGAAGCGAGCGGCGATGAGCACGTCGACCAGGCCGACGACGAAGCCGGCCACCGCGGCCGCGCGAAAGCTGTAGCTTCCCGGCTGGGTTACGGAGGCGCGCTCGACCGGGGCGGAAGCCGGAGCCTGCTGCTGAATTGCCATATATATCGCTCAGGTTCGCTGCCCCGGCGTAATAAAGTCAGCAACTTTTGTCCTGATACACCTTTAGGTTTACGGGGTCAGGCGCTGCCGGCGTAGCTCAGCTCGACCGCCAGGCGGGACGA
>DASWBA010000007.1:0-2523 GCA_036390825.1 Candidatus Dormiibacterota bacterium
AAGGATCATGATGGCCGGATCCAAGGTCTTGGGCCGGGCATGGACGGGCAGGCCGACGTAGGTGACCATCAGGCCGGGCAGGAAGGTCGCCACGCCGGTCGAGACCTTCTGCAGGAAGGTGTCGGCGGCGAACAGCAAGCCCTCCGAGCGCCGCCCGGTGCGAAGCTCGGTCTCCTCGACGATGTCGGCGATCATCGAGGTGACGATGATGAAGCCCATCATCGACAGCCCCGAAACCAACATGTGGTTGGCCGCCAGGAAGAACACCAGGGCTGTCGAGCCGCTGGGCGGCGTCAGCCCCAGAAGCTTGCCCGAGATCGGGGCCGCCAGGGTGAGGATGGCGATGAAGAAGAGGGTGATGCAGACCCTCTTCTTGCCGAACCGGCGCGCCAGGATCGGCGCCAGGATCACGGCCGGCAGCGCGCTGATCAGGGCCGACAGCTGGATGGTGCCGATCTGCTCGGTTCCGAGGCCCCAGAGGTAAGTGTTGAAGTAGGGCGTCAGTCCGCCCGAGAGGCCGACCGTGATTCCGAAGATCATGCCGGCGCTGGCGAGGACCACGAAATTGCGGTTGGAGACGGTGAGCCAGATCTCCCCGAGAACCTGGCTGAAGGGAACCTGGCGCTTGTCCTGCACGCGCAGGCCGGCGATCTGATGGTGGGTGCCCAGGCTCGAGACGATGATCGAGGCGAACATCACGATGCCCACGGTCAACGCCAGGGGTGCGTAGCCGGCCTTGTAGAACTGGCCGGGCTCGCCGTTGTGCGGCCTCAGGAAGACGTAGTTGGCCAGGACGATCGCCAGCACCGTGCCCACGGTCTGAAACAGGTACCTGAAGCTCAGCAGGGTCGTGCGCTTGTCGTAGTCGGGCGCAAGCTCGGCCACGAGCGCGGTGTTGGGGATCTCGTAGAGGCTGATCATCAGCCTTGAGCCGATGGCCAGGGAGGCCATGTAGATCAGCAGGCCCATGTGCGACAGGCCGGCCGGCGGGTTCAGCATGAACACCACGCACAGGGCGACCGGCAGGGCCGAGGCGTACATGAAGGGGTGGCGCCGGCCGATCCGCGTGCGGGTGTTGTCGGATATCTGGCCCACCATGAGGTCCCAGAGGGCGTCGATCACCACGGCGGGCGCCCAGCGCCCAGCTGACCCAGTGGGCCGGCAGGCCTTCCAGCTGGTTGTAGTAGAAGAGCAGGGCCCCCAGGATCTGGACCTTGGCGCCGTAGGCGATGGAGCCGACGCCGTAGGCGAGCTTGGTTCCAAGGCCGATGTCCTTGGTCGCGGGCGCGGAGAGGCTCACGACGCGGCGCTCCCGGGCCGCAATGACGCCCTTTCCATTCGAAACTCCCAGATGAAATCGCTTATCGTTTGGCTCAGTTCGCATTAGCTATGCACAGATTGCCTGATCGGCAGGATTCCTGCGGCTGCGGCGATGACGGTGCGTGGTGTGGGCTGTCGTGGAAGAACTGCAAGGTGAAACCATCTGAGATAGCTGTCGAGATACTTGGTGGCGACGCCGCGATGGTGACGCAGGAAGGTTTTGAGCCGCTCATGACGACTGTTGACGGTCTGGATATGCAGTTCGCCCCGGACGCGCTCGCCGGCAGTTTGGTTGAGCGCCTCGTGACTGACGCCCAGCGCGGCGGCACAGGGTGGATAACTGGGGCATCCGTCGGTGACCAGGAGAGCGTCCTGATCGAGGACCGGCTGCAAAACCGCTTGCAGATGAGCGGCGGACACCGCCGGCAGCACGGCGCTGACGGTGACGCCGGAGCGGTCGGCGGCCACCAGGACCGGAACCTGCTCGTCCGACAGTCCCCGTTTGGACGCCTTGCCGCCGCGCTTGCGGGCCTTGCGATCGAGATTCCGTTCGCCTTTGCGACTGCTCAAGACGAAAGTCTCGTCGGCCTCGACGATGCCGCGCAGTTTGATCGCGCCGGCTGTCACCGCCCGCAGGAAGCGGTGACGCCAGCGAAAAGCGGTGCTGCCGGCCACCCCGCTGCGCTGCGCCGAGGCCTTCACCGTGTCGCCCTCGCTCAACGAAGCGGCGAATTCCGTCCAACATTCCTTGCGCCGCAGCCGGGCTAACGGCGTGCCGGTCAGAGCGTTGAAGGTCTTGCCGCAGCTCTTGCAAAAATACCGGTTCAGCCCGTTGGCGCGACCGCGGATCACAGCCCCGTCCGTCGCGCAGTGCGGACAGCCTCGCGCCGCCCCGATCCGCTCCTCCAGCAGGCCGATCACGGCTTCCAGCGACGGCTGACCAGCAAGAAGCCGAGCTGTTTCAATCCGCTGCTCGGGTGAAAGATCATCAATCTCAGACAACCATGCCAGATATTCTTGATGGTCCATGTGCTTCTCCGATGTTCACTTTATGTTCTACCACGCAGGAGCGCGCATAGCTAATGCGAATTGAGCCTTGCGATTCGCCTCCCGCTTAGGCCTGATTTCGCGGCGTTCGCGCCAACACGACCCGGTCGGCGCCAGCCAGATCTCGACGCGCCCTGCAGTCGAGAAAGCCCGAGT
>DASWBA010000008.1:0-43573 GCA_036390825.1 Candidatus Dormiibacterota bacterium
TGCTCTAGCAGCCGTTCCTTAACATCTGTGGATGCAGACGACCGCGAAGCCTCGCGTCTTTTCTGGCATCCAGCCTAGCGGCGGCCTGCATCTGGGCAACTACCTGGGCGCGATCCGAAACTGGGTCCGCAACCAGGACAAGTACGACAACGTTTTCTGCATCGTCGATCTGCATACCATCACGGTTGCGCAGGATCCAGTCGCACTGCGGGAGAACACGCTCGACCTCGCGGCTGTCTACCTGGCGAGCGGCATCAAACCAGAGCAGGCGATGTTCGTCCAATCACACATCCCCGCACACGCTGAGCTGGCCTGGGTCCTCGAATGTTTCATCCCGATGGGTTGGCTTGAGCGAATGACCCAGTTCAAAGAGAAGAGTGGACGTGAACGGGAGCGCTCGAGCGCGGGACTTTTTGCCTATCCCGCGCTGATGGCGGCCGACATCCTTCTTTATGACACCAACTTCGTCCCGGTCGGCGAGGATCAGCGGCAGCACATCGAACTTACTCGCGACATCGCGCAACGGATGAACCAGCGCTTTGGCGAGCTGTTTGTGCTGCCTGAGGCCATGATCCAGGCGGCCGGGGCGCGCATCATGGGCCTGGACGATCCAGAGAAGAAGATGAGTAAGAGCCTGGCCGCCGATACACCGGGCCATGCGATCTTCGTGCTCGACTCGCCGGACCTCATTCGCAAGAAACTGGCGCGCGCACAGACCGACGCCCAGCCAGAGGTACGCTTTCCCGCGGGCCCCGGCGTGACCAATCTTCTCGAGATTTACCGCACCATCCACGATGAGGAATGGCCAACCGTCGAGAAAGAGTTCGCGGGCAAGTCGTACAGCGTTCTAAAGTCTGCCGTGGCCGACGCTGTGATTGAGACTCTGACGCCGATCCAGGAGCGCTACCGGCAGATCCGGTCCGATGATGCAGCGCTGATGCAGCAGCTGCGCGGAGCGGCCGAGCGCCTCACGCCGATCGCCAACGCGACACTCCAGCGGGTCCAGCGAGCGGTCGGCCTACGCTAGCGCGGTTCCAGCAGCTCATCGGGCCAATGGCCCTCGCCGGCGGGTGCCTCAGTGCCCTGGTCGCTCTGGGTCGTGTCGTGTTCAGCTTCGCCACCATCGGACCGTCAGGGCAGCTGAACGACTTCTATGCCTATTGGGCCGCCGGCGTCCTGCTCAATCGCGGTCAGGATCCCTATAACGTCGCGGCGCTGACCGCGGTGCAGCGCGCCGAGGGCCTCTACATCGAAACCGGCAGTGGCTTCTCCTATCCACTCTTCTTCGCGCACCTGATGCGCCCACTCGCCCTCCTCCCTGCGGCAACCGCCGGCGCCATCTTCTCCGTCCTCAGCCTGGTCGCGCTGGCGTTTGCGGTGGCGTTGTTGCTCCGATCGCTGCCGCAACTGCGCTGGCCGCGGGCGCTGGCAGGCGGGGTGGTCGCCGGTCTGTTTCCGCCGGTGATCGGCTCGCTCTATTTCGGCCAGGCGAACCTCTTCGTATTGCTTTTGCTCGCGTTCGCCTACCGCGCCGCGGTCCCCGGAGTCATGCTGGGCATCGCCAGCGCCATCAAGCTCTACCCAGTCGGTGGGTTCCTGGCCGCCCTGACCGTGCGACCACCGCGCTGGCGCGTGATCGCCGTCGGCATCGGGGTGCTTGGAACACTGCTGCTCTTGCAGCTGGGCACCGGCGGCGGAACCCTCTCAGGACGGAGCCAATATTTCCTCGGCCCCGACACGTACTGGAGCAACGAGTCGATCAACGGCTGGCTGAGCCGCCTTGGCATCAACTCAACCTGGACCCACGCGCCCTTTCCCGGGTTGCCCGTCGACGCCTTGATGCTGACCATCGTGGCGCTGCTCACGGTGGCGACCGTCGTCGTGCTGCTTCGGGCGCCGGGTCACCCCTGGGATGGCGCGCTCGCCCTCAGCCTCTGGCTTGGCGTCGTTGGCGCGCCCAAGAATTCGCTGTGGAATTTCACGCCGCTCCTGCTTACCATCACGTTTGTCTTCGCCAGGCTGGCGGGACGTTGGTGGCTGGCGGCTCCCGGTGTCCTCGGCTGGCTCCTGATCGAACTGCAGGCGCAGCTCGATGGCGCCCGGGAGACGATCTACCAGGCCAGCCCGGCGCTGGCCTGGTTCTCGTCGGTCGGTCTCTACGGCGCGTTCATCCTCGGAGGACTCTGCGCCTACGTGCTGCTTCGACCCGGACTAGCGGCCGGCGGGCACGGCTTGCGAAGTCGGGGCTAGGCCGAGCTGGCGAAGCATTCCGAGCTGGTCTGAGACACCCCAGTGCTCGGTCAGTTTTCCGTTGACGACCTTGACGAAGTGCGCCTCCGCCCAGGTCGCATGCTTGCCGGTGGCCGCCATCCCAAAGATTTCACCCTTGTGCGTGCCGCTCACCGTCACGTAGCTGGCCACAAAGTCGCCTTCGCCGATCTGGTGCTCGATCTTGTACTTGATGTCCGGAAATCCCTTGCGCAGCGCCGAAGCGATTGCCTTGATTCCGTCACGGCCCGCAGGAACGCCTGGCGGAGGCGTCATGTGCTCGATGATGTTCGGCGCGCAGATCTCGTCGACGACATCAAGTCGTCCCTGCTCGAACACCTCGACCGGGATGCGCCGCGAAATCGCCTTGTTCTGTTCTACCGACATATCTGGTGTCTCCTTAGTCCGGCTCCATACAGGGAAGTCGTGACTGATTGAGGTACGAGTTGTAGGACCAGGCTCAGGCGCGATCCGGAGGATGGGAGGGACGTCAAGGCGTCCCGACATGCCTTAGCCAGTTGTATACCCATTCACGGCCGTGTTCACCCTGCGTTTGGGGGTCGACCCCGCTCTGTCGCTGATTACGACGCGGCCGTCGAGGTCAGCTCATCTTCGACGTACACCGGTCGGTCCCACGACCGCCCGGGAAGGATGAGCACGGAAGCCGTTGCCATGGCGACGGTCTTCCCCTCGGCGTTGATGATCTCGCAGGTCACCACCGCGATGGTACGCCCCCGATGCACCACCCGTGCACGTGCGACCAGCTCGCCCGCATGCGGGACGACCGGTCGCAGGAAATTGACTTTCAGATCGAGCAGAGAGAAGGCCGTGCCGGGCGGGAGGGTCGTGGCCGTCGCGGTCGTGATGGTGGCATCCGCGAAAAGGGCAAGGGCGCCACCGTAGATGACGCCTAGCGCGGTGCTCAGCCAGGGCGACGCTGGCATCGCAATCGTCATCTCGCCATCCGATACGGCCACGCCGCGCAAACCGAAGAAGCGGAAGACCGGCGGCACAAAGTTCCCGCTGACATAGCGACGCATGACCTCGATGCCGGGAGTCGAATCCCAGAAGTCCTGACCCTCGACCTCGCCCTCCGCTGGGGTCAGATAGGGCGCGGGCTCCAGCGGGTCCGGCGTCGGTGGACGTTCGCGCCCAGCCATCGGTGGGATGGGGGCCAGCACGCACCGGCATGTGGCGTGGGCCAACAGCCGGCCCCGTCCATCCTCGACGTAGGCTTCGGACAGCCCGAGCGATCGCGTCGCGTGGATGATGCTGCCACGCCCGATGAGCACCTGGCTGCGGATGGTGCCGGGCCGCAGAAAGCTGATGGAGAGCTCGGAGGTGGCCAATCCGACACCCGCGGGCGCGCTGGTCAGGATCGCGCAGCCAAGCGGGGCGTCGGCTACGAACGCCAGCGTCCCGGCCAAGAAGACGCCGGCGCCGGTTTGCCACCATGGACTGGCCGGCATGGCGAAGGTCGTTTTCCCAAGGCTCACGTCGCTCACGCGCAGTCCGGTCAGCACGGTGATCGCTGGCTCGGGGAGGCGCCGTTCCAACTGGGCCCGCATGATCTCGAGCCCGCTCATCTGCAGTGCCGTCGAATCCCACTGGCCCCCGCGCGCAGGCTCGCGGCTGATAAAAGGCAGCGCGGTGGCGGGCACACTATCAGGCATGGCGCCGGCTCAGGCGGTTCCTTGTACCGGGCCTTCGGCGACCTTCTCCGTCACCTTGTACTCGAGATACATCCCGAGCATCAGGCGCGTCTGCGCCTCGAGTGCCGGTAGCACGCTGAACAGCAGGCCAACGATCGGATAGAGGCCGAGTTGCAGGTAGGCCCACATTTGATGGAAGAAGCCCCAGCCACGCGGCATCGGCGGATTGATGCGCCGTTCCACCAGGATCAGGGCCGCGATGTTGAGGAACGCGATGTTGATCAGGATGAAGGCGTAGAGCGCCAGGCGATCGGCCGCCGTCGCCAGGTTCCAGTCCTCCTGCAGCAGGCGGGGCAGCGCCACGCCGAAAAGGAGCAACACCGGCAGCGTCGTCCAGGTCAGGTGGTTGAACACCATGTAGCCGTAGCGGCGAGCCCGCAGCCAGAGAGAAATCTCCGAATGACGGAGCAGGCGGACGGTGACGTAGGGAATGTCGCTCACGCCCCAGGCCCAGCGCTTGATCTGGTTGTACTGATTCGCGTGGGTCTTGACGCGCTCCCAGGGCAAGCCACGGTCGGAGGCCTCCGGCGCGTCGCCGTAGATGGGCAGGAAAACCGGGACCATCTTCAGCTGTCCGCTGGTGGCAAAGAATGATTTCCAGTAGAAACGCGAATCTTCGGGGATGACGTCCGCATCCCAGTAGCCGGCCTTGATCACCAGGTCCAGCGACATCGAGTAGCTGCTGAAGGCGACCAGGCGGTCGGACCGCGAGGAGAGGAACATCTGCCACTGGGTGCAGGCGCTGGCCATGATGCGCACCGCAAACGGCACCCGCCAGAGGTTGTTATGGAACATCGGGATCGGCTGAAACAGGCAATCGAGGCGCGCTGAGTCCTGCGCGTAGTGGTGGGTGACGTAGGCGAAGTACTGGCGGTGGACGCGGAAATCGGAATCGAGGTCGGTGACGATCACGTCCTTGGGGTCCAGGCCCATGGCATCGAGCTCGCGCCGCAGCACCGGCCCGCCGTAGGCCATCGCGGCCGACTTGCCCACCACGATGCCTGGGAGGAGCGGGTCTTTGATATGGAAGAAGGCGCGTAGCCGGCCGCCGAATTCCTCTTGCAGGCGGTGGACGTTCTCCCAGCCGGGCCGGTCGCTCTCGCGAGTGATGATCGCGACCACCTTGTTCTCGGTCGGATACTCGGCGTCGGCGATGGCGCGGACCGTCTCCCGCAGGATCTCGTAGGGCTCGGTGTAGGTGGGGATCAGGACGGCGTGGACGATGCGGCGCGGATCGACGATGCCAGGCCCGAGCGTGAGCGCCAGGCAGCGCTGCCACCAGTCCTCCAGCATTTCCCGCTTCATCTGCCGGTAGGTCCGCCGGATGCCGACCACCACCGTACCGGTCCGGATGAACCAATAGATGTCGATCACGAAGATGGCAAACGCGATGTAGGGGGCGAAGACGAAGGACGCCACCACCGGGGCGATCAGAATGGTCCAGGTCAGGGCGCCCGGGGCCACCTCGAGGGCGCGCTGGACGCGCCGCTGGCCCCTGCTCAGGGATGCCGTCTTTGCCACCTCTTCCTACCCTAGTGCAACGTCACGGGCGGACCTTGATTGTAGATGCCGCCGGCCGGCCGCCAAACGGTATTCGTATTGGGCCAAAGTGGCGAATGACCCCAGTTGGCGTTATACTGGGGGCCGGGTTAGACGGGCGGACGCTGTCGCCTGTCCGACGCTCCGCCGAAGGGGTGGCAAGCTGTCGGCCCACCTGTGAAAGCCAGGCCCAATCTTATGCGCCACAAGGAGCGCCATTGACCTTACGGTTACCGCCTGTTGCCGCGGGGTCCCCGTTCGCCCATCGGGCCCCGGACGTGACGGCCATCCGGCTCAAAGTCTGCGCCGCGCCGGAGAGCCAGGCCGAGACCCTCCTCTCCCACCTGGGTCAGGAGGCGGTTATCGGCTTGCTCACGGAAGCCACCGAGGGGGATGGCTACGTCGACCTCAAGCACGCGCCGGTGCGCTTTACGCTCAACCTGCAGAAGCGATCCGAGACGCGCATCGAGCGCTTCGGGCTGGTCGGCCAGCTCTTCGGACTTCCCGGCCGTGACCTGGCGTTCGTGATCGAGCGAGTCCAGCCCGATCCGGATCCGACCAAGGACGCCGGTGACGTGTTGACCATCGAGGTCTCGGAAGTCCTGATGGAGGCAGCGACCTATGTGCCCGAGGAGGACTGGGTGCGGCGACAGCTGACGGCCCTCGACGAGGCAGCGCAGCTCCCGCTGGTGCTGGCGGGCCAGGCCTTCGCCAACCACGAGCGCCAGTGGCTCACCTGGCAGGCCGAGCAGGATGCCCGCCCCTACGAGGTCGAGACCGAGGGCGTCATCTGCAGCAAGTGCGAGAACCTGCAGGTCAACGGCGCCAAGTGCACCGTGTGCGGCGCGACCAATGGCGATCGCAGCGCCGGAGCGCTGATCGTTCTCAGCCGCCGCGGCGGGTTTAAGGAGGGCGACCGGGTCGTGATCCGCACCGCCCACGGGGCCGAGCGCGAGGGCACCTTGATACGCGGCGAGGGTGGAGCCCGGCGCTGGCTGGTCAAGCTGCGCGAGGAAGGCACGCTGGGGCCAGGGACGATCCGGCCGCAGCCGATCACCGCCGTCGTCGAGGTCCAGCAGCGGACCCTCAACGGGTTCCCGGCCGGCGACATCAGCCTGCGGCGGGTGGCCGCCCTGCTGATCGCACCCGACGAGGTGTTGCCCCCAGGCCTGGGCGACCTGCAACCCTTCGACGAGCGCCTCAACCCCAGCCAGCAGCAAGCCGTGCGCAGCGCCGTCAACCTCTTTCCGGGCAGCATGCAACTGGTGCAGGGTCCGCCCGGAACCGGCAAGACCACCTCGATCGTCGAGACCGTGCGCCAGTTGGTCGCGCGCGACCCGAACGTCAGGATCCTGATGACCTCGCATGCCAACACCGCCGTGGACAACGCGCAGGAGCGGTTGCAAGGCCTGGATGGATTGCGAATGGTCCGAATCGCCGAGCCGGAAAAGGTCGACCCGAAGTTCCGCTCCAGCATCGTGGAGGCGGACGACCCGCGGGTGCGCAACGCGCACGTCGTCTTCGGGACCGTGAACCGCATCGCGCTCGCCGCCAAGGAAGCCGAGATGTTCGACTGGCTGATCCTCGACGAGGCGAACAAAGTGCGCTTCACCGAGACCCTGCCGCTGCTCCGGCTGGCGCCACGCTGGCTGCTGGTCGGAGACCACCGCCAGCTTCCTCCCGTCCTCGACGAGAGCGCCGCGGCCTTTCCCGTCGACGACGACGAGGCGAAAGCGCTGGTGCGTGACGCCAGTTTCTTCGAGTTGAGCTGGGCAGTGCTGCCCGAGACCAACGTCGTCATGCTCGACGAGCAGTACCGGATGGCCGCCCCGATCGGGAGCTACGTGTCGGTCGCGTCCTACGACGGCCGGCTGCGCAACTCGCCGGAGATGGCCGCCCTCCGCTCGCCGCTGCCATGGCCCTTCAACCGCAACCTCACCTGGCTGACGATCCGTGGCCGCGAAAAGAAGGGCGGGTCGGGGAGCATCTCCAACCGCGCCGAGATCGAGGCCGTTGGTCGCGTGGTCCGCCATCTCCAACGACTGGGACTCGACCAGCTCCGGGTCGCGGTCATCGCCATGTACCAGGACCAGGTCACCCAGCTGCGTCGGGAGCTCCGCATGGTGGCCCTGCCGGGTCTCGCCGTCGATACCGTCGACGCCTTCGAGGGCGAGGAGGCCGACGTCGTCATCCTCAGCCTGGTGCGCAGCAACGAGGCCGAGCGGATCGGGTTCCTGAAGAAGGCCCAGCGACTCAACGTCGCGATCTCGCGCGCCAAGCAGCTGCTGGTGGTGGTGGGCGACATCGAGACGATGACCGGCCGGGAGGGTCAGGACCTCTATCGACCGTTGCTGGAGCATGTCGAACGAGAAGGTCGGGTCGCCGGCATCGGCGCCTTGCATGCGATGGACGCGGCCGCGGGCGGCCGCCGAGGCGACCGTCGTCGCCAGCGACCGGGCGCGCCAGTCGGACGACCGCGACGCCGGCGGCGCGGCTTCAACCCGCGCCCGGCCACGCCGGGGGCGCCGGCCGTGGCCACCAATGGCACAGCGGCACCGGCGCCTGACGCGCCGCCCACCGACAGCGGGAGCGCGTCCCCGCGCAAATTTCGTCGCCGCCGCGGCCGTCGCCGCAGTTCCTTCTCTCCGGCCAACGGCGCGGCCCACGGCGAGGCGTCCCCGGAGGGCGCACCGTCCCAGCCGCCGGCCGCCAGCCAGGCGCTGGACCGCGAACCCGCCGCCCAGGCTGTCGAGCGCGGTAGCTGACCGCCCGGAAGCCAGGACCCCCGATGGCTCAGGCGCCGGTCCAGCCATATCTCGACCTGGCAGATTGGCGCCGGCGCGTGGGCGACCTGTACCGGCTCTCTGGTCCCGAGGTCCTGACCCGATTCCGGCGCGGCCGTGACGACCTATTTCGTACGCATCCTCAATCGCCGCTGAGCGAGGAGGCTCGGACGCGGTTCAGCGGGCTCCGCTACTTCGAGCACGACCCCGCATTCCGCATCCGCGTCCGCCTGGAGCCGGCCGACGAGGGCGATCCGGTCGAGATCGATACCGGCGGCGAGGATGGGGTGATCACCTACCGGCGAGCCGGGTGGCTGCGCTTCCGGCTGGGCGGCGAGCAGTGCCGGCTGACCGTCTTCAGCCTGGTCGGCTATGGCGGCGGTCTGTTCCTTCCATTTCGCGACGCGACGTCGGGAAACGAGACTTACGGGGGCGGGCGCTATCTCTTCGACACCGTGAAAAACACCGATGGACTGGCGCTCGAGCTCACCGCTGGCTCGCCCGAGATCACGATCGATTTCAACTTCGCCTACAACCCGTCGTGCGTCTACGACGCGCGCTGGGCCTGTCCGCTGGCGCCGCGTGAGAACTGGCTGCCAGTCCCGGTGCGCGCCGGGGAGATGATGTTTCCGTGAGCAAGACGGCGCTGATCACGGGCGCCTCGGGTGGCATCGGCTACGAGCTGGCGCTGCTGGCGGCTCGCGATGGCTTCGATTGCATCCTGGTGGCCCGCAGCCACGACAGACTCAGCGCGCTGGCCGCCCGCCTGGAGAGCGAGTTTCGGGTCAAGACACTGGTGCTCGCCAAAGATCTCTCGAAGCCGACCGCCGTCGATGAGATCTATGAAGAGGTGGGCGCCGCAGCGATGCCGGTCGACGTGCTGGTCAACAACGCCGGCTTCCCCGTCTTCGGCCTCTTCAGCGAAACCGACCTGGACACCGAGCTGGAGATGCTGCAGGTCAACGTCGTGGCCTTGACCCAGCTGACCAAGCTGTTCCTTCGCGGCATGATCGAACGGCGCTACGGCCGCATCCTGAACCTCGCCTCGACCGCTGCCTTCGAACCGGGACCGTTGATGGCCGTCTACTACGCGAGTAAGGCATACGTCCTCTCCTTTTCCGAGGCGCTGGCCAACGAGCTGCGTGGCACGGGTGTCACGGTTACCATCCTGGCTCCGGGACCGACGCGCACCGGCTTTCAGAAACGCGGTCAACTCGAAGACTCACGGCTGGTGCAGGGCGACATCGCCGATGCACCGTCGGTCGCGGCTGCCGGCTACCGCGGCCTGATGGCAGGCAAAACGCTGGTCATCCCAGGCTTGGCTAACAAGCTCATCCCGTGGATCGTCCGGGTCTCACCCCGCGGCGTGGTGACCCGCGTGGTTCGGCGAATGCAGGAGCGCGTCCCGCGGTAAGTCAGTCGGCGCGCTGGAAGCTCGCCGTCAGATGTGGCGCCGCCGGGGCGCCTCCCATCCCCATCTTCAGTTCGTAGCGAAGCGTCTCGCCCTCTAGCCAAAACGATCGGCTGATCGAGGTTACCGGCTTCGCCGTTGGCGTGCGCGCCACGCTGGCGCACTCGACATCGATGCGCTGACCATCGACCCGGCCGAGGGAGATTTCCGCGTAGCCAATCGGCTGCGCGATCACGAACTCGACGCGATCCTCGCCGACCAGCCGGAGGTAACCGGCTTCGCCATGCATCGGCTGACCGGCGTCGATCGCTTCCGTTCGCTGGGTGTAGATGAGGAACGGCTTGCCGTTGTGGCTGAAGCGGATCTCTTCGCGATAACGGAACGGCTTGATGCTCGGGTACCGGCCCTCGCCCTCCCCACGCCAGGTGCCCAACAGAAAGGCGACGGGCGTAAGCGCCGGGTGTAGCTCGGTGGCGAGCATGGACTTCATGTTAGAGGCTGAAATTGCCCTCGGCAGGACTCGAACCTGCGACGCCCGCCTTAGGACGGCGGCGCTCTGATCCCCTGAGCTACGAGGGCATGCTCCTGGCGGTGCGCCGAAGAGAGGTTATCATTGACATTCGCCGATCGGGGCGTAGCTCAGCCAGGTTAGAGTGCACGGTTCGGGACCGTGAGGTCGGTGGTTCAAATCCACTCGCCCCGACTCCTGCCAGAACGGATTACACGTGCCGATCGCTTCCTTACGGGCGGGCAGGTTCTTGATCGGCTTCGCTGTTAACACCGCAGGAGGATCGAGTCAGATGACGGGTCGAACGTTCTTCGCCATGCTGATGTTCGCGGGCATCATTGGCGCCGTAATGTGGTTCTTCGTGCTGCCCGCGCTGACCACCTATAGGCCAAGCGTGCCCTGATCAGGCGATGGTCAGCAGCGCGATGCCGGCGACGATCGCAAGCGCGCCCGCCACGCGAATCCAGGCACCGCGACGCTCTCCGAGGCGCCAGATGCCCCAGGCCGTGACCAGAACGATGGCCGATTCGCGCAGCGGCGCGACGATCGCCAGCGGCGCGACACTCAGGGCGAAGAGGATCATGAAATAGGCGGCCGTCATCAGAACGGCCACGACCAGTGAGATGGCCGGATCGTCGGTGAGACGCGACCCCGGAACCCGACGGATGGTCGTGAATGCCATAAGGAAGATCGCGCCAAGGAGCCACAGGAGCCACCCATACAGCCAGGGCGGCCCCAGGCGGACGCCGATTCGGTCGAGCGACGTGTAGGCGGCGATCAGGACGCCCGTCAGGAGCGCGGGGCCCAGCGCCGATCCGGCGTTCGCCGGTCGCCTGACCGCCCAGATGCCAACGAGCAAACACACGATGCCGAAGACCGCGGCCAGATGGAGACGCTCCCCGAGCAACAGGAGGCCGACCAGGACGCCGAGCAAAGGAGCCGTGCCGCGAGCGATGGGGTAGACGACGGAAAGCTCGCCGCGCTGATACGCGGTCGAGAGCGTGATGAAATACGCGAGCTCGAGCGCCGCCGAGCCAACGACGATCAGCCAGCCGGCGGGGGGCAGCCCGGGGCGCCCGTTCGCGAGCCAGGCGACGGCCACCGGAGGTAGCGACACGACTGTCCCCAGCGACACGGCCCGTGCGGCCAGCGCCAGGGGATTTTCCGAGGCCTTCAGCAGCGCGTTCCAGGCGGCGTGGAACACGGCCGCCACCAGGACCAGCGGCAGGACGGCCAGGGGCACGGTACTCTTGATATCAGGTATGGCCCTGAAAACGTCGCGCAAACCGACAAAAGAGGCCACACGAGCCACCAAGACGCCGCGGGCGATCTGGCGTGGCACGATCTCGTTTGGGATGGTCAGCATCCCGGTCAACCTCTACACCGCGACCGAATCGCACGACGTGCACTTCCACCTGCTGCACAAGACCGACGGTGTTCGGTTGAAGAATGTTCGGTGGTGCCCCAAGGATGAAAAGGCGGTTTCATGGGACGAGGTCGTACGTGGATTCGAGTACACCAAGGGGCGCTATGTGCCCATTACCGACGAGGACCTCGAGCATCTCCCGGTAAAGACCGTCCACACCGTGGACATCTCCGACTTCGTCAAGCTCGAGGAGGTCGACCCGATCTACTTCGACAAGGCCTACTACCTGGCGCCGGAGGAGGCGGGGGTCAAGGCGTTTGCGCTATTGCGGCAGGCCTTAGAGCAAACGGGACGCGCCGCGGTCGCCAAGGTCGCCATCCGCGACAAGGAGAACCTCTGCCTGGTGCGGCCGTATCAGGATGTCCTGACCATGGAGACGATGCTCTATGCGAACGAGATCCGGTCGACGCGGGACATCGCGGTCGACGGGGCCGCGGTGTCGCCCAAAGAACTCCAGATGGCGGTCTCGTTGATCGAGAACCTGAGCGACAGCTTCGATCCGAAGCGCTACCACGACGAGTATCAGGCGGCGTTGAAGCAGGTCATCGACGCCAAGGTCGAAGGCGCGCCGCTGCCGGCGCCGCACGCAGAGCAAAGCGAGAAGGTGGTCGACTTGATGGAAGCGCTGCGCGCCAGCGTCGAGGCGACTCGCAAGAGGTCGTCAGGCCAGACCGATAACAAGGCGCCTGCGACGCGGACCCGGACGATTTCGTCGCGCCGCCGAAAGAGCGCCTGAGCTTCGCTTACGGCCAAAAGAGGTGGCCGATCAGCATCCCGATGATGACGGCCACCACGTAGCTCACGCCGGGGTAGGCGCGGATCACTGACCGGACCAGGTTCGTGATCGGGTCCCGTCCCTGGCCCAGGGCAATCGTCTCGCTAAGCATCATCAGGAAGATCACGCCGACGAAGAGGGTCGCGATCAGCGACAGGACGGCGCCTGGACTAATCTGCAGCACGCCGAGCCATCAATTCGCGGATCCGGCGTGGGGCTGGCGCCAGGCGCCCGGTAGCCGGTCCCCAGAGAAAGTGGCCAACCGCGATGCCAACCAGGATGGCGACCACGAAAGCCAACCCCGGGACAGCGTGCACCATTTCCCGGAAGTAATCGGAGATCGGCTTGTTGCCGGTGAACAGCGCCCAGGTTTCGAAGACCAGGAGGAGGAAGATCACGCCGACAAAGGCGGTCACCATGAAGGAGAAGAGGTTGCCCCGGTTGAGAATCAACCCTTCCAGTCGACGAGGAATTCTTTTTCTTTCTCCTCCACCCTGGCGCCAATCATCGGATGCAGCTCGATGGCCGGCGAGTATTTGCTGGCGGGGACGGTCCGTCCCAGTGCCTCGGCCATAGCGCGCACGTAGTGCGGGCTGCCGCCGCAGCAGATCCCGATGTAGTTGACGCCCAGCGCTTGAGCCCGGCGGGCGTAGTCGGCCATCTCGAAGCGCGTGCAGAGAAACGACTCGAGCGCGATCGGAAAGACGTTTGTCCCGTCGGCCGTTTTCAAGGACTCGAAGGTCGGCATCGACGCCTGCGTTTTGTAGGGAACCGGCTGGGCGGCGACGTAGCCGCTAACGGCGGCTCGAACCTGCTCGATGATCGGCAGCATGGTCGCGGGACCCCGATCGCAGTTCAACCCGACGAGGTCGGCCCCATGGTCCGCCAGAATCTTGCAGGCATCGACGTAGCCATAGCCATCCCAGGTCTGATGCGGCCGGGTGGTGGCCAGCGTGACCATCGCCGGTAGGCCCAGTTCCTTGATGACCTGCAGCGCGATCAGCGCCTCACCCAGATAGTCATTGGTCTCCGCGATGACGAAATCGATGCCCTCGTCCACCGCCCACGAGAGCTGCTCTTCGTACATCGCGCGGACCACCCGCGACGACGCCTCCTTGTCCCTGGGGTCATACGCCCAGGTATTGCAGATGTCTCCCGCGACCAGCGCATCACCCTCGCGTGCGACTTCGTTGGCAATGCGCACCGCCTGGCGGTTCATCGCCTCAAGATCGTTTTCGCGACCGACGTCCTTCAGCTTGCCACGGTGCGCGTAGTAGGTGAGCGCGACCATGACGTCGGCCCCCGCGCGAAGAAACTCGCGGTGAAGCTCGCGGAGCGCGTCCGGAAAATCGAGCACGACCTCAGGCACATAGGGGCCGGCCTTGATGTAGCCGCGCCGCTCGAGTTCGAAGACGTAGCCCTCGGCACCAAGCACGACGCCGGCCTTCAGTCGCTGGAGAATGCCGCGTGCGCTCCTAGCCGGCACGGCTCACCTCGAAGCGTTCGGGCGCGAAGCGGGAGATATCCTCGACCGTGGCGTTCTCGAAGACGAGTTCCATCAGGGTCCGGCCAATCAGCGGCGCAAATTTGTAACCGGTGCCGCGCCAGCCGGTCCCAACAGCGCCGCCAGGAAACCCGGGGATCGCGCCCAGGATGAAGTTGTCATCTGCCACGAGATCATACGAGCACTGGTCTGCCCCCTGGACGTCGACGACGCGCGCGTCTTTCAGCGCTGGCATGCACTCGTCGACGAAGCTCTGCACGCTGGTAATGGAGGTGACCTGTGTGCGCACGTCCGGAGGATTGTAATAGCCGATCTTCACTCCCGGCGTTTTCCCTTCGAGCCACGGGTGACCGTAGATGCCCACGTCGAGGTAGGCGAAAACGGGAAGGCGGTCGGGCGAGAACATCGCGCGCTTTTCCGGCGGCGGGATCAGGTACTTTGACTCGTTCGGCCGATCGGGCCGCAGCGGGAGTCGCAGATCGCATCCCTCGATCCGGGCGAGCAGGTCGTTGGTCCCGAGTCCGGCGGTGATCACGAGCCGCTCGGAGAGGCGCTCGCCGTCCGCAGTGTCGATCGCGATGACGCCGCCCCGACGGCTGATCCGATGGATCGCCGTGTTCTCCTCGATTGGTACCGAAGCGTTGCGGAGGCGGTTTCGCAGCGCCGTCATGATCGGGGTGACATGGAGAACGCCCGCCTCCACGTCGAGCCGGCCGATATCGGCGTCGAACTGGGGGAAGCGCGCCCGAAGGCCATCGTGGGTGAAGGCCTGGGCCTTGAGGTGCAGGCCGTCGAGAACGCGGGCGCTCTGCTCCGCGTAGGTGTTCGACAGGTCGGGCGTGATGCTGGCCTTGGCGATGTTGAGGCAGCCACATTCGATCAGGAACAACTCATTCGTCTGCCGCTGGAAATCGAGCCATAGCTTCCGGGCTTCGTAGGCCAGCCGCGCGTAAACAGGATCCAGGTAGTCGTTGCGAATCGACCGGGTTACGCTGAAGGACGCCGCTCGCGGATCGCCCAAGCGCCACGGTTCCAGCAGCAGCACCCTGGCCCCGCGCTGGCGCGCGAAATCGGCGGTGAACTGGCCCATGACGCCGGCGCCGATGATAGCCAGGTCGTACGTGGTTTCAGCCAAGGTTCCGGGTTCAGCTAGCGAGCTGGTCGGATTCCCGGGTGCAGTAGCGCGGATAGTGGGCGCGGTAGCCCAGTAGCCACCCGACCGGCGCCAGCGCAGGGAGTCCGAGCCGGAACCATAAAGGTCGTCCCAGCGACTGCGTCTCCCTGCGGTACGCCGCGGCGATTACCGCCCACTGCAACATGTTCCTAACGCCGCGGAGGTGGTGCCGGCCGTCGCGGGCCAAGCCAAAGGTGGTTTCCGAGAACTCCTGCTTGCGCATGCCCGGCCGGAATTCAACGATGAGGTGGGCCTCGACGTCTCCGGCGTTCCAAAGACAGTGGGCGGTTCGCCGGGGGATCGTCAGCTGCTGGCCTGGTCCCAGCGTGAAACGCGCGCCATGGATGGAAAATGACGCCGTTCCGGAAAGCACGGTAAATCGCGACTCCTGGACAGGGTGGACATGGGGGTCGCCGACGCTACCGCCGGGCGCGAGCCAAGATTCGTACTGGACAAGCTCGCCATTGGTTTCGGGGACGGTCTGGAGAAACCTGATGCGTTCGCCGTGGAGGGGGTTTTCGATGATCGGACCGACGATTGGCGACGTCACCTCGTATTCGTGTTTTGCGGAGTATAGAAGAAGACGCTTTCCGGCGCAATAAATTGCGCCAACTCTGTGTAATACTGCCGTCAACCCGCCAGTGAAGCCCCTCGTTTTCGCAAATTTCCTCGCGCCCAACATGACGGCCGTCTACACCGAGGTGGCGGCGCGGGTCGGCCGGGCACTCGCGCTGCCGGCCGAGCTGGTCCGGGGGGACGGCTTCGAGCCATTGCGGGATGGCTCCGTCGACGTCGCCTTCCTTTGTGGGCTTCCCTACGTCCGCCTCTGCGCGGAGCGGCCGGGCATGCTTTACCCGCTGGCGGCGCCCATTCTGGACGAGGCGCGCTGCCAGGACCGGCCCGTTTACTTCTCCGACGTCATCGTTCACAGCGACAGCCCGTTTCAAGCCTTCGAGGATCTGCGGGGGCGAAGCTGGGCCTACAACGACCCCGACTCCTTCTCCGGCTGGCTGCTTGTTCGCCACCACCTGGTCCAGATGGGCGAAACGGAGGCTTTCTTCGGGCGCCTGGCATTCTCGGGATGGCACCAGGAGTCGATCCGCCGGGTGCAGGCCGGAGAGATCGACGCCTCCGCAATCGACTCGCACGTGCTTGGCGTCGAGCGGCTGCGTAACCCGGATCTCGCTCGTGAGCTTCGGGTCATTGCCACCCTGGGCCCATCGACCAGCCCACTCGCCGTCGCCACGGCCGGGGTCCGGCAAGAGGTGCGGCAGCAGGTTCGTGACGCGCTCTGCGAGCTTGGACGGCAACCCGACAGTCGGGAGCTTCTCGCCAGCGGCATGATCCGGCGATTTACGCCGATCGACGACTCAGCCTATGACGATATCCGCCAGGTGCTGGCGGTGGTCGATCAGCGGCGGGCGCCTTCCAGCTCCGCCGGCACCCGCTGAATCGCGGCGACGAAGGATTGCGGTGTGAGCACCCCCCGGAACTGATCTCCGTCGACCACGGCCACCCAGGTGGCCTGATGGATCAGCATCTGCGAGAAGGCGTCGAACAGCGTCCGGTCCGCACCCACGATCGCATCGAACGGACGAGCACGGTCGGCAACCAGGCCCTCGCCGTCGGCCTGCTCTTTGGTCAGCTCGCCAACCGGCTTGCCCTTGACGTCGACGACGACGGCCCGATTCCAGCGGCTATCGAGCAACCGCCGCGCATCGGACAGTGAATCGTCGGCGTGGACGACCGGCGGGCGCTCCAGGGCATCCAGGTCGATGGGCGTCACCGACAACCGCTTGAGTCCGCGGTCGGGTCCGAGGAGGTCGATCACGAGGTCGGACGCCGGCTTTGCCAGGATGGCCGCCGGCGTGTCGTACTGCTCCAGCCGGCCGGCGTTCATGACCGCGATCCGATCGCCGAGCTTGATCGCCTCGTCGATGTCGTGGGTGACGAAGATGACCGTCTTTCGAACCTCCCGTTGAATCCGCAGGAACTCGTTCTGCAGCCGTTCGCGCGCGATCCGGTCGATGGCACCGAACGGCTCATCCATCAGCAACACCGGCGGGTCGGCACCGAGCGCGCGCGCGACACCGACGCGCTGGCGCTGCCCACCGGAGAGCTGGTGCGGATATCGCCGTGCAAATTGGTTGGGATCTAGCCCCACCAGTTCGAGGAGCTCGCTAACGCGTCGCTGGATCCTCTTCTTGTCCCAGCCCAGCAGCCGGGGCACGGTCGCGACATTGTCGGCGATGCTCAGATGTGGAAACAGGCCGACGTTCTGAATAACGTAGCCCATCCGTAACCGGAGAACTACCGGGTCGACGTGGGTGACGTCCTGCTCATCGTGAAAAATGCGACCCTCGGTTGGCTCGATCAGCCGGTTGATCATCTTGAGGGTGGTGGTCTTGCCGCAGCCGGATGGCCCGACCAGCATGGTCAGCTGACCGGTATGGAACTCGATCGTCAGGCCCCGTACCGCCACCTGCCCGCCCGGATAGCGCTTGGTGACCCCTTCCAGTCGAATCATTAGAAACTCCTACTTTAAATTGATTGGCCGGAACGGCCCTGCTAGCATCGGCGAATGCTCGCCACCGGGGTCGTGGGAGCCGTCGTAGACCCATGGATCCGGTGGTCCTGGGTATCGGGGCACGTCGACGTCATCACCGCCGCACTCGTCCAGCACATTGAACTCACGCTGATCGCGGTGGTGGTCGGCTTGCTGATCGCCGTGCCCCTCGGTCTGGTGGCATGGCGAAGCCGTGTATTCCGCGGCCCGATCTTTTCCCTGACTGGCATCCTCTATACCATCCCGTCGCTCGCGCTTTTCTCGGCGCTCGTGCCGCTTACCGGGTTCACCACCCTCACGGCCGAGATCGGTCTCGTCAGTTACACGCTGCTGATCCTGATCCGCAACATCGTCGTCGGGCTCAACTCCGTGCCGGATGATGTCCGCGAGGCGGCGAGAGGCATGGGTTACCGGCCCTTTGCCGAGCTGGTGCGGATCGATTTACCGCTGGCTATCCCCGCCATCGTTGGCGGAATGCGTATCGCGACCGTTACCACGATTGGGTTGGTCACGATAACCGCCCTGATCGGCAAGGGCGGTCTCGGTAGCCTGATCTACGACGGACTCCTCCGCGACTTCAAAACCCCGCTGGTCGTGGGCACCGTCCTCTCGGTGGCGCTCGCGTTCGTCGCGGATCTGGGCCTCGCCGGGACCCAGCGCCTGATCACTCCCTGGTCGCGCGGGAGAGCAGCGACGTGAACTTCGCCAACCAGGTGCTTCAGTGGTTTCTCGACGGTTCCCACTGGCAGGGCGACGGCGGTATCCCTCATCGAACCTTCGAGCATCTGACCATGTCGGGAGCGTCCGTGCTGGTGGCGGCGCTAATCGCACTCCCGATTGGGATCGCCATCGGCCACTTCGGGCGCGGCGGGATCCTGGCCATCAACATCTCGAATATCGGGCGGGCGGTCCCATCGTTCGCGGTCCTAGTGATCGCGGTCGAACTGGTCGGCATTGGGGCTCTGCCCGCCTTCATCGCGCTCGTCGCTCTGGCGATCCCGCCGATGGTCACCAACAGCTACATCGGAATGCGAGAGGTCGACGCCGATGTGCGCGAAGCGGCTCGCGGCATGGGCATGCGGGACCGCGCTGTCCTGTGGCGTGTCGAACTACCAATCGCCTTGCCGCTCATCATGGCCGGGATCCGCACCTCGGCCGTGAATGTCGTCGCGACTGCGACCCTCGCCGCGCTGGTGGCGTGGGGCGGTCTGGGGCGGTTCATTGTCGACGGCTTCGGGCTTCAGGACTACCCGATGATGTTCGCCGGCGCCATTCTGGTTGCCATCCTTTCGCTGATCGTGGAATTTTCCCTCGCGGGCGCACAGCGGCTGGCCACGCCAGCCGGGCTCCGTCCGTCGAAACCAATCCAGAAGGAGGAACCGTTAGGGACAGCGCGCGATACGGCGATGGCGGCGGCGTAGGTATCGGCAATTTCTTGGAGGTGGAGCAATGTATCTGAAGCGAATCTTCGGCCTGGGCGCCAGCATGGTCGCCCTGGCCCTGGTCACGACCTCGTGCGGCTCGTCAGGTGGAACAGCCAGTTCGGCGAGCCCGAAGGGCACGGTCACGATCGCGTCCTTCAACTTCTCGGAGAGCATCATCCTGGCCCATATCTATGGTGGCGCTCTGAAGAACAAGGGCTACACCGTCGTTTACCGCGATAAACTCGGCAATCGCGAGATCGTCGAGCCGGCCCTCGAGAACGGCCAGATCGACCTGTATGCCGGCTACGCGGCCACAGACCTGACCTTTGTCGAGAAGAAACAGAACGTCACCCTGGATGCGGGGACCGACGCGCAGGCGAACGTCCAGAAACTAAACACACTGCTTAGTTCGAAGGGCGTCAAGGCGCTCGATCCGTCGCCGGCAGTTGACCAGAACGCATTCGCCGTCACCAAGGCCGAGGCTGATGCGAATCACCTGGTGAAGCTGTCCGATGTGTCCTCCGTTGCCAGTGGATGGACCCTCGGCGGACCACCCGAGTGCCCGCAGCGGCCGTTCTGCCAGCAGGGCCTCCAGTCGACCTACGGGCTGCATTTCAAGGCGTTCAAGGCGCTGGACGCCGGCGGGCCGCTGACCTACGCTGCCTTCAAGAGCGGCGCCATCAATATCGGCCTCGTCTTCTCCAGTGACGGCGCCATTGCAGCCAACAACCTCGTCGTGCTGGACGATGACAAACATCTCCAGCAGGCGGACAACATCGTGCCCCTGATCCGCTCGGCGGTCGCCAATGGCGAGGTCACCGCGCTGTTGAACAGCATCGACGCCAAGCTGAACACGCCCGACCTGACCGCGCTCAACAAGAGCGCCGACGTCGACAAGCTGGATCCGGCCGACCTGGCCGCGACCTGGCTCAAGAGCCACGGGTTCTAAAGTCGCTACCCCATTCACCCTCCCCCCTCGCGATGGGGGGAGGGCCGGGGTGGGGGACACAAGCTGCCTGAGCCGTACCACTTCGTGACCGACTGGCGCTTCAAGGCGCCGATCCAGAAGGTCTGGTCGGTGGTGCTCGACATCGAGCGCTACCCGGGCTGGTGGAAAAATTTCCGTCGGGTGCAGATCACGCACGGCGATGGGAAGTCGGTCGGCTCGGTGATCGCATGTGAGGTGCGCGGTTCGCTGCCGTACTCGCTGAACTACGCACTCGAGGTGCTAGAGGCGGACGAGTATCGCCACATCCTGTTGCGCTCGACCGGCGACCTCATTGGAACCGGCCGCTGGGAATTCTCCGAGGCTGAGCCAGGGATCGTCAGGGCGCTTTACTACTGGGATGTGGCGACCACCAACCCGATCCTCAACCTGGTGGCACCGCTGGCGAAGGGGGCGCTGGCCCGGAATCACGAGCAGGTGATGGCGAACGGCTATGCGGCGCTGCGGCCGCACGTCGAGGGCTAGGCCGAGCTCTTTTTGGTTTTGCGACGCGCTGCTTCGAACGCATCGAGCCGGTCCTTCACCGCCTTTTCGTAGCCACGATCTGAGGGGTGATAGTACGTCCGGTCTTTGATGGCGTCCGGCAAGTGCTGCTGCTCGACCTGGGCCTCGTCGTAATCGTGTGCGTAGCGGTAGCCCTTGCCATATCCGATCTTTCGCATCAGCGGCGTCGGCGCGTTGCGCAAATGGAGTGGCACCGGGTCGGCGCGGGTTCGCTCGACGTCCTCCTGGACCTCCGTGTACGCGGCGTACAACGCATTGCTCTTGGGCGCAGTCGCGAGGTAGACGACGGCCTGCGCCAGGGCCAGGTTCGCCTCCGGCATGCCGATGAAGTGGGCGGCCTGCTGCGCCGCCACCGCCTGGGTCAGGGCCTGCGGGTCGGCGATGCCGATGTCTTCCGAGGCGAAGCGGATCAGGCGACGGGCCACGTAGAGCGGGTCCTCGCCCGCCTCGAGCATCCGCCCCAACCAGTAGAGCGAGGCGTCGGGGTCGCTGTCGCGCAGGCTCTTGTGGAGCGCCGAAATGACGTTGTAGTGCTCCTCGCCGGCGCGGTCGTACAGCAGGTTCTTCCGCTGAACCGCCTCCTCGACGAGCGCCGCCGTCACCAGCCGCCGACCTTGTCGGGAGCGGGCCAGCGCCGCCGCCGCCTCCAGGCCGTTGAGCGCGATCCGGGCGTCGCCGTTGGCGACTCGGATCAGCGCCGCACGCGCATCCGCGTCGACGTCCACATGCCGGTTGCCAAGTCCGCGCTCCGTATCGGACACGGCCCGATCGACGATGTCACCGACCTGGAGGTCGTCGAGGGCGGCGAGGACGAACACGCGCGTACGCGAGAGCAGGGCCGCGTTGACCTCGAAGGAGGGATTCTCGGTGGTGGCGCCGATGAGGGTGATGACGCCTTCCTCGACGTAGGGAAGCACGGCATCCTGCTGTCCCTTGTTGAAGCGATGGATCTCGTCGATGAAGAGGATGGTCCGCTGACCCGACTGTGCGCGCCGCAGGCGAGCCTCTTCAATGTTGCGCCGCAGGTCGGCGACGCCCGCGCTGACGGCGCTGAGCGGGACGAAATGCGAAGACGTGACCCGCGCGATCAGCCGCGCCAGCGTCGTCTTCCCGCTGCCCGGCGGACCCCAGAGGATCATGGACCCCACACGGTCTTCCTCGATCGCCCGGCGGAGTTCGTGCTCGGGGCCCACCAGGTGTTCCTGCCCGACGAACTCATCGAGTGTCCGGGGCCGCATCCGGGCGGCCAGCGGCTGATCTTTCGGTGAAGGCTCCTGGGGAGCCGGGAACAGCGTCTCCTGGGCCATCAACGTGACTATAGATCTCGCTCTAAGATCGTCTGATGGAAACGCTGAATGCGGCGATCGCGAAGACGACGCTTCCGGTGGAGGACCTGGCACGCGCACGGGCGTTCTATGCGGAGAAGCTGGGGCTCAGGCCGACCCGGGAGTTCGAGGGTGCGCTCTTCTATGAAGGAGAGGGAAGCAGCGGATTTCTCCTCTTCCCCAGTGAGGCCCGCCCCTCGGGACACACCCAGATGGCCTGGTTCGTCAAGGACATCGTCGCCAGCGTCGCCAAGCTCAAGAGTCGCGGCGTGCGCTTCGAGGAATACGACTTCCCCGGCCTCAAGACCAACCACGGCATCGCCGACCTCGGGTACGAGAAGGCCGCCTGGTTCCGCGACAGCGAGGGCAATCTGCTGGCGCTCGGCCAGCTCGCCTAAGGGTTTGAGTGGCGCTCGGAAGCGAGGCGGGTGCTTCCAAAGAGCTGTAGGAAGATCACCCCGGAGAGCAGGTAGAAGAAAGCACTGACCGAGAACGCCAACTGATAGCCGCCGCGCACCTGTAGGAAACCGCTGACCAGGGGGCCGATCCCGCCCACGCCGATGCCACTGACGACGACCTGCGCGGTCGCGAGTCGGGCGCGCTCGCGCGGATCCACGTACTCCATGCCGAAAACCTGGCCCAGCGGGCCCTGTAGGTTCAGGGCGAGCTGGCGCACGGTCATGATCACGACCGCGATCGGCAGCACCATGACGAACGCGAGCGCCAGCACGAGGGGTGCGCCGAAGATCTGGGAGAAACCGACGGTACGAGTGATGCCGAAGTGCCGGCCCACCGCCGGCGCCGCCAGGGTGACGATCGCCGTCAGCGCCGCACCAACCCCAAAGATGATGCCGATCGGACCCGGTGTTAGGCCAAATCGCTGCAACAGGTAGAGCTGGGTGAAGTTGAGGTACATGCCGGCCGCGATTCCTAGCACCAGCCCGGGCAGCAGGATACGGGCGAAGCGTGCCAGGTCGATCTTGAGCAGCTCCCGCACCGGGAAGGCGGCGGCCGGCTTCATCCCCGCGACCCCCGCCAGGCGCACAAGGAAGGGAAAGCTGAGAACCGTCAGGATGGTCATCGCAATGAACGACGCCCGTATGGCAGGAGCCGATGCACTCGATGTGTGCGTGAGGCGGGCCGCCCCTTCGGGAATGAGGCCGCCGAGCACATCGCCCACGAGCGCCGCCGCCCACGAGATCGACTGGTTCAGAGAGAAAAGGGCGACGCGTTCGTTCTCGCCGCTGACCTGAGCGAGGAGGGGACTGCCGAGTACCTGCAAGACGATGACCGCGAGAGCGAAGGTCCCGGCGGCGAGCACCGCGATCAGGGGAGATCCGACCAGGGCGAGGACGAGCGAAGCCAGCACCGCGACGGCGCCACCCCCAAGCAGAAAGGGACGGTACCCGATCCGGTCGGCCATCGCGGCAAAAGGGATTCCGACCAGCAGCAAGGCGACTGCAGGGAGCGAGTTGAAGAGGCCGATCACGTCGTTTGAAAAACCAAGCGCGCTCATATAGAGGTTGAAGACGAGGTTGAAGATCGCCCAGCCGATCCCAATCAGCAGCGCGTAGGCCAAGAACTGGCGGGCCGCTGGACTGAAGGCGGCGAAGCGGGCGAGCGCCCTGCGGATCTGTCCGGCTACCGTTTGGGCGAGGCTTCGGCCGACTGAATCGCCTGATACACCTGACGGCCGATGGCAGCCTGCACCGCCAAGGGATCGTTACGACGATAGTCGAGCCAGTAGCGAACTTCGAGCGTCAAGCCGCCGTCGATGTTGGGCTGCAGCACGACGTGTGGTGGCGGATCTTTGGCGACCTCGGGACGGCCTTGAATCTCATCCTTGAGTTTTTCCGTGAGGCCATCCAGTGGCACACCGGTCTGAATCTTGGCGGTGAGTGTGAAGAGGCGCGTCGGATACCTCGTGCGGTTGATGATGGTGCCGGTGTAGACGAGCGAATTCGGGGTGATCACCTGCTCGCCCTCACTCGTCCGCAGCGTCGTGGCGCGCATCTCGATGTTCTCCACGATGCCGGTATGGTTGTCGACCGTGATTTCGTCGCCCAGCCGGAACGGGCGTTCCAGCAGCATGAAGATGCCAGCGATGAAGTTCTTCAGGATGTCCTGAAACGCCAGGCTGAAAGCCAGGGCCAGGAAGCCGAAGCCGCCGAACACCAGCGCCGGGCTGCCGAACCAGCGGGTAAAGAACGCGATGACGCCCAACAGTACGACCGCCAGGTAGACGATCCTGGAGATGAGTAGTGCCACCTGTTGGTCGATGTGGGGCCGCTTGAGCTCGTTTCGCAGAACCCGTCGAACGACGCTCGCGATAACGAAGCCGAGGAGGAGAAGGAGGATACCCTCGACGAACTTGGCCCAGTCGTCGTTCCAGTGCTGGTTTATCCACTGCCACATGGCGCCCCCATTGTAGGGACGCCTCGGACTTAGCTCTCGGTCGGGGCTTCTTCGCCTGCGCCTTCGGCGGGAGCCTCGGTCTCGCCGACGGTGGGCACTTCGGCCGCAGCCGGTGCGGGCGCCACTTCCTCGACCTCTTCGCGGTGCGCCGCGACCTTGACGATCAGGTCGTCGGGCTCATCGAGGAACTCGCATCCTGGCGGAACCTTGAGGTCCTTTACCCGGATCTCGTCGTCGATCTCCTTCAAGCCGGAGACATCGACGGTGATGGCCGGCGGCAGGTCAGTCGGAAGGCATTCCACCTTGAGCGCGTGCAGGCCCCGCTGCAGGTCTGCCTCGCCCTTGGCCACGAGCTCGACCTCGCCCTCGATCTCAATTGGGACCTCCGACTCGATCTTCTCGGTCAGGTTGACCTGGTAGAAATCCACGTGGAGGAGATCACCATCGCGGGGGCTCCGTTGCACCTCGCGGATCAATGCCTTTCGGACCGGCTCGTCGCCGAGCTGAAGGTCGACGAGCTGGTTGCGGCCGACCTTCTGAAAGGCCTTGACGAACTCGCGGCCGTCCACCAACACCGTCACTGCGTCGACATTGTGTCCGTAGACGACAGCTGGCAGGCGTCCCTGGCGGCGCAGTGCCTGGAGGTGGCGGCCACGATCGGCGCGCGGCTCGAGTTTGAGTGTGACGGGAGTGGCAGTCGCCAGTTACAATCCTCCTTCGGCTCGAATTGGGCGGCGCCCATCTTAACACAGCGTTTGGCGCCGGCCGGGCGGGCCTTCTCCGGAACTTTTGCGCCGTTTGGCCGTTACTGAGTGTGCAAGATGGACCTAAAATCGGGTGACAACGGTGCTGGTAGCAACTCTTAGACTGTTACGCCAGAACGCGCTACGAATTGGGGTCGTCCTGGGGACGTTCGCCCTGGTCGCCGCCTTGATCTTCGTCCAGCAGATGCGGGAGGCCTTCGCGGAGCAAGACTTCCATGCGGCCCGGGCCCAGGTACTCGCGGCCCAGACCCACGCCCAGGAGGTCGGGCTCGATCTGGCCGAATACTCCGATCTGCAGCAGCAGGAGCTGACGACAGCGAGCGCCGCCCCACCCGCCACCTCGGCGCCCTTCAACCAGGACCGAATTGCCTTCTTCAGCCGGGCGGCCTCCCAGGAAGTCCAGATCAAGGAACAGCTGGACACCCGGGTGCAAAAACTCCTCACCGAGACCCGTGACGCCGCGCAGGCGTCGGTCACGCAGCTCGCCGCTGCGATGCAGAACGCGAAGCAGATCGGAGTCGACGAGCAGCTGCTGGTCGAATTCGATGGCCTGCCGTCGAAGGCCCAGATCGAGGTCGACGTCGCCACCACGGTGCACGCGTACCGGGCGGTGAGCTCCGAGCTGAAAGCACCGGTCTCCAAGCTCGCGCTGATCATCGCCGACCAGCAGGCGACCAACAAGCTCGTCGCGCAGTACGTCGAACAAGCCGCCGCCAAGGACCATGGCGATCCGGCGGTCGCCCGAGCGGGTGCCAACGCGGCCCTAGCCCAGGTTCAAGCAGACATCCAGACCGCCAGGATCTTCCAGATGGACATCTCCATCGTCGACCTCCATGTGCGGAACCTGGCCGCGAAGTTGAGCACCGTCACCACCCCCGCCGACCTGGAGCAGGTCAACGGGGGATTGCAGGTACAGGACAAGGTGCTGCGGGACGCCATGACCCAGACCCTGCCGGACAAGGCGCTGACCATCTCGCTCAGCGAGCAGGTGATTCGCGCCTACGAGCACGGCCAGCAGGTCTTCTGGAGCTACGTGACGACCGGCCGCCCCGGCCTGGAGACGGATCCGGGCAATTTCAAGGTCTACTGGAAAGTCTCACCATGGACGATGCACTCGCCCTGGCCGAAGGGCTCCCCCTACTGGTACCCCGACAGCAAGGTGCAGATGGTGATGTGGTTCAACGGCGGTGACGGGATCCACGACGCCTCCTGGCGCTCGCGCTACGGCCCCGGGACCAACGGCCCACACTACGACCCGACTGGCGAAGACACGGGCACCCATGGCTGCGTCAACGTCCCCTACAGAAACATGCTGTGGCTGTGGAACTGGACGCCGACCGGCACCCAGGTCATCGTTTACTAGGCGTTCGCCTCGACGCCTACGCGGTTTGCTGTAGCCGTCCGGTCCGAGTGACGCACGCCCTTTGACGATTACTGGCGTTATAGGAGGTGGAGCTCTTTTCATGGCCATAGCCCACCCAACCATGCAGCAGGTCGCCCCGCATACCTGGACCTTCCAACCCTCGGAAGTGCCGGTGGCGCCGATGAAGGCAAACTGCCGTGCCTGCCGCCAGGCGGTCGGCATCCTGCGCCCCTCGGCGATGGACCTGAAAACCGGAAACTACGTCGTCCGCGGCGAGTGCGAGCGCTGTGGCTCGGAAGTCGTGCTGATCGTCAGCTGACCGGTTCGAACCCCTCTCCGGTCCAGTAGCCGAGCATCTGCTCGGTCTCGTGATAGAGCCAGATCAGCTGGCGCTCCCGCGCGGCTTCCTCGAGGAACGCGGCCTTGCGCTCCATAGCCTCCAATGGAAAGAGGTCGAGGGCACTAACCCAGTTCAGCTTCAGGAAGGCCCGCATGAAAAGGAAATCGCCGGTGAACACGACGGTTTGCTCCTGGTCCTGGACGTAGACCGCCTGGTGGCCGGCCGTATGGCCGCCGGTGACGCGCACCCGAACGCCGGGCGCAACCTCCTCCGCGCCGTCGACCACCTGCAGGCGCCCTTCCTCCTCGAGCAGGCGGAGGTTCTCGACCTTGTACGACGCCTTGCTACGCGGGTCCGGCCGGCGCCAGGCCTCCAGCTCCCGAGCCTGGACAACGTGGCGCGCCCGCGGAAAGAGCGGGGTGAGCTCGCCATCACGGCCGGGCGTGATCAGGGCGCCCACGTGGTCGAAGTGCAAATGGCTGAGCACGACGAGGTCGATATCCTGCGGGGTCAGGCCGGCGCCGGCGAGCGCGTCCGGAAGCCCGGGGTCGCGCTCGTAGGCGTAGATGACCCGTTCCTTCTCGGAGAGCTTCGGTCCGATGCCCGCCTCGATCAGGATGTTGGCATCCGGGGTCCGCACCAGCAGACAGTTGGTCGCCATCAGAATGCGGTTGCGGGCGTCCGGGACCTTCAGCTTTTCCCACATCACCTTCGGCACCACGCCGAAGACGGACCCGCCATCCATCCGCCAGTGCCCATCGCTCAGACAGTGGAGTTCGAAACGCCCCAGCTTGCGCGGAGCAGCCGCGATCACGCCGCCTTGAATCCGTGGTTGACGAAGTCGATGATCGACTTGAGCGAGGTGCCGGGACCGAAGATCTCGACCACACCCATCTTCTTCAGCTCTCGGGCATCGTCTTGCGGGATGATGCCGCCCCCGAAGACCACGATGTCGGTGGCGTTGCGCTCCTTGAGCAGCTCGAGGATCCGCGGGATCAGCGTCATATGCGCCCCGCTGTGCAGGCTGACGCCGATGGCGTCCACGTCTTCCTGGATGGCGGCCTCGACGACCATCTCCGGGGTCTGACGCAGGCCGGCATAGATCACCTCGACGCCAGCATCGCGCAACGCGCGCGATACGACTTTCACGCCGCGGTCGTGGCCGTCGAGGCCAACCTTGGCGGTGAGGACTCTGGCGGTCACGGGCGCATCACGTAGAGGAGCACGATGACGGCCACCGCCAGCACGGCGAGAACCCGACCGATGATGGAGAAGCGCATGCGCATCATCTAGAACAGGATCGGCTCGCGGTAGATGCCGAAGACCTCCTTGAGCGCAGCCATGATCTCCCCTTCGGTGACGTAGGCCTTGACGCAGTTGAGCAGCGATGGCATCAGGTTCTCCGTGCCACGGGCCGCCGTCTTCAGCTCCTCGAGCCGGCTGGCAACACTGGTATTGTCGCGCCGCGCGCGGACGGCCTTCAGGCGGCGCACCTGACCCTGCTCGGTCTCAGGACCGATGTGGAGGGTGGGAAGGTCCGCGCTGTCGCCATCTTTGTAGGCATTCATCCCGACGATGATCCGCTCGTTTGCCTCGAGTTTCCGCTCGAACTCGAACGCGGCATCGGCGATCTCGCGCTGGAAGAACCCGTTCTCGATGCATCGCAGCACGCCACCCTGCTCGTCGATCTGGTCGAAGTAGCGTTGCGCGCCCCGCTCCATCTCGTCGGTGAGCCGCTCGATGAAGTAGGACCCGCCCAGCGGGTCGATGGTGCCGGTGACGCCGGTTTCATGCGCCAGCACCTGCTGAGTGCGCAAGGCGATCTGCGCCGCCCGTTCGGTGGGCAAGGCGAGGACCTCGTCCATGGAGTTGGTGTGCAGCGAGTTGGTCCCGCCCAGCACGGCCGCCATCGCCTCGTAGGCGGTGCGCGTGATGTTGTTCTCCACCTGCTGCCGCGTCAGTGAGACCCCGGCCGTCTGGGTGTGAAAGCGCAGCATCCACGACTTGGGATCGCGCGCGCCGTACTTGTCGCGCATGATGCGGGCCCAGAGCCGGCGAGCCGCGCGGAACTTCGCGATCTCTTCGAAGAAATCGATGTGCGAATCGAAGAAGAAGGACAGTCGCGGCGCGAACTCGTCGACCGGAAGCCCTGCTTTGATGGTTGCCTCGACGTAGGCCATGCCGTCGGCCAGGGTGAAGGCGAGTTCCTGGGTGGCCGTCGATCCGGCTTCGCGGATGTGGTACCCGGAGATGGACACGGCGTTCCAGCGCGGCATGTGGCGGGCTGCGAAGACGATCGTGTCGACCACCAGGCGCATGGAGGGCTCGGGCGGGAAGATGTACTCCTTCTGCGCGATGTACTCCTTGAGGATGTCGTTCTGCAAGGTGCCACCCAGCTGGGCGAGTGACACCCCTTCCTTTTCGCCGACCGCGATGTACATCGCATAGAGGATCGCCGCCGGGGAGTTGATCGTCATCGAGGTGGTGATCTGGTCCAGGCGGATGCCGTCGAAGAGCGTCTCCATGTCCTCCAACGAGTCGATCGCCACACCGCAATGGCCAACCTCGCCTTCACCGAGCGGGTCGTCGGAGTCGTAGCCCATCAAGGTCGGCATGTCGAAGGCCACCGACAGGCCCTTCTGCCCCTGGGCGAGCAGGAATTTATAGCGGCGGTTCGTCTCCTGCGCCGTGCCATAGCCGGCGAACTGCCGGATCGTCCATGGCTGCCCGCGATACATCGAGGGGTAGACACCGCGCGTGTAGGGAAATTCGCCGGGGTAGCCTAGTTTCTCGTCATAGCTCCAGCCCTCGAGGTCTTCAGGGGTGTAGAGCGGCTGCAGGGGCACGCCCGACATGGTCGCGGCGTCCAGCTTCGGCGCCAGCTTACCGTCGCGGTACCGGGCGGCCCATTCCTCGTAGGCCGTCTTGCGACGAAGGGCCATCAGCGACCTCCTTGCGGCCCCCGCTGCCCGAGGACCTCCTCGGCGAGGGCGTACGGATTTAGTTTCCCATTTTGGTTCTCGCGGAGCCGCCGGCCGACCGCGGTGTCCCCATCCAATACCCGCCGCGCTTCTTCGCGGGCGCGGTCGGCGACCAGGGCCATCACTTCCTGCTTCAGGCGTTGCTGCCTACGGGTCGCGAGCGTGCCGCTTTCCTTGAGGAAGGCCTGGTGTTGGAGGACCGCATCCCAGACCTGTTCGATCCCCTCTTCCTTGACGGCGCTGGCCAGCACGATCGGTGGCCGCCAGGCCTGCCCGGGGCCGAGCCCGATGGCGTCCTGGATCAGCCGCCGTGTTTTCTCCGCGCCGCCCAGATCGGTCTTGTTGATGACAAAGACATCGGCGATCTCCAGGATGCCCGCCTTGATGCTCTGCACCCCGTCGCCGGACTCCGGCATCAGGACCAGGACGACGGTATCGCAGATGGTCGAGATCTCGAGCTCCGACTGGCCGACGCCCACGGTTTCGACCAGGATCACGTCCCGACCATAGGCATCGAGCAGGTGGATCGCCTCCCGGGTCGCCGCCGCCAGCCCGCCCAGGTGGCCCCGGGCGCCCATGCTGCGAATGAAGACGCCTTTGTCCAGCGTATGGCGTCCCATCCGAATCCGGTCGCCCAGGACAGCGCCCCCGGTGAACGGGCTGCTGGGGTCGACCGCGATCACCCCCACCGTTTGCCGCCGGTCGCGAATCACCTTGACCAGGGCGTCGGCCAGGGTGCTCTTGCCCGTGCCCGGCGCGCCGGTCAACCCGACGAGGTAGGCGCTGCCCGTGTGCGGCTGCAACTCCGCCACCAGCTGGCTTGCCTGCGGGTCCCGGTCCTCCGCCAGGCTGATGGCCCGCGCCAGCGCCCGGACATCGCCGGAAAGCAAGGCGCCGGCCAAACTCATCTCGAATTCATCCTATCAAGGCCCCGAGCCTGCCATCCCCAAAGGGGGGAGGAAAAATTCGTTCTACGTCTTGCCCGGCGCGGGGAAGGTTTTCAACGTGAAATCGGACCCCAGGACGACGGTCACCTTCGCCCCGCTGGATGGTACCGGCACGGTGGTCACCGTCGCGCCGAAGTAATCCTGCAGCCACGAGACGGTGCCGGTCGCCCGGCCACCCGACCCATCCAGGATCTGGGTCTGGGTCACCCGTTGGGCCGCGGGCGGTCCCAGGGTCGCGCCCCATCCCTGCGCCTGGAACAGCGAGGTCATGATGCTGGCCGGGGTTCCGATGCCGTAGGGGAGCCAGTAGCGGCCGCTACCATCCTGGACCTGGAAGGGGGTTTGGGTGGCCAGCGCCGATCGGTCTGGAAGCGCCATCGCCACATAGCGATGTAAGGCGCCGTAGGTGGGATCGAGCGGCTGCAGCACGTACTGGCCGCTGCTGTTGAAGCCGCTCCGGAGAAGGTTCGAGGTATCGATCGCCACCCGCCGGATGTCCTGGTCTTTGATCCGCCCAGCGAGCACCGCGAGTTGCTGCATATCCGCCGGGCGCAGGTTGGTTCGCACGTTGTCCTGCAGCGCACCCAGCAGCGACAGCAGACGAGGAACGGCATTCAGGGAGAAGATGCGTTGCCGCACCGCGAGCATGATCAGCTGCTGGCGCCGCGAGCGGTCAAAGTCGGACGTGGTCTCCCTGGAGCGCGCGTACTCGAGTGCCCGCTCTCCATCGAATTGTTGCGGCCCGGCGTCGATTCGGATGTGCATCGTCCCGGTGGACTCCCCGGCGGGAAAGAAGGGATCGTCCAGCGTGGTCGGGACGTCGACCTCGACGCCGCCGATGGCATTGACGACATCACGGAAGGCCTTGAAATCGACGCCCACCCAGTAATCGACCGGCTGTCCCGTCACTTGCGAGACGGTCGCCGCCGCCAGGTCGCCACCGCCGGTATCCGTCTTCCAGTCGCTACGCACGTTGGGGTAATTGCGGTGATCGATACCGATGGCGTAGGCGCTGTTGAGCTTCCCCATCATGTAGCGGTTGTTGGGCAGGGCTGGGATCTTGACCCATAGATCCCTGGGCAGCGAGATCATGATCGCCTCGCGGTTGCCGGGCCGAATCGAAAGCAGCATCACGGAGTCGGTCAGATACGGCCCGTCGTGACCCGGCCCTCCATAGCCCAGCAGCAGGACGTTGATGCGCTCGTCATGCTTGATCTTCCAGCCCAGCGAGCCGGGAACATCGGTCTGCGCATGCACCATCGTGATCAGGTCGGCCGGTTGGGAACGCGGCGAGATGGCATGGATGGCGGACCAGACTCGAAAAACGCCGAGCCCCACCAGCAGCACAGCCGCCCCGCCAATCAGGGCCAGAACGGCGCGGGCCGACCGCCACCCGCTTGCCGGGCCGAGCGCAACCGATGCGCGCCGCCGGCGTGGTTCACTTCCCAAGGGCAGCCGTCAGTCTAGCGAAAATTTGAGGCCCGATCGCGCCCACGTGTCATGACGCTCCGTAAGATGGTCGACGATGCGAGCGACAGCCACAACGGCGCGGCGCGGTGGCCCGTTCCTCGTCCCGGCCCGCACGGTCTTACTCGTCTCCGGGCTGATCGCCGTCGGCCTCGGCACCTTTACCTTGCTCCACGAGCGCCACAGTGGTCAGGTCGACGCCGTGTACATGGTCATCGGCTTGATCGTTGGGGTGATCTGGCTCGCCAGCCTCGTGCTGGCTTTTATGGGCTTCCGTCTCGGAATCTTTCTGGCCGCCGCTTTCGCCTTTGTCGATTTCGGCGTGACCGCCACCAGCCACTTCGAGTCCGGGGCGGGGGCACTGGGCACGTTGGTGAAGAGCGAAGGACTCCCGGTCGCTACCGCGGCGATTAGCTTGTTATGCGCCTGTGTCCTGACCGTGGTCAGCGCGGCCGCGCTCTGGGGCAATCCACGCGGTCGAGACCGGCGCCTTGACACCCTGCCGCTCTTCCTGGTGGCCGTGGTGGGAACCGTCCTTGTGATCCTCCAGGCGACCGATGGCGTCCATCGCGACAACTTCGGATCGTCGAACACCGAGGATGGCGCGTTCGCGGCCGCGGTCACGGCCTCCCTCTGGTTGCTGGGCGGGTTGTGGATTGCCCGCGCGCGACGGGTCGGGGCGTTGCTCATCATGCTGGCAACCTTCATCGTGTGGTACTCGTTTATTACGTTGCACCTGCTCAAAGGCGGCACCAGCCTGAGCGAGGTGGCCGCCAGGAGCGGCGTCATCTGGGCCGTTTTCTCGGCGTCGGCCGCCATCCTGGCGGCGGCGTCTTTCCTTACGGCGCTCGCGCTGTTCAGCATCGCCGTCGTGCAAGGCCGACGGGCGAAGTCAGCGCCGGCGGCCCCGGCTCCGCGGCGCGCCAGCGGCTGAGCAACCCGACAGGAAACGCCCTGCCGTTCTCGTCATTCAGGTATGCATCGTTGGCGCCCGATGGCGGCCGCAGGGCTCCAACGTCTGTCACCGTTGCGCCGGGTGCCCGTCCTGCTGTGGAGGATGCCGACCCAGGCCAAAGCCGGCGTCGCCGGCGTGATCGTGGTACTGCTGGTGATCGCCAGCATTCTGTTCGTTCGCAACCCTGCCGGCCCGTTCGGCAAGATCGAGCCGCTTCCGCCCAGCACCGGAACCCTGACCCGGATCCCCGTCCTCGGTCCCGGCCATCGTTTCCTGTACTTCCCGGTCTCGGGCCGGGTAACGGCCGGCCTGAAGTACCGCTTCGTATTGCTGACCCATTGCGGACTCGATTACCCGACCGGACCGGACTTCGACGGTAACTTCTGGGATGCCGTTGACTCGACGCAGCGAAACAAGCTCGCCAAGTCCCCACCCGGCTTTGCCCAGCCAGAGGACGTCGGCTACATGATCCTGGTGTCGGCGGACGGCGCTGAATTCCACTCATCGGCCGGCGGAGTTGCTATCTACACGCGCCGAACGAAAGCGCTGATCGCCGGTCTATGTGATTAGTCGGGCAGGCGGCTTCCGTCCGGGCCATAGCGATAGAAGCCCCGCCCCGTCTTGCGCCCGAAGTGTCCGGCGTCAACCAGCTGTCTGAGCAGCGGCGGCGCGGCAAATCTTGGCTCGTGGAGGCCCTCGTAGAGGACACCGCAGATGTAGAGGTGCGTATCGAGGCCGACGAAGTCCGCCAGCTCGAGCGGCCCCATCGGGTGATGCAGGCCGAGCTTTGCGCCCTGGTCGATGTCCTCCCGCGTCCCGAGTCCTTCCATCAGGGCCCGGATCGCTTCGTTGATGAATGGCACCAGCATCCGGTTGACGATGAAGCCGGGATAGTCCAGCGACGTGATCGGGGTCTTCTTCAGCGACGTCGAGAGCTCGAGGGTGGTGGCCAGCGTCGCGTCCGAAGTATCACGGCCGCGGGTCAGTTCCACCAGCGGCATCACCGGCACCGGGTTGAAGAAGTGCATCCCGATGAAGCGGTCGGGCCGCTTGGTGGTCGCCGCCATCCGTGTGATCGGAATCGACGAGGTGTTGCTGGCGAGGATCGCCTCCGGCTTGCAGACCCCGTCCAGCCGCTTGAAGAGGTCTTGCTTGACCTCGAAGTTCTCGGTGACGGCTTCGATCACGAAGTCGGCCCGGCCGGCGGCCTCGAGCGACGTCGTCGGATGCAGGCGGTTGAGTGCCGCGTCACGCTGGGCTTCGTCGGACTTGCCTTTCTGCACCAGGCTATCGAGCCGCTTCTTGATGTTCTCGACGCCGCGGGCCACCAGCTTGTCGTCGACCTCCCGGAGCGTCACGTCGAAGCCACAGGTAATCGCGGTCTGGGCAATTCCCGCTCCCATCAGGCCGGCGCCCGCAACGTAGAGCTGTTTGATCGTCACGCTTTCTCCTTTAGCACCTCGCGGGCAATGACCAATCGTTGGATTTCGTTGGTCCCCTCATAAATCTGCGTGATCTTGGCATCCCGCATCATCCGCTCGGCCGGGAAGTCCCGGAGGTAGCCGTAGCCACCCAGGATCTGCACCGCATCGGTGGTGACGCGCATGGCGGTGTCCGAGGCGAAGACTTTGGCCATCGACGAGCCGGCAGTGATGCCGGGCAAGTCGCGGTCGAGCGCGTCACCCGCGGCATAGGTCAAGACGCGGGCCGCCTCGATCTGGGTCGCCATGTCGGCCAGCATGAACTGGATACCCTGGAATTCCATGATCGGTTTGCCGAACTGCCGGCGCTCGCCGGCGTAACGCCGCGCCAGGTCGAAGGCACCCTCCGCGATGCCGAGCGCCTGAGCCGCAATCGCCGGTCGGGAGTGGTCGAGCACCTGCATCGCGAGCTTGAAACCCTCACCCTCGCTGCCGAGCCGGTTCGCCGCAGGCACCGCCACATCCTCGAAGAAGAGCTGGGCGGTGGGTGACCCCCGGATTCCCATCTTCTTCTCCAGCTTGCCTACCTTGAACCCCGGCATCGTTTTTTCGACAACGAAGGCAGAGATATCGCGCGCCGGCGTATCGCCATCCTGGTCGGTGCGCGCGAAGACGACGATGGTGTCCGCTACGCTCCCGCCGGTGATGAAGGTCTTCGAGCCGTTCATGACGTAGGTGTCGCCATGCTTGATGGCCCGGGTCCGCATCCCGCCGGCGTCCGATCCGGAGCCCGACTCGGTCAAGGCGAAGGCCGCCAGCTGCTCCCCGCGGGCCAGCGGGGGCAGATACTTCCGCTTCTGCGCGTCGGTGCCACCCAGCCAGATCGGCAGGCTGCCGAGGGACTGGACACTGAGGATGAGCGAGGAGGTGACGCAGAACTTACTGATCTCCTCGATCGCCACGAGCAACGTCAGGGCATTGCCACTGACCCCGCCATAGTCGGGTGTGAACGGGATCCCGAGGATGTCGTGCTTGGCAAACAGATCTTTGATGTCCCAGGGAAATTCGCCGGATTCGTCGATCTCGGCCGCCCGCGGTTCGACCCGTTCCAGGCAAAGGTCGTGCACCATCTCGCGGATCTGCTGCTGCTCCTGGGTCAGGCCGAAGTCCATCAGACGCGCACCAGCTCGCGGGCAATGACGACCCGCTGGACCTGGTTGGTCCCCTCGTAGATCTGGCAGGCCTTGGCGTCGCGCACCCGTCGCGACATCGGATAGTCCTCCAGGTAGCCATAGCCGCCGAACACCTGCAGCGCGTCGAGCGTGATGTCCATCGCGGCGTCGGTGCTGAAAAGCTTTGCCATCGACGCCTCTTTGGTGAAAGCCCGGCCCGCGTCGCAGAGGGCGGCGGCCTGCCAGGTCAGCCACCGGGCCGCCCGGATCTTGACCGCCATGTCGGCGATTTTGTTCTGGATTGTCTGCAGCTCAGCGATGGGCTTCCCGAACTGCTTGCGCTCTTTCGCATATGCGATGGCGTCGTCCAGCGCACCTTGTGCCAGCCCGACGGCCTGCGCACTGATGCCGATCCGTCCGCTGTCAAGGGCGCGCATCGCAATGCGGAAGCCCTGACCCTCGTCCCCCAGTCGATCGGCCTCGTCGACCGCGCAATTGTCCAGGTGGACCTCCGCGATCGCGGAGCCGTTCAGACCCATCTTCTTGAACCGGGGCCCGACCTTGAGTCCCGGGTTGTCGCCCGCCACCAGGAACGCCGTGATGCCCTCGGCGCCGGAGCCGGGCCGGGTGGAGGCCATCACGATGTAAAGCCCCGCCTCGCCGGCGTTGGTGATGAAGATCTTGCTGCCGTTCAGGAGATAGCCGCTACCTCGCCTGGTCGCCGCGGTCTTGAGGTGCGCCGCGTCGGAGCCGGCTTCCGGCTCGGTCAGGGCGAAGGCGGCCAGCTTTCGTCCCTGAGCGAGCTCGGGCAACCAGCGGCGCTTTTGCTCCTCCGTGCCAAACAGCACGATGGGCTCGGTGCCGACCGAGCCATGCACGTCGAGGATGCCGGCGGTACTGGCGCTGTAGCGCGCCACCTCTTCGACAAAGATGGCAAACGAGAGGTGATCGAGCCCCGCCCCCTGGTAGGCGTCCGGGACCAGGATGCCGAGCAGGCCGAGCTCGGCCGCCTTTTCGACCAGGTCACGAGGAAACTCGCCGCTGTGATCGATGGCGTCGGCGCGCGGCTTGACCTCGCGCCGCGCGAAATCTACAACGAGTTTGCGGATTTCCTGCTGTTCCGGGCTGAGCGAGAGATCCATCTAGGTCACGCGGATGATGGTGGCCTCGCCCTGCGCCATCCCGGAGCAGATGCCGGCGGCACCATAGCCGCCGCCACGCTGGCGGAGCGCATAGGCGAGGTGCATCAAGATGCGGGCGCCGGATGCCCCAATCGGATGTCCCACGGCGAGCGCGCCGCCATCGACGTTGACCCGCTGCTCGTCGACACCGAGCAGATCCATCGCCGTGCACGCGACTGCGGCGAACGCCTCGTTGATCTCGAATAGGTTGATGTCGTCGACACGAAGGCCGAGTTTCTTCAGCGCGGCCTGGGTCGATGACGCCGGCACGGTCGCGAGGTAGGGTGTGTCCGCCGCCGACTCGCCGTAGGCGAGCCACTGCGCCAGCACCGGCAGACCTCGCCGTTTTGCCGCCGTCCCGCTCATCAGGAGGATGGCCGCGGCGCCGTCGTTGACGCCAGGTGCATTGCCGGCGGTGATGGTGCCATCCGCCTGGAACACCGGCTTCAGGCGGGCGAGAGCTTCGATGGTGGTGTCAGGGCGTGGCTGCTCGTCGGCAGCGACGGACATCGTCCCCTTTGAGGTCGGGACCGCCACCGTGACCAGTTCGTCCTTGAGGTGGCCGGCCTTCAGCGCCGCGGCATAGCGTTGCTGGCTGCCAAAGGCATAGGCGTCCTGCCGCTCGCGCGAGACCTCGTACTCCCTGGCGACATCGCTGCCTTCGACCGCCATGTGACAACCATTGGCCGGATCGATCAGGCCGTCGCGCACCATGCTGTCGACCAGCACCGCGTCACCCAGCCGGTACCCGAAGCGGGCTCTCTCCAGCAGATAGGGTGCCTGGCTCATGTTTTCCATCCCACCGGCGACCACCACCCCGGCATCGCCGCTTCGGATCAAGAGGGCTGCCAGGTTCACGGCCTTGAGCGAGGAGGCGCACACCTTGTTGACGCTGAGGGCCGGGACGCTGGTGGGCAACCCGGCCTTGATGGCCGCCTGCCGAGCGGGGATCTGGCCCATGCCGGCGGTGATGACGGTGCCCATGATGACCTGGTCGACGTCGGCGCCGTCCAGCTGCGCCCGGTCGAGCACCTCCTTGATCACAACGGCACCCAGGTCGGGAGCCGTGAGCGTGGAGAGTCCGCCTCCCAGCCTGCCGAACGGGGTGCGGGCGGCCGCCACCAGCACGACGTCCTCCACGATTGCATTCTAGAAGTGCCACGTGCAGCGGCTAAAATCGCGCGCCATATACTTGCGGAGGTGGCGTTCAAACACCTCCTTTCCGGGCGCCGCGGCGCGGTTGCCACGATCACCATCAACCGTCCCGACGAGCGCAATTCCCTCAGCACCGAAGCGGTTGGCGAGCTCCGCGAAGCCCTCGCACAGGCCAAGAGTGATGGAGAGGTCCGCGTCATCGTCATCACGGGGGCGGGCAAGGTCTTCAGCGCCGGCGCCGACCTGAACAGCTTTCGCCGTGAACAGCCGGAGCTGGAGCGGTACTTTCAGCGGCGCCAGCTCGCCGACCTCTTCCTCGACATGACCGAGCTGGGCAAGCCGACCATCGCCCGCATCAACGGTCATGCCCTGGCCGGTGGATTCGGACTCGTCGCCTCCTGCGACCTTGCCGTCGCGGTCGATGAGGCGCAGTTCGGCATGCCCGAAGTCAACGTTGGGCTCTTCCCGATGATGATCATGGCCATCGTCTTTCGCAACCTTCCCCGAAAGGCCGCCATGGAATTGATGCTGACCGGCAAACGCATCGATGCGGCGGAGGCGACCCGCCTGGGATTGATCAACCGGCACGTGCCGGCCGAGCGGCTGGACAGCGAGGTCGACGCGCTCGCCGACGAGCTCGCCAGGAAGAGCCCGATCGGGATGAGGCTTGGACTGGAGGCTTTCTACAAGATGCAGGACATGAGCTTCCCTTCGGCGATCGCCTACCTGCAGGACCAGCTCGCGCTGCTCAGCCTGAGCGACGACCTCAAGGAAGGGGTCGCCGCTTTCTTCGAAAAACGCGAGCCGAGGTTCACCGGTCGATGACCATGCCATCGGTCGAATGGGTGGAGGTCGGTCCGCGCGACGGCCTGCAGAGCTGGCCGGCAACCCTGCTGACGCCGGCCAAGGTCGGGCTGATCACCGGCCTGCTCGATTGCGGCTTTCGGCGGGTCGAAGCCACCTCCATGGTGCACCCCAACTGGGTGCCGCAGCTGGCCGACGCGGAAGCGGTGCTGGAAGCGCTCCAGGACCGCCGCGATCGACTCCGCGTGCTCGTGCCCAACCGCAAGGGCCTCGAGCGGGCGCTGGCGGCCGGGATCCGCAATGTCGCGGTCACGGTCGCGGCTACCAACGGCTACAACCAGCACAACCTCAACCGGACCGTCAAGGACACCCTCTGGGAGATCCAGGAGATCACAACCCGAGCGGGCCGTGACGGCGTCGTCGTCGACGCCAGCATCAGCGTGGCCTTCGGGTGCCCCTATGAGGGCCGGGTCTCGCCGCAGTGGGTGGCGGACGTCGCCGAGGCGCTGGCGGATGACAACATCCAGGAGATCTCTCTTGCCGACACCATCGGCGTCGCCAATCCGGCGCAGGTCGAAGACCTCTTCCAGGACATGAAGGAGCGCCTGCCGGCGGTGCGCTGGGGCGCGCATTTCCACGACACGAGGGGGACCGCCCTCGCCAACCTGCTGTCCGCGCTCGAGACCGGAGTCAATCTCTTCGAAGGCTCCGTCGGTGGCATTGGCGGGAGTCCCTTCGCCCCGGGCGCGGCCGGCAACCTCTGCAGCGAGGACGCGCTCGCGATGCTGGAGGCGATGGGGATCGTGACCGGGGTCGACGTCAGCCGGCTGGTCGAGGTTGCCCGCGGACTCGAGCGAACGCTCGGCGCCCCGCTACCTGGCAGGGTGCACGCGCTCACGCCGCCCGAGGCCGGCATCGTGTCGGCATGAGTGCGGAGGACGAGCTGAAGGCTCGATCTGACACGGCCCGCGCCGGCGGGTCGGCGAAATACGCGGAGAAGCTCCGCCAGGAACACAAACTGCCGGTGCGGCACCGGCTCGAATTGCTGCTCGACCCGGATTTCTTGGTCGAGGACGGACTGCTGGCGCACAACGAGGAGCCGGGCTACGGCGCGGATGGCGTCGTCACCGCGATCGGCCGAATCGACGGCCGCACGGTCTGCGTGATGGCGAACGATCCGACGGTCAAGGCGGGGTCGTGGGGGCCTCGGACCGTCGAGAAAATCGTGCGCATCCAGGAGACCGCCGAACGGCTGCGGGTCCCGATCTTCTACCTCGTCGATTCGGCAGGGGCCCGAATCACCGACCAGGTGGAGATGTTCCCAGGCCGGCGCCACGCCGGGCGCATCTTCTACCAGGAGGTGCAACTCTCGGGGGTGGTGCCGCAGATCTGTCTGCTCTTCGGTCCCTCTGCGGCCGGGGGCGCCTATATCCCCGCCTTCTGCGACATCACGATCATGGTCGAAGGCAACGCCAGCATGTACCTCGGGTCGCCTCGGATGGCGGAGATGGTGATCGGTGAAAAGGTCACGCTCGAGGAAATGGGCGGCGCGCGGATGCACGCGACGGTGAGCGGCCTGGCCGATCTGCTGGTGGCCTCCGACGAAGAGGCGATCGCGGCCGGCCGGCGCTACCTCACGTATTTCCCGCAGAACTGGACCGAGACGCCGGGGCCGGGGCAAACGGCGGCCGCGCGGCCGCCCGTGCCGCTGGACACCCTGGTGCCCGAGGACGAGGGGCGCGCGTTCAACATGCAGCAGCTGATCGATGGGGTGATCGATGAGGGCAGTTTCTTCGAGGTCAAGAAGCTGTACGCGAAAGAGATCATCTGCGGCCTGGCGCGCCTCGATGGGCGGGTGGTCGGCGTGATCGCCAATCAGTCGATGCACAAAGGCGGCATCCTCTTCGTCGACTCTGCCGACAAGGCGGCCCGCTTCATCTGGCTCTGCGACGCGTTCAATATTCCCTTGCTGTTCCTGGCTGACGTGCCGGGGTTCATGATCGGTACCGCCGTGGAACGGCAGGGCATCATCCGCCACGGCGCCAAGATGATCGCCGCCGTCTCGGAATCGACGGTGCCAAAGGTCTCGGTGATCGTGCGGAAGGCGTACGGTGCCGGCCTCTACGCGATGGCGGGGCCGGCGTACGCACCAAACGCGACGCTGGCGCTGCCCACCGCCATGATCGGGGTCATGGGACCGAGCGCCGCGGTGAACGCGGTCTTCTACAACAAGATCCAGGAGCAGCCCGAAGCCGAGCGCCCTGCTTACGTCACGAAATTGCAGGAGGAATACCGTAAAGATATCGACCTCTACCGGCTGGCTTCGGATCTGATTGTCGATGCTGTGGTCGCGCCCAACGATCTTCGCGGCGAGCTGGCCAACCGCTTTGCCGCCTACGCCACGAGCCAGCAGCCGCGCGTCGATCGCAAGCACGGCGTCTTCCCGGTCTGAAAACGCGGCCTTTCGTTTACACGGCTTCTGCTGGCGCACGCTTCGGGATAAGCAGGTAGGTCGCGGCCGCAGCGACCACATTGAGCGCGGCACCGAGGACGAATGGCACCACGATGGAGTGTTCGAGGAGCGGTCCGGACAGTGCCGATCCGATCGGCTGGCCGGCAAAGTTGAGGCTCATCGAGACGGCGAAGGCGCGGCCGAACCACGCCGGATCCGTGCGGCGCTGGCGCAGACCAAAAATCGCAACGTTGGCCACGGATCCCACGCTGCCGAGGACAGCCGCAATCGCGAACACCATTGGCAGCGTGTTGGCGAACGCCAGGAGGATGAGGATGGGCACTTCGATCACACAGAGGCCGGCGATCAGGGCTCGCTCCCGTCCATCGGTGCGGACACGACCCACCAATAAGCCAGCGACCAGTCCGGCCAGCCCGATCACCGCGAAGATCTGGCCCACGGTCGCGGCGCTGCCATGGAGGTGCCGAAGCACGAGCACGGGAATTCCCACGGGAACCACGCCGAATCCCAGGTTGCTGAGAAAAAACACCGATGCGAGACCGCGAAGGCTGGGGTTACGCAACACATACCGCAGCGCCGCCCACGAATCTCCCAGCAAGGTCCCCTTCGGTTCCGCTCGGGCGATTGGCTCACGGACCCCGACGAGGGACACAGCCGCAATCGCTGCCACGGCGGCGGTCACGAGCAATCCTGCCTCCGGCCCGAATCCGGCCACCACCAGGCCTGCGGTCGCCGGACCGACGACGCCGGTGAGCGAGTACAAGCTGGTGTCCAGACCGTTCGCCCGGTCCCAAAGGGCTCGCGGCAGCATCAGCGGAAATAGCGATCGAGCCCCGGTGATGCTCAGGATGTTGCTGACACCCAGGACCGACACTATGGTCAACAGAAGCGTCGGCGGTAGCCGGTGGGCCAGCGACAGCATCACGATAACCGCCGTCAGTCCAGCCGTCACGGCGTAGTCGAAGATCATCAACCGTACTCGTCCCTGGCGGTCCAGCAGGGCGCCGGCAATAGGGCTGAACGCGAGCCCGGGAAGGATCGAGACCAGGACCGTCAGGCCTGCCAGGCTGGGCGACCGATAGCGCTGCAGCACGAATAGCACCAGGACGATCTCCCACATCGAACCGCCGAGCCGCGCCAGCAACGTTCCGAGGACGACGCGCGCGAACCCGGGCACCCGGAGGAGGGCCATGTAGGACAGTTCGATAGAGGGCTCCTCCGGCGGCGGGGTCGGACCTAACATCGCCCTGTGGAATCTATCCGATATGTGGCGCTCGGCGATTCGTACACCATCGGCACCGGCCTCGACGATGAGTCGCAGAACTTTCCGACGCTTCTGGCACGGCGGATCATCGACGAGACCGGCGTCGACGTCGGCCTCATCAATCTCGGCGTCAACGGATACACCACGACGGACCTGATCCGCGAAGAACTGCCGGTCGCGCGGAGGTCACGGCCGGGACTGGTGACCGTCTTGATCGGCGCCAACGACGTCGTGCAGGGATCAAGCGAACCCAGCTACCAGAGCCGTCTCGCCGAGATCTACGACGCACTCGTTGCACTGGACCTACCGGCGACGAGAGTCCTGGCGATTTCCACCCCCGACTTCTCGGCCTTACGGGGCGCCGCGCCGTTCGGCACGCCGCGCGATCTTCGCGCCCGAATCGACGCCTTCAATCGCATTGCCCAGTCAGAGGCCGCGGGTCGCGGGTTCCACTATGCCGATATCAGCGCCATCAGTCGCGAGGAGAGCCGCGGCAGCGACTGGATGGCTGCCGATCAACTGCATCCCGGTCCCGCCCAGCATCGGGCCATCGCGGACCAGCTTTGGACCCTGCTCGCTCCGCTGATTAAAGATAGATGAGAATCCGGCTTTTTGAGACCGCTTTTGATGCTTCGTCGCGTTGACCGGACCATCCGGCGCCGGCAAGAGCACGTTGCTCTCGATCATCGGTGGCCAGGAACGCCGCAGCTTGAACCACGTGATCGCGAGGTTCGCGCCAAGCGCGCAGGCGAAGGCAAAGAGAGCGGCGATCGCGCCGAATCCAACCCACGCCGGTATGGCTGCTATGCCGCCCGCAGGCTGACCTGACATCCCACGCCTGGGTCGAGCGTAAGCGTCAACCTTCCGGTCGTGGCGTCCCAGTGAGAGCTGTTGACGCAGGTTCCGGTCACCGCGGGGCCGCTGAGCGTCATGGCGGACCAACCGA
>DASWBA010000009.1:0-13012 GCA_036390825.1 Candidatus Dormiibacterota bacterium
GAGCGCCCGCGCGATCGCGACCCGCTGCTGCTCGCCGCCCGAAAGCTGATCGGGGAATTTGTTTTCTTTTCCTTCGAGGCCGACGATGCTGAGCACCTCTTCGACTTTCGGCTTGAGGTGCCGCAGCGCACCTTCGGTAACGCGCAAGGCGAAGGCGACGTTCTGGAAGACGGTGAGGTTGGGCAACAGTTTGAAATCCTGGAAGACCATGCCGATCTTGCGACGCAGAAAGGGCAGGTGGCGGCGCTTCAGGCGGCTCAGGTCCTGACCCTCGACATGGATCTTGCCGGCGGTGACCTTCTCCTCGCGGATCAAAAGCCGAACCAGTGTCGACTTGCCGGCACCGCTCGGGCCGACCAGGAAGACGAAGTCCTGTTTGGGGATCACCAGCGTGACGTCGCGCAGCGCCAGCGTGCCATTGGGATATTTCTTGTGCACACCCTGCAGGCTGATCTGCGGCACGGCCGGAATTACCGTAGCCATGCGCATCCGCTCGGGGAGCGTCGTCGGTGTCGGCTGGCTTGTGATTGTTGCTGGCACGTGAACAAATCCATTCCGATAGCCGTGGCCGCGACGGGCCGGGCCCTAGGGGGCCGAATAACTTGGGAAGTATAGGTCATCTCGTCGCGCATTGCTGCCTCGCTTCACTGTGCGTCCAAAGCCACCCCGGACTTCCTCTTTATACTCAGCCGAATGCCCAACTCGGCCGTCCCCCTGTTGCGCGTCGAGCGGGGCCAGGTCGAGGAGGGAATCCAGCGCGGCCATCTGGCGGCGGTTGACGCCGGCGGCACGCTGGTCGCCTCCGCAGGCGACCCGAGCCGGCTGACCTATTTCCGTTCGTGTGCCAAACCGTTCCAGGCGATCGCCGCCTTGCGGACCGGCATCGTCGAGCGCTTTGGGCTGACGGCCGAGCACGTCGCCATCATCTGCGCCTCTCACAACGGTGAGCCCCGCCACGTCGCCGTGGTTCGCGACCTCCTGGCGCATGCCGAGATCGACGAGTCCGCCTTGCAGTGCGGCGCGCACTGGCCATACGACGAGTCGGCGGCCGGCGTCGTGCGGCGCGAGATGGCCGAGCCGCGGGCGGTCTTCAACAACTGCTCCGGCAAACACAGCGGGATGCTGGCGGCCGCCCGCGTCTTGCGGGCGCCGCTCGAGAGTTATCTCGAGCCCTCGCACTCGGTGCAGCAGCGCATCCGGCAGGTGCTCGAAGAATTCAGCGGCTGTGCAAACGCCGACGTGGTCTACGGCATCGACGGCTGCAGCGCGCCCAACGCGGCCGTGCCGCTCTCCGCGATGGCGCGCAGTTTTGCCCGGCTGGTGTCGGCGGACGACGGTGCGGCGAAGACCGCGGTCGAGGCGATGACCACCCAACCGTTCCTGGTCGGTGGGACCAAGCGCTTCGACACCGCAGTGATGGAGGTCACCGAAGGTCGGCTGCTGGCCAAAGGCGGCGCCGCGGGAGCGCACTGTACCGCCGACCGGCGGTCGGGCGTCGGCCTTGCCCTCAAGCTGGAGGACGTGGACGGCACCTGGGTCTCGGCTGCCGTCATGGCCGCGCTCACCGGCCTCGGCTGGCTGGCACCGGCCGAGCAACTGGCCCTCGACCGCTTCGCCCACCCGACGCTGCGCAACCACAAGGGTCTCGAGGTCGGTCGGGTCCGCCCCCTGCTCGATCTGAAGAAGTCCACGTAACGGCCGTGTAACGCCGGGCGTGACTGGGCTGTTTCTTCGGTTATACGGCCGTGCGTCGAATCCTGGGCTGGCCTGATCCGCGGCAGGTGATGGTCAGCGCCCTGATCGCGCTCCTGCTGGCCCTCTACGCCTGGCTCTACTTGCTCCCGGTCCTCGGTCCGCACGCGCCTCGGGCCGATGACTTCCAGGACTACCTGTTCGCCGCGCACCAGCTGGCCAGCGGCGGCGATCCCTATGCCAACTTCATCCGCAACCACGTGCCCTGGGACTGGTCGCTCAGCAACGGCTATCTCTATCCACCGGCGTTCGCGGTCTTTCTGATTCCGTTGACCTGGGTCTCGAACGACCTGGCGGTGCGCATCTGGCTGGTGCTGATCCAGGCCGCGATCGCGGCCAGCCTGCTCATCGTCTACGCCGTCATCGGCCGGCCCAAGCGCGGCGAGCTCCTTTGCCTGGCGGCGGTGCTGACGACCTTCTTCCCGCTGTCGAGCACCGTCTTGACCGGCAGCATGAACTCGCTGTTGCTGCTGCTGCTCACTGCCGCCTGGGCCTTCTGGCAGCGCCGCAAGGACGCCCTCAGCGGGGTCCTCGTGGGTGTCGCGGCGGTCTTCAAGCTCTTTCCGCTGGCCCTCCTCCCCTATCTCGCCTGGCGCCGCCACTGGAAGTTGCTCGGCGCGGTTGGCGCCACTGGACTTTTCGGCCTCGTGCTGGGGCTGGCGGTAACCAGCTTCGATCACAACCTCTATTACTTCCGCGACATGCTGCCGCACCTGGCCGCCGGCACGGGCTATCGCGAAAACCAGTCGCTGGCGGGCTTCACGGCGCGGATCTGCCAGCCTTCCACCGCCGACGGGGGCGGCAGCGCCGGCTGGTGCGGACGGGCGCTGGATTGGCCGCTGGTGCTGCTCCTGCTCTTGATCGTGATCCGGGCGACCTCGCGACCCGTGCGCTCCGGATTGGAGTTTGCGCTGGCGGTCAGCACCCTGCCGCTGATCAGCAGCGTGACCTGGAGCTTCCACCTGGTTGTCCTCATCTTGCCGATCGCCCTCTTGATTCGACGGGCCTTCACCGGTGCCATCTCGCGGACCGCGGGGCGGTTCCTGCTAGCCGCCTGGCTCTGTTTCTCGGTCGGCCCCGCCATGCACTACCTGCTGATCTACCACCCACTTCCGCACGTACCCGGCATTCTCGAGCTGGTGCCGATGGCCGTAACGCGCCTCTTCGGCGAGGCTTACCTGATTGGAACGGTGATCATCGTTGGCAGCGTGTGGGTCGCCCTGCGCAACGAGCGCCGGCTGGCCGCGGCAAGCGCCGAACTGGCGCCGGCTGCCTGACCGAGCCGGTTAGGCGGCCTTTCCTTCGCGGCCCGCATCGAGACGGAGAAAGGCTTCCATGAAGTTGTCGAGGTCGCCATCGAGGACGGCCTGGACGTTGCCCACCTCGAGGCCGGTGCGGTGGTCCTTGACCAGGGTGTAAGGATGCAGCACGTAGCTACGGATCTGGCTGCCCCACTCGTTCGACTGGTGGGCGCCCTTGAGCTCCTGGCGCTGCTCCGACCGCTGCTGCTCTTGTAACGCCACCAGCCGGGAGCGCAGCACCTTGAGCGCCAGCTCGCGATTCTTGATCTGCGAGCGCTCGTTCTGGCAGGTCACGATGATGCCGGTCGGCAGGTGCGTCATGCGCACGGCGGACGAGGTCTTGTTGACGTGCTGGCCGCCGGCGCCGCTCGAGCGGTAGACGTCGACCTTCAAGTCTTCCGGCCGGATCTCGATATCGCCGTCGTCCTCGATCTCCGGGATGACCTCGACCAATGCAAATGAGGTATGCCGTCGGTGGGCCTGGTCGTAGGGCGACAGCCGGACCAGCCGGTGCACCCCACGCTCGGCGCGCAACCAGCCGAAGGCGCGCTTGCCCGAGATGCGGACCGTCACGCTCTTGTAGCCGGCTTCCTCCCCGGGTGACTCGTCGATGATCTCGGCCGGCATCTTGTGGCGTTCCGCCCAGCGCAGATACATCCGCAGTAGCATCTCGGCCCAGTCCTGCGAGTCGGTGCCGCCGGCACCGGCGTGGATGCTGACCAGCGCGGGATTGTCGGCGTACGGATTGGCGAAGAGCAGGTCGACCTCCTGCCGGCTGACATCCGCATCCAGCGCGGCCAGGTCCCGGCGCAGCGTGTCTTCCAGGTGCGCGTCGTTCTCCGCGATCGCCATCTCGGCGAGGCCGATCACGTCGTTGGCGCGCGCTTCGAGCTTTCGCCAGCTCGCAACCTCATCGCGCAGCCCCTTGGCTTCCTGGGCGAGCCGCTGCGCGCGCGGCGGATCCTGCCAGAGGTCGGGATCGTTTAGGTCGTTCTGAAGCGCGTCGAGGCGCGCGGCCTTCGCAGGAAGGTCAAAGATGCTCCTGGAGCTGAAGAATCTTCTTCAGCAGGTCGTTGCCGTGCTCGAGGATCTCTTCCATGTCTAGTTTCCGTGGCAGTTCTTGAAGCGCTTGCCGCTGCCGCACGGGCAGATATCGTTGCGACCGACGCCGGCAAAGTTCAGCGATTGCGGCCGGCGAAACGGAGGTCGGACCGGTATCGCGGGGGTCGCCGCTGCCTTCGGCGCCTGAGTCACGTCCTTCTTCGATCCGGCCTTTTTCTTAGCCATCGCCCGAAATCCTACCCGAAGACGGCCAATCCTGAACGTGACCGAGGGCGGCGTATGCTTCGTTTGCAGGACCGGTCCATGGTCGACAAATCAAAGCTGTCAGCCGATCTCTGGCTGCGGATGGTCTGGGTTCCCCAGGCGAGCACGGACCCCGATGACCGTCTGATCGCGCTGGTGGTGGACCGTAAAAGATTCTGGATTTCCGCGATTCCGATGACCCTCGGCTTGCTGGCGGCCTACCGCTACCCGCGTGGCGGGCAGTCGGGCTACTACGAGGTTCGCGAGGACGGCAGCCTGGGTGACTTCCTGGGAAGCCAGATCCCGGCTGCCCTCAAAGGGATGCGTCCGACCAAACGCTGACGGCCCGGCCTACCGGCCGTGGCACTTCTTGTACTTTTTGCCGCTGCCGCAATAGCAGGGGTCGTTGCGGCCGATCTTGCCAGCCGGATGCTGCGCCGGATTGGTTCCGCCGTTGCCGCCTCCGGCCATCGGCTCGACCGCCCGGGTGGGTCCCATCACCTGGCGGGGCGGTGGCGGTGGCGTGGGCGGCTCGTTGACCAGCTGCACCCGAAAGACGGTTGACGCGATGTCGAACTGGATGTCGTTGAGCAGCTCCTGGAAGGCCTGGAAGGCTTCATTCTTGTACTCGACCAGCGGGTCCTTCTGCCCGAAGGCCCGCAGTCCGATGCCCTCCTTGAAGTGCTCCATCATCGTCAGGTAGCTGATCCACTTGGAGTCGATGGTCTTGAGCACCACGAACTGCTCGACCTTGCGCATCATCGGTGCCGTCACCTCGGCTTCCTTCGCCTCGTACGCCGTTTGCGCGTATTCCATCAGCCGCTCGACCACAGCCTCCTTGGTCTCGCCGAACTCGTCGGGGGCGAGCTCGGCGAAGGGGGGCAGGGGAAAGACCAGGCTGAGCTGGCCGACGAGACCTTCCAGGTCCCAGTTGTCCGGATGGCGGGATTCGCAGCGCTCGTTGACCGCGTCCTCGACCACCTTGCGCACCCATGACAGCACCAGCTCGCGCAGGTCGACGCCCTCGAGGACTTTACGGCGCTCGCCGTAAATGATTTCGCGCTGCTTGTTCATAACGTCGTCGTACTCGACGAGGTAGCGGCGGGCGTCGAAGTTGTGGCCCTCGACCTTGGTTTGCGCGCCCTCGATCTGGCGCGACACCATGCGCGATTCGATCGGCTCGTCGTCGGCGACGCGAAGCATGTTCATCATGCCCTTGATCCGGTCGCCGCCGAAGATGCGCATCAGGTCGTCGTCGAGCGCCAGGAAGAAGCGCGAGGAACCCGGGTCACCCTGCCGGCCGGCGCGGCCACGGAGCTGGTTGTCGATGCGCCGGCTCTCGTGCCGCTCGGTGCCGACGATGTGCAGGCCGCCGCCCGGCGCCACGCCGGGGCCGAGCACGATGTCGGTGCCGCGGCCGGCCATGTTGGTGGCGATCGTCACGGCGCCGGGCTGGCCGGCATTGGCGACGATCAGCGCCTCCCGTTCGTGCTGCTTGGCGTTGAGCACTTCGTGGCGCACGCCTCGCTTTTCCAGCAGGCGCGCCAAGCGCTCCGACTTCTCGACCGACACCGTGCCGACCAGCACCGGGCGGCCCATGCTGGCCGTCTCCTGGATCTCGTCGGCGACCGCGTTGAACTTGGCATCCTCGGTCTTATAGATGAGATCGGGGCGATCGTCGCGGATCATCGGCTTGTGGGTCGGGATCACGACCACCTGGAGCTTGTAGATCTTGTCGAATTCCTCGGCCTCGGTCACCGCCGTTCCCGTCATGCCGGCGAGCTTGGTATAGAGCCGGAAATAGTTCTGATAGGTGATGGTGGCGAGCGTCTGGGTCTCCTGCTGGACCTTGACGCCTTCCTTGGCTTCGACCGCCTGGTGCAGCCCGTCGGCCCAGCGCCGGCCCGGTTGCTGGCGTCCGGTGAACTCGTCGACGATGATCACCTCGCCGTCCTTGACCAGGTAGTCACGATCGCGCTTGTAGAGCGTGTACGCCTTGAGCGCCTGGTTGATCTGGTGCGCCTCGTCGACATGCTCCAACTCGTAGACGTTCTTGATCCCGGTCCAGCGCTCGATCTTGGCGATGCCTTCCTCGGTCAGGGCCGCCGACTTCGTCTTCTCGTCGACGGTGTAATCCTCGCTCGCCAGTCGCGGAATCAGCTTGGCGTACTGGTAGTACTTCTCCGTCGACTCCTGCGCCTGGCCCGAGATGATCAACGGCGTGCGCGCCTCGTCGATCAGGATGCTGTCGACCTCGTCGACGATGGCGTAATTCAAACCCCGTTGGACGCACTGCGAGAGGTCGACCGCCATGTTGTCGCGCAGGTAGTCGAACCCGAACTCGCTGTTGGTCCCGTAGGTGATGTCGGCCTGGTAGGCCTCGGCCCGGGTGACCGGCCGCAGGTGCTGCAGGCGTGGATCGGGGTGCGTCTCGTCGAGGTAGTCGGGGTCGTAGAGCAGTGACATCTCGTGACCGATCACCGCCACGCTCATGCCGAGCGCGTGGTAGATCGGCGCATTCCATCCGGCGTCGCGGCGGGCCAGGTAGTCGTTGACCGTGATCAGGTGGGCGCCCTTGGCCTCGAGCGCGTTCAGGTAGAGCGGTAGCACCGCAACCAGCGTCTTGCCCTCGCCGGTCTTCATCTCGGCGATGTGCCCCTGGTGCAGCACGATGCCCCCGACCAGCTGGACGTCGAAGGGCCGCAACCCGATGGTGCGCCGAGCTGCCTCCCGCACCACGGCAAAGGCCTCAACCAGCACGTCGTCGAGCTGCTCGCCGTTCGTCAGCCGTTCGCGGAACTCTGCGGTCTTCGCCTTGAGCTCCTCGGGGGCGAGCTTCTCGATCAGCGGCTCGAGCTCGTTGATTTCGGCGACCCGCTCGAGGTGCCGCTTGACCTCGCGCGCGTTGGGATCGCCTAAGACTTTGGTAAGAACGCTCATGGATTACACGCTGGGTTGCAACCAGTAAGCATACCCGCCGTCGGGACACCCAAACGGGAGAACGACGTCAACTCAGGTCAGCTTCGACCAGGCCCAGGGTCCCGTCGTTGCGACGGTAGAGCAAGTTGAGCTCCTGGGTGTCCTCGTTGAGGAAGAGGAAAAACGCGTGGCCCAGCTCGTCCATCTGGTCGCGCGCCTGCTCTTCGGAAATGGGCTTGAGCTTGAAGCGCTTGATCTTCGCCACCCCATTCGACCGCACCGCCGCAGGTGCGGCCTCGGTGGAGCCCTGGCTGATGCCTCCCGTGGGCTTGGAGCGGCGATGGTCCTTGAGCTTCTCCTTGTGCTGGCGAATCTGCCGGTCCATCTTGTCGACCACGAGGTCGACGGCCTCGTTCATGTGCTCGGCCGACTGGACCGCCTTGAGGATGTTGCCGGTGCGGCCGGTGACATGCACCGTGAGCTCGGCGACCTTCATGGTCTCGAGGCTCTTGTTCTTCTCGGTGCCGAGCTCCATGCGCGCCTGCAGGATGTGGTCGAAATGGCGCGTCAATTTCTCGAGCTTGGCCTGTGCGTAGGCCTTCATCTGGGGGTCGGCCGCGTTTTTCTTGGCCTGGATCAAGATCTCCATTCACTGCCTCCCGGCGAGATCTTTGTGGACAGGAGTATAGCGAGCCCGCAGGGGGCGCAGTTACACGGTGACTTATCGCGCCGTTGTGCCGTCCAGCCGGCCCATCGCGCACTCGGGCAAAATTTCATCGCCCTCGTGTGCGCATACAGGCCGGCATGCGGCACCGGCGCGTTACGCCCGAAAGGGCGGCGCAGCAGAGCCGCGCTTAACCTAATGGCCCCGTTCGTTGGCCCGGCGATCGGGGAAGACGCGCGCGAGTTCGGGCGGGATCGGCACGCCGGCCGCGAAGAGCCGGTCCATGATGTGCGGGCGGATGCCGGTCGGACGGAACACACCGGTCATCGTGCCTTCCTTGTCCGCGCCGTGCGACTCGTAGATGAAGATTTCCTGCATGGTGATCGTGTCGCCTTCCATGCCGGTGATCTCGGTGATGCTGGTCACCTTGCGCTGACCGTCGCGCATCCGGGAGAGCTGCACCACCAGGTCGATCGCCGAAGCCACCTGCTGGCGGATGGCCTTGGTGGGCAGATCGATGCCGGCCATCAGCACCATCGTCTCCAGGCGCGAGAGGGCGTCGCGGGTGCTGTTGGCGTGGAGCGTGGTCAGCGAGCCGTCGTGACCCGTGTTCATCGCCTGCAGCATGTCCAGCGCCTCCCCGGCGCGGCACTCACCGACGACGATGCGGTCCGGGCGCATGCGAAGGGCGTTGATGACGAGGTCGTGGATCGCGACGCGGTTCTCTCCGTTGAGGTCGGGCGGCCGTGCCTCCATGCGGCAGACATGCTCCTGGTGAAGCTGGAGCTCGGCCGCGTCCTCGATGGTGACGATACGCTCGGTGGGCGGGATGAACGAGGACGCCACGTTGAGCAGCGTGGTCTTGCCGGTGCCGGTCCCACCTGAGATCAGGATGTTGGCGCGTGCCATGACGCAGGCCTTGAGGAAGCCGACCGCCTCGTTGGTGATGGTGCCGAAGTTGACGAGGTCTTCCGCCTGGTACGGATCGCGCGAGAACTTCCGGATGGTCAGCATCGGACCATCCAGCGCGATCGGCGAGATCACCGCGTTCACACGGGAGCCGTCGAGGAGCCGGGCGTCGACCATCGGGGTGCGGAAGTCGATCCGGCGGCCGACCGCGGAGACGATGAAGTCGATCACGCGCAGCAGGTGATTCTCATCGTCGAACTTGCGATCGGTAAGGAGGATCTTGCCGTTACGCTCGACGTAGATGTTTTCATGGCCGTTGACCATGACTTCGGTCAGGCTGTCATCGAGGACCAGGTCGCGGATCGGCCCCAGGGCCTCGTAATAACGACCAAGCTCGTCCTGCGAAACCTCGGACGCATTGACCATCTAGTCACAATCCCCCAAATCAGAGATTCGCGGACAGGCGGACTGTCCCGGGGCATGTAACGGGGGCCGCCGGCAAAGTTTGCGCGACCGCCAGCACCAGGAAGGCCCCGATCGAGCCCCCCGCTTCGGCCACCACCCTGGCTACAGCGTCCAGCGTAGCCCCGGTGGTGCAGACGTCGTCGACCAGCCCCAGGCCCTGTGGAGGCGGCTCCGGAGCCGTCCAGCCGAAGGCGCCCGCCACGTTGACCCGCCGCTCCCCCTGTCCCAGGCCGACCTGGGCGGGCGTCGGCCGCAGGCGGGACAGCCCGCTGACGACCGGAACGTGCAGGCTGGCGGCCAGCCGGCCGGCCAGCCGCTCCCCCTGGTTGAAGCCGCGCTCCCGCTGCCGCTGCGGGTGGAGCGGCACGAAGGTCAGTGCCGGCAGGGTGAGCCCGGCGGCGACCGCCGCCTCGCTCAGCGGTCGCGCGAGGCTACCCGCCAACTGCGGCCGTGGGCGGTATTTGTAGGTATGGATCGCCGCCTGCCACGGACCCTCGAGGCGCCCGGCGGCCACCAGTGGGATGCCGTGCAGGCTGCTGACCGGGACCGGTTGAAGGGCGGCGGCGCACTGCCCACAAAAATCCTGGCCGTGACGGCCACAGCCGCCGCAGCGCGGCGGAAAAATGAGGTCGAGCAGACGCACGGTCAGGCGGCGGCGAGCAGCTGGTCGCCGGCCTTGATCGCGTGGCGGCGGATGGTGCCCACCGGCAGCTCGGCGACTTTGTCCGCCCCCCACACCAGGGGCACGAGGCCGATCCAGGGCAGCAGCCGCTCGTAAGTCTTGAGCACGACGCCTTTCTTGTCGACGAAGACCGCGTCGATGGGAAAGCGCATGAACATCATGTGGATGCCATTGCAGCCGTGAATCAAAAGTCCCCCGTTCTCGGGCAGTCGCGCCCGGCCCATCAGCCCCGCGCCGCGCGCGACGAAATTACTCGCGACTTCCAGCGGTTGTGCCACGATCGTCCCGTCTTGTTTTGTCAGTCGCAAAACTCTTACTCCGTAGTATACCGTGCGGCGCCGCCAGCCGCGCTGGACGGCGCCACTGCGATCAGCCTTTGTGCTGGAAGGTGTGGATGATGATGATGACGGCCGGCCCCATCAGGACGATGAACAGGGTCGGGAAGATGCAGCCGATCATCGGGAAGAGCATTTTCAACGGCGCCTGCGCGGCTTGCTCCTCCGCGCGCTGACGGCGGCGGCGACGCATCTCTTCCGACTGGATGCGCAGCACCTTGGCGATACCGACGCCGAGCTGTTCCGACTGGATCAGGGCCTGGATGAAGGTGTGCAGTTCCTCGACCCCGGAGCGGCGGCCCATTTCGTCGAGCGCTTCGAGGCGCGGCCGGCCGAGCCGGATCTCGTTGAGCACCTGCGCGAATTCGTCCGAGAGGGCGTTCTTGAACTTCTCCGTCAGGCGGCCGATGGCGGCGTCGAACCCGAGGCCCGCTTCGACCGAGATGGTCAGCAGGTCGAGGGCGTTGGGGAGCGCGAGCCGGAGCTCTTTCTGGCGCCCCTTGATCTTGTTGTTGAGCCAGACGTCGGGAAGAAAGCGACCGAGCACGAAGCCGACGCCCAGGGCCGCGCCTTTGAGCGGCAGGGCGGTCACACCCAGCACCCCGACGAAGGCGAGCACGACCAGGGCGATGATGATGCCGGCGATCACCTTGACGACCTCGAAGCCGTTGACGCTCAGCCCGTAGGGCCGGCCGGCAAGGTTGATCTTGTTCTGCAGGACGATCTGCTGGTTCTTCCCCATGCGGGCGGTCAGGAAGCTGCCCAGCCGCTCCAGCGCGGGCTTGATGAAGCGCTCGCTGAAGGGCAGCGAGAGCTCGATTTCGTCGAGCGTCAGGTTATGGTCGCGGTACTGCGAGAGCCGTTCCGCGATCAGGTCCTGTCGGGGCTTGGCGGTGACGGCCTGCATCGCGATGATGATGCCGCTGAAGGCCAGGAAGGCGAAGACGATGGTAAATATGCTCATTCGCTACACCTGGATGTTCGTGATTTTCGAGATGATGCCGTAGCCGATCGCAATCGAGACCAGGCCCATCCCGATCAGGACGTAGCCGAGCCATTCGTGGAAGAGAGGCGTGATATAGCTGGGGGAGATAAAGGTCAGGATCAGGGCCAGCGCGAAGGGCAGGCCGGTGATGATGTAGCCCGAGGCGCGCGCTTGCGCGGTCAGGGTCCGAATCTCGCCCTGGATCCGGATCCGCTCCCGGATGGTGAAGGCGATCGTGTCCAGGATCTCGGCCAGGTTGCCACCGACCACGCGGTGGATCTGCACGGCGGTGACCATCAAGTCGAAGTCTTCGGATTCGATCCGTTTGACCATGTGCTGCAGCGCGTCATCGACTGAGACACCCAGGTTCATTTCGCGGACCGCCCGGCTGAACTCATCGGCCATCGGCGGCGATGAGCTCTTGGCGATGGTGGCCATCGCCTGGGCGAACGAGTAGCCGGCCTTGAGAGCGTTCGACAGCAGGACGATGGTGTCGCCCAGCTGGTTGTTGAAGGCTTTGAGGCGGCGGCGCTGACGGAATTTGAGGAAGAACCCGGGAAGGAAATACCCGGCGGGGATGCCGACGAGGGCCAGGATCGGGTTGTGGAAGCGCAGGAAGAGAACCGCGCAGAGCAGGACGATCAGGCCGACGATCAGCATGACGTACTCCGAGACGCGGAGCTTGAGGTCGGCCTTGGCCAGTTCCTCGGTCAGGCGCGACGAGCGCCCGCCCTTGTTGCGGGTCATGCTCTTGTTGAGCCCCTCGGTGAAGCTCTCGAAGAAGCCACCCTTTTTCTTGGGGCCGGCCTCGGGGTTGTAGGAGTCCATGTGCAGGTCGGTCTCGCTCGTCGCCTGCCGGTTCGACACCAGGGCCATCACGACGATCAGCGCGCCGATCGCTGCCATGGCCGCGAAGAGGAGTTGGATCGACACTTAGTTGCCTCCTTTTCCTTCTGGATCCGGCACCGGCGTGAAAAGATCCTTTGACACGCCTTCGCCCGACGACTGCAAATGGTCGAAATACTTCGGAATGATGCCGGTGGCCGTGAAGAAGCCATGCACCTTGCCGTCTTCGCTGACGCCTGTCTGTTTGAACACGAAAATGTCCTGCACCTTTATCTGGTCGCCGTGCAGTCCGAGCACTTCGCTGACGGCGATGATTTTCCGCGACCCATCCCGCAAGCGGCTCTGCTGCACGATGACGTTTATGGCGGAGGAGATCTGCTCCCGGATCGCCCGGGACGGCAATTCTGCGCCCGCCATCAACACCAACGTTTCCAGGCGGTTCAAACTGTCGCGTGGCGAGTTCGCGTGAATAGTCGTCAACGATCCGTCATGACCTGTATTCATCGCCTGGAGCATGTCGAGCGCCTCGCCACCGCGGCACTCGCCAACCACGATCCGATCGGGACGCATCCGGAGGGCGTTGACCACCAGGTCGCGGATGGCGATCCGGCCCCGGCCTTCGACGGTGGCCGGCCGTGACTCAAGTGTTACAACGTGCTCCTGGTTCAGCTGGAGCTCGGCGGCGTCCTCGACGGTCACCACCCGCTCCTCCTCCGGGATGAAGCTGGAGAGCACGTTGAGCGTGGTCGTCTTGCCGGAGCCGGTGCCGCCGGAGACCAGCATGTTGAGACGTGACCGCACGCACGCCCTGACGAAGCTGGCCATCGGGTCGGTGAAGGTGCCGAACTT
>DASWBA010000010.1:0-29766 GCA_036390825.1 Candidatus Dormiibacterota bacterium
TGGAGGCGATCCGCGACCCGGACCCGGTCCTTTTCTGCGAGCCGGACCGGCTGTACCGAGTCGGCCGGTCGGAGGTCCCGGACGGCGCCTACACCGTGCCCTTTGGAAAAGCGTCGGTGGCCCGCGAGGGGGAGGACATCACGCTCGTGGCGTGGAGCGCCGCCGTCGAGCTTTGCCTTCGAGCGGCGAACCGCCTGAAGGAGGAAGGCGTTTCGGCTTCGGTGCTGGATCTGCGCACCCTGGTGCCCCTGGACGTGGCGACGTTGTGCAGCGAGGTCGCGAAGACGGGACGCTGCGTCGTCGTGCACGAGGCACCCCTTTCGGCCGGCTTCGGGGCGGAGATCTCCGCCACCCTGATGGAGCAGCTCTTCTACGACCTGGACGCGCCCGTGGCGCGAGTGGCCGCGTACGACATTCCCTTCCCGCCGGCCTCTCTCGAAGACTATTACCTGCCGTCGCTCGACAGGGTCCTGGCGGCGGCGAGAAAAACGCTGGAGAGCTAGAGTTCGAAGGTTGCTCCAGCGCCTTTGACCACGGCCGTTCGGTAGACGAGCCCGGCGGCCGCCAGGTCTTCGACCGCGTGGCCCATCGACTTGTAGACGGTGATCTCCTCGCGCGACGTCCGGCCGGGCCGCGTCCCGAGGAGAACCTCGCCCAACTCCGTCGCCCGTTCGGCATCCAACCCGACCAGCTCAACGCAACCCACCGGCGCCGGCTGAAAGGCGACTGCACGCGACTCCACAAACAGGGCGGCGCTCTCGGCGAGCTCGTGACCGAGCTCTCCGCCCGGCGGTGCGAAGCCGACCGAGGAGACATGGGTGCCGGGGCTCACCCACGAGCGCCGGATCACCGGCTCGCCCGAGTTGGTGCAGAGTGCGACCACGTCGGCGCCGCGCACGGCCGCCTCGTAGCCGGCCACGGCGCGCGCTCGAGGATCGCGCTCGGCGACGGCCCGTGCGCTCTCCGCGGTCCGGGACGCGATGCGGATCTCCTCGAAGTCTCCGACCCGCGGCAGGATCTCGAGGTGGGCGTGGCCCTGCGCGCCGGCGCCGACGATCGCAAGTACCCGGGCGTCCCTGCGGGCCAGGTGCCGGGCCGAAACCGCCGCCGCGCCGGCGGTGCGAATGGCCGTTATTCGCGTCCCGTCCATGACGGCGAGCGGTGAGCCGGTGTCCGCGTCGAAGAGAGCGATCAATGCCTGGTACGCGGGCAGGCCGAGCATGTGGTTCCCGGGAAAACCGGTGACGAGCTTCACACCCAGTCCCAGGCCCGCCGCGTATCCGGGCATCGACAGCAGAAAGCCGTCGCTCTCTGTGTTCACACCCGAGCGCGGTGCGATGTCGGCGCGGCCGGAGCTGAGGGCGCGGAAGCCTTCCTCCAGGGCGTCGAGGAGCTCCTCCAGGTCCAGCAGCTCGCGAACGTCGGCCTCGCTCAGCATCAGCACCTTCATCTCGGCTGTACCCTAGCCCGTTCTTGTGGCACGCTCGTGAGATGACGGAAGCGCCGGCTTCGTGAAGCTGCTGGTCGTTGGCGCCGGCCTGTCGGGCCTGGTCGCCGCCACCGAAGTGCAGGCTGCCGGCCACGAGGTGGTGGTGCTGGAGGCCCGCGACCGTGTAGGCGGTCGGGTCTTCACGCTGCGCGAGGGGTTCGCCGACGGTCAGTTCGCGGATGTCGGCGCGGAGATCATCTACCACGGGCAGAACCACATCGCCGCGCTCTGTGAAAAGTGCGAGCTGGAGCTCACCGACGAGTTCAGCCTCGGGACCGACGTCCCCGACCTCATCTTCGACGGCCGGCGCCTCGAACGCGACGCAGCCGCGGAGCTGGTCACCGAGCTCCGTGCGGCCATTCGCCAGACCCACCCAGGTCACTACGAGTCGGTGGCCCAATGGCTGCGGCGAGCGCGCGTCTCGCGGCCCGCCGAGATTCTCCTGGCCGCGATCGCACAATCCACGCCCGCGGCCCCGCTCCGGATTGCCGATGCAGAGGAGCTGAACGTCGAGCTCTCGTGGGGCGAGGGCTATCGAAAGATCAAGGGCGGCAATGACATGCTGCCGCGAGCCCTGGCGAGCAAAGTCGAGGTGCGTCTCAACCGGCCGGTGCGGGTCGTCGGCTGGAACGCGACAGGGGTGACCGTCGAGTCTGACCACGAGACGTTTCACGGCGACCGCGTCGTGGTCACCGTGCCCGGGCCGCTGGTGTCGGAGCTGGGCTTTGCCCCAGTCCTTCCCGTCGAAAAGGTGACCGCGCTGCTGCATCTGCGGTATGGCAATGCGACCAGGCTCGTGATGCAGTACGCGGAGCGCGACCTCATCAAGAAAGCCATCGGCTCGGGCTGTTTCACGGATCGCATGCCCGGGTTCGTGATGGAGCAGTCCGTCCATCAGGGTGGCGATAAGATCGTTGTCTCGGGCCTGGCCGCGGGTGATTCAGAGCCTTCAGGGCTCACAGACGAGGAGATATTGGACCAAGTCGACGCCACGATGAGCTCGGTGGTCGGGCGGCCGATCAAACGCCTTTTCGGGTTCGTGAAGAGCTGGACCCGCGATCCGTGGTCGCGCGCGGTGGTCCGCGCCCCGATCGGCGACCAGCGGGTTTCGGTGCTGCCTTTGATTGCGGCGCCATTGGGCGGGCGGCTGTTCTTCGCCGGCGAGCACACCGACAACCGGGTGGGCCCGGGCGGCATGGAAGGAGCCATCAAGTCGGGCTACCGCGTCGCGCGCGAAGTCATGGCTCAGGCTTAGAGGTCATGGAAGAACGCGAGTTCCTGATGATCCCCGGGCCGGTGTCCGTCGACGACGAGATCCTGGAGGCGCTGGCGCTTCCCGTCCGCGCCCATTACGGAGATGACTGGACTCGAATCTACAAACACGCTGTGTCGGGCATGCGCGAGGTGTTCAAGACCAAGGGCGATGTCCACCTGGTCTTCGGGTCGGGCATGGCCGGGGTCGAGATGTGCATTGCCAGCGTGCTCGCGCCGGGCGACGAGGTGCTGATCCCGAGCAACGGGCTCTTCGGCGATCGCATGATCGAGGTCGCGACGGCCAACCGGCTCCACGTGCATACATTTCGCCCCGGCCTGGCCGAGGCGATCACGGCCGATCGGGTCCGGGCCGCGCTCGCCGAGCACCCCGGCGTGCGGGCTGTGGGCATCGTTCACCACGAGACCTCGGTCGGCGTCCTGAACGAGGTGGAGGGGATCTGCCGCGCCGCGCGCGAGCACGGGGCGCTGGCGATCGTCGATGGCATCTCAACCATCGCCGGCGTGCCTTTCGACATGGACGCCTGGGGCGCCGACCTTTGCGTCACCGTCGCCAACAAATGCATCGGTGCGCCGATCGGAGTGGCGCCGGTCGCGGCCGGTCCCCGCGCACTCGCGGCGCTCGACGACGGCCGTCCCAAGGCGGCGGGCTGGTACCTGAACCTGGCCACCTGGCGGCGCTACGCCGAGCTTTGGGGCGACTGGCACCCCCACCCGACGACGATGCCGACGAATGTCATCGAGGCATTCGATCTCGCGCTCACCCGGCTGCTCGAGGAAGGCGTCGAAAACCGCTGGCGGCGGCTCGCGGCGGCGCGCGACCGCGTCCGTGACGGCCTTCAGGAGATAGGGTTCGAGATGCTCGCGCCCCTCACCATCGCCTCGCCGGTGACCACGGCCGCCCTCGGGCTGCCGGGCATGGACGTCAGCGACTACATCGAGTGGTTGCTGAAGAATCACCGCATCCACATCGGTGGCGGGTTGGGCGAGCTCCGCGGCCGCATCTTCCGCGTCGGCCACATGGGCCGGGCCGCCGAACCCGAGGCCATCGATCGCTATCTACGCGCCACGGCCGACTACCTCGAACATGCGGGGCTCGCGGGCACAGGCCGGTAGGACGACTTACAGCCGGATGGCGGCCGGCGACCACTCCTCGATCCCGCGCTGCACATCGTTCAGGAACCTGGAGGCGGCCAGCCCATCGATGATGCGGTGGTCGAAGGACATCGTGAGGTTCATCATCGGCCGGATGACGACCGAGTCGTTCACCACGACTGGGCGCTTCTTGATGGCCTCGGTGCTGAGGATCGCTGCCTGCGGTTGGTTGATGATGGACTGACCTGCGACCGATCCGAGCGCCCCGGTGTTGTTGAGCGTGAATGTTCCGCCCTGCACGTCTTCAGGCCGCAGCGTCTTGGCGCGGGCGCGCGTGGCCAGGTCGTTGAGGGCACGAGCGAGGTCGTCGAATCCCTTCTGGTCGGCGTCCTTGATGACGGGGACGATGAGGGTGTCGGGCAGCGCCACCGCGATGCCCATGTTGACGTAGTGCTTGAGGACGATGCCCTCGTTGGTCCAGGTCGAGTTGAGGTAGGGGTTGTCGTGAAGCGCGTCGCACACGATCTGGATGAAGAACGGCACATAGGAAAGTGCGAAGCCATGCCGGGCCTGGAAGGCATCCCGATGCGCGTCGCGGTATTCGACCAGGCGGGTCACGTCGACCTCGCGCAGGGACCAGGCATGCGGAGAGGTGCTCACGCTGCGGACCATGTGCTCGGCGATCTGGCGCCGCACGGCGGAAACGCGCACGAGCTCTTCCCTGGAGCCCGACCTGGTCGCCGGGGCCGAGATCGCTACGGCGGCGCCGTCGCCGGCGGCGGCGGCCTGCCGGGCGAGGTGCGCCTGGCGCCGGACGGCCGGGCTCCTCTTCTCGCGGGACGTCTGCGTCGTAGCTCGCGCGGCAGACTGTGGGGCGGACGCGGGTTCTTCCGGAGAGGCGGTCTGCGCGTCCGTCGTGGGCGCGCCTTCCACCTCGAGCTCGGCCAGCGCGGCGCCGATCGCGACGGTCTGTCCCTCCGCGACCTGGATGCGCACGAGCCGGCCCTCGAAAGGCGACGGGATCTCGGCGTTAACCTTGTCGGTGACCACCTCGACGATCGGCTCGTCGCGGCGCACCATCTCGCCTTCGGCCTTGAGCCAGCGCTCGACCGTGCCTTCGGTGACCGACTCCCCGAGCTGCGGCATCTTCAGCGTGGTCCGGGCCACCCATGGATTGTAAGGACGCGTGTTTCCGCTCGAGCAGAAGCGCCAGATTCTCGCCTTCTTGGTTTAGCCGCGCGCCGCGACGAAGAGATTGGCGCCCGAATTCAGGCCCGCCCTTGACGGGGGCTGAAGTCGCGAATCCGGGCGATCGCTTCACTCAGCATGCTATTGAAGGTGTCTGCATTCTCCAGCATCAGGAAGTGCCCAACCCCCGGCACAATCAGAGTCTGAATGCCATAGTGCTCGAGAGCCTCGATGTCGGTGGGTCTCATGTCGGAGTTGATGGCCACCATCGGTGCCGCCACTTTTGGGAGGGAGTTCAGGATTGGCCCATCGTTGCTCCACGTCTCTTCGAGTGCGCTTAAGGCGACTACTTCGGGTGCGGCCGCCATGTCGCCGACGACCCATTCGACCAGGTCGGCGGGCGAGCTAGGGACGAACATCTCCCGAACGAGGCTTCGGGTTGTGGTGGCGAAGTCCTCCAGGAACGGCGCGACCAGGGCTTGGATCTGTTCCCTCGTTCGGGGCTGTCCGAGGCTCGCGTACTGATCTACCAGGACCAGGCCGCGAACTCGGCGCGGGAGCTCCAGTGCCGTTTCCACCACGACGTCGACGCCCATTGAGTGGCCGATCAGCACAACGTCGTCAAGGCCGAGATGATCGATAACGGCGGTTACGTCACGGCCAAATGCACTTATCGTCCACTCGGGCCGCCCGGCACGCGACTCACCATGGCCGGCCAGGTCCAGCGCAACGACTCGATGCCATTGAGCGAAATGACCGAGTTGGTTCCTCCAGTAGCTGCGGTCGCAAGACCAGCCGTGAACAAAAACCAGGGCCGGCGTGCCTGCGCCGTGGACCTCATAGGCCAGCGCAATCCCGTCGGGCGAAAGGGCAATGCCGTTCATAAGGTGCATGTCATTTTGAAACACGCCTAGAGGCAGGCCCACAACTGAGTCGTGCGGGTTAGTTCAAGAGTTCTACGATTCGTTGGGCGTAGACCGCACACATGCACGGGAGGGGGCGAATGGCTCGTCGATTCCGATTCGGCATCTGCACCGACCAGAACATGACCTGGGAGAAGACGGTCGAGCGCTGGCAGATGTTCGAGCAGCTTGGCTTCGAGAGCGCCTGGCTGTGCGATCACCTGGTCCAGCCGAGCCGCCCGCAGGGCCCTTACTTCGAGGCCTGGACGCTGCTCGCGGGTCTGGCGGCGCGCACGGAAAAGATTCGCATCGGAGTGCTGGTGACGTCCAACACGTTCCGGCATCCATCGGTCCTCGCGAGGATGGCGGTCACCGTCGATCACATCTCCAAAGGCCGGTTGGAGGTTGGCCTCGGCGCCGGTTGGTACGAGCCGGAGCACACGATGTTCGGGATCCCGTTTCCTGAGACCAGAGAGCTCGTCTCACGCTTCCGCGAAGCGGTCCAGGTGATAGATCTCGTCATGCGCGAGGACACGAGCTCGTTTGCGGGCGAGTACTACACACTGAAGAACGCGCAATCGCGCCCGCAGAGCGTTCAGAGGCCGCGCCCCCCTCTCGTGTTGGGCGCGTTCGGTCCGAGGATGCTCAAGATCGTGGCCAAATACGCCGACACCTGGAACGCCTTCGGGACGCCGCAGGAGATGCGCGAGCGCAACCAGATGCTCGATGACTACTGCCACGAGATCGGACGCGACCCGGAGACGCTCGACCGCTCGATCTATTACTGGGTGCCGAAGACGGACGCCGATCCGTGGGCCTCGAAGCAGGCATTCCACGACGTGATCAAGCCGTACATCGAGGCGGGCGTCAACCAGTTCATCCTCGACCAGCCCCGCGACGACCAGCTCGACATGCTCGAGTGGGTGGCCGCCGAGGCGCTGCCGCACTACGCGCGCGAGGCGCCCCGAAAGGTCGAGGCTGCCGCCGCCGCCCGGATCGACACGTCGGCCTGGCAGAAACCGCAGGACCACCTCTAAGCCGGCGATGGATCGCTTTGGCACGGTGATCATCGGCGGCGGCATCGTCGGCTGCGCCGTCGCTCACTACCTGGCCGAAGAGGGAGAGTCCGACGTCCTGGTCGTCGAAGCTGAGGAGCTGGGCAGCGGCTCGACCGGCGGCTCCTTCGGCGGCGTCCGCCAGCAGTTCAGCACCCCGCTGGAGATCGAGCTCTCGCGCCGCGGCCTGGAGTTCTGGCGGACCGCCGAACGGCGCTTCGAGTCTCCGGTGCCCTGGCATCCCAACGGCTATCTCTTCATGACCGGCCAGCCGGACATCATGGCCAAGCTCGCGGAGGCGGCGGCGCTGCAGCGGAGCATGGGCCTGAGCGAGATTCACGTCTTCGATCCCGAGCAGATTCGTGAGGTGGTGCCGTGGATCGCAACCCCCGGCCTCCTGGGTGCAACGTACACGCCCAACGACGGCAAAGTGACCCCGACCGACGGCGTCGCCGCACTCGTCAAGGCCGCGAGAAAACGCGGCGTCCGGTTTCGCGAGCACTGGGCGGTCCGATCTCTCGAAAGGGGTGGCACGGGCTGGCGCGTGATCGGGTCCGAGGTCGTAGAGGCCGAGCGGGTTGTGGTCTGCACCGGCTATTGGGCCACCGATTTCCTGCGCCCGTTCGGCCTGGAGCTGACCATCCGGCCTCAAGCGCTGTACAGCGCCATCACCGGCCCTTCGCTCGCTGGGCAGCCCTTGCCGCTGACGATCGATCTCGACACCGGCCTTTTGGTCGAGCGCGAGGCGGAGGGACTGATCATCGCCATTCTCTTCGAGGACAACCCGCCCGGTTATGGGCACACCCGGATGCTGGAAGAGTTCGCGGAGCTTGCTCGCGTGCGAGCGCCTTCGTTGGCGGATCTGCACATCGCCAAACGAGTCGTCGCCAACGTCGACATGGGTGGCGACGGCCACCCGTACGTCGGCAGCGTCGAGGCTGGACTGTGGATGGCCGCGGGGTTTGGCGGCCATGGCGTCATGCATGGACCGCCGGTGGGGGAGCTGCTGGCCAAAACGATCGCTGGGCGACCCGATCCGACTCTGGACATCACGCCGCTGAATCCCTGGCGCAAGGCGGGGACCGCGAGCGAATGGATGGTGGCCGCGAAGAAGGGCTGACCCGCCCGGTTGTCTAAGCGTCGCCCGTTTCGAAATACACGCGCGTGGGCGCGATCCTGAAGATCGCCCTCCGCTCGCCTTCGAAGGACCACGGGTAGCTCTCGACCTTCATGTAACGGCGGCTGAGCTTGTCCATGTGCTCCCGCCACCCTTCTTCCGACCAGGAAACGACCACCCCGGTGATCGCAAGGTATCGATAGGGATTGCGGGGATCGACGATCGAGATGGCGACCACCGGACGATCGCGCATGTTCGCGGCCTTGACCCGGTCGATGCGGACATCGACGAGCACCGTGTCGCCATCGTGGTCGATCCACAGCGGCGTCACGTGCGGCGAACCGTCGGCGCGGATCGTGGCCAGGTGCCCGAGCGCGTCTCCTTCGAGCAGGTCTAAGAACTCGGCGGGTATCGGCACCGGCTGCGTATCCGCTTCTGACATGGCGTGAAGGGTAGTCGAGGTGGCATCATGGCCTGCCCATAATTACCCCGATGCCGGCTGGTGAGAATCGCCCACCCGTGCCTCCGGGGCAGCTGAGATTGGGCCTTTTGTTGCCGACCTGGACGACCACGGACGTGCGCTGGTCTGAAGTCCTGGAGGTCGCGACGACGGCCGCCGAGGTGGGGTTCGACGCCCTGTACGTCGCCGACCACCTGCTCCTGCCCAGCAACAACGCGGAGCTCAAGCGGCGCGCCGGCGTGGACTTTCCGGATGACCCCGAGGTCGAGCTGGAAGGCTACATGGAGTGCTTCACGGTGCTCAGCGCGCTGGCCGTCGAGATCCCTCGCTTGACGCTCGGGTCCTTTGTTGCTTGCACCGGCTACCGCAACACCGGCCTCCTCGCGAAGATCGCGGTGACCATCGACGACATCAGCGGCGGCCGGCTCGTGCTCGGGTTGGGCGCAGGTGATTCCCAGGGCGAGCACAACACGTTCGGGTTCCCCAGCGAGCAGCGGGTGACTCGGTTCGAGGAGGCGCTGCAGGTCATGAAAGGCCTCTTCGGGCCGGACTCGCTCGACTTCGACGGCGACCACCACCGCCTGCGCGGCGCGCGCATGCTGCCTCGCGGCCCGCGGCCCGACGGGCCTCCGATCCTGATCGGGACCCTCAACCCGGGGCCGCGGATGCGCCGGCTCGTGGCCCAGTACGCCGACATCTGGAACGGCTGGCTCGGCTACACGGACGCGAGTCCCGAGTCGGCCGCGACCCAGCTGCGGATCATCGATGAGGGCTGCCGCGAGCATGGGCGCGATCCCCTCACGCTGGTGGCGACCACCGCGGTGCGCGGGGCGATGCCCGGATCGGGCTACACGCCACGGCCCGACGAGCGGCCGCTCGCCGGCACGCCGCGCCAGATGGCGGAAACGCTCAGGGGACATGCCCGGCTCGGTATCTCCGAGGTGCAGGTGGCCCTGACGATGGGCGGCGCCGAAGGCGTCCGCGCCTTCGCGCCCGTGATCGAGGAGCTCAGGTCGGGGCGGGCGGCCGCTTGATCTCAGTCGATCGGAAAGGCGACCCCCTGTGCCAGCGGCAGGTCATCCCCGTAGTTGATCGTGCAGGTCTGCCGGCGCATGTAGCCCTTCCAGGCATCTGAGCCGGCCTGGCGCCCGCCGCCGGTCGCCTTCTCGCCGCCGAACGCGCCGCCGATTTCCGCTCCCGAGGTCCCCACGTTGACGTTGGCGATCCCGCAGTCGGAGCCGGCTGCCGACAGCCATCGCTCGGCCGCGTTCAGGTTGGTCGTGAACAGGCCGCTGCTGAGGCCTTGCGGAACCGCGTTGTTGACCTCGATGGCTTCAGCGAGGCTGTCCACCTCGAACACGTGGAGGATGGGCGCGAAGATCTCCTCCCGGACGATCGGCATGTCCGCTCGCGATCTGACGATGGCCGGCTCGACGAAGTAGCCGGCGCGGTCGTCGAGCACTCGGCCGCCGTACACCAGCTTTCCGCCCTGTCGCTGTATCTCCAGGAGGCCATCGCGGTAGTCGTCCACCGCCTCCCGCGACACCAGCGGACCCATCAGCGTCTTGCCGTCGAGAGGGTCGCCGATCCGGACGGTCCGATAGGCCGCCACGAGCTGCTCTAGAAATCGGGCCGCGATCCCGCGCTGGAGTATCAGCCTGCGGGTGCTGGTGCAGCGCTGTCCCGCGGTGCCGACGCTTCCGAAGACGGTGGCCCGGAGCGCAAGCTTGAGGTCGGCATCATCGAGCACGATGACCGCGTTGTTGCCGCCGAGCTCGAGGATGGCTCGTGCGGAGCGTTTCCCGACCGCCGCCGAGACTCGCTCGCCGACGGCGCAGGAACCCGTGGCCTGGATCAGCGGCACCCGAACGTCGGAGAGGAGCGCTTCGCCAACGACCCCGCCCTTGCCTACGACCAGGCTGAAGACGCCCTCGGCCTCTGTGCCCGCGGTCACCTGGTGGAAGATCTGCTGGGCGGCGATCGAGATCAGCGGAGTGAGGCTGGACGGCTTCCACACGATCGTGTCGCCGCACACCAGTGCGATGGCCCAACCCCAGCCTGGGACCGCGACCGGAAAATTGAACGCGGAGATGATCCCGACCACTCCGAGTGGGTGCCATTGCTCCATCAACCGGTGGTCGGGCCTCTCCGACGCGATCTCCCGGCCGTAGAGCTGTCTCGACTGTCCGACCGCCAGGTCGCAGATGTCGATAACCTCCTGGACCTCTCCGCGCGCCTCGCTGAGGATCTTCCCGTTCTCGAGGCTGATCAGCCGGGCGAGGTCGTCCTTGCGCTGCCGGAAGGCCTCACCGAGCTTGCGTACGACCTCGCCACGGATTGGAGCGGGCACCGAGCGCCACCTTTTGAAAGCCTCCTGTGCCGCCGCGATGGCGCTCGAGCAATCGGCTTCGCTCGCGCTTCGCACATGCGCCAGGACATTTCCCGTCGAGGGATCACGCGTCTCGATCGTCGCGCCGGTCCCGCCTGGAATGAAGGCGCCGCCGTAGGCGACTCCCGAGAAGGTGCCGCCAACCGTCAGGTTGAAGGCGCCGAGGATCTCTTCGACTTGCAGCTGTCTGTCAGCAACGAGTTGCGTGGTCATCCGAATCTCCTTTCAAACCACATTCAGCTCCGGCTCCACCACCCCGGTCGTAAAGCGTCGATGCGCGAACGCGTCCAGGGGCACCTCCGGCCGCTCGCCCACGAAAAATCCAGCCAGCAGATGGCCCACGGCGGGCGCCTGCTGGAAGCCGTGGCCGGAGAATCCGCATGCGCACCAGAAGCCGTCGAGATCATCGACCGGACCCAGGATGGGCTGATGATCGGGCGTCATCTCGTACAGGCCTGCCCATGCCGTTCGCACGCCCGCGGTTCCAAGCGCCGGCGCCCTGCGATCGACGATCTCGGCCATGGCTTCGAGCACGGCCCAATCGACCTCGGTTTCGAAGCTCGGCGTCTCGTTGGGCAAGCCCATGCCGAAGAGCAGGCCATCACCTTCGGGGTGGAAGTAGAAAGACGTGGTCATATCGATCGTCATGGGGTGATCACGGGTCACGGCCGGCATCGGTTCGGTGACGAAGATATTGCGAGGGTAGGGCTCGACCGGAACCGAGACTCCGGCCATTTCGCCGATCTTGCCCGCCCAGGCGCCGGCGCAGTCGAAGACCGCCGGCGTGATGATCTCGCCGGCAGACGTCGTCACGGCCGAGACATGTCCTGCGCGCACGTCGATGCCTGTGACCGCGACGCCTTCATGGATCTTGGCGCCCAGCCGCTTGGCGGCGCCGGCATATGCCGAGGTCACGGCGTGCGGACTGGCGATGCCGTCGGTGGGGCAGAAGGTGCCGCCCACGATGTCGTCGCCGCGAACGATCGGAGCCAGCTCTCGAATTTCCGACGGCTCGACCCAGCGCGCGTCGGAGACTCCCAGCCGCTGCCACATCGAAACCAACCGCTTGAAGTCCTCGACCTGGTGATCGCTGGTCAGGACGAACAGGTATCCGATCTGCCTGAACTCGGGATCGACGCCCGTCTCGGCTTCCAGGCCCTTCAGCATTCGAACCGACAGCTGCTGCATGAGGACGTTGGTTTCAGACGAGAACTGACGCCTGACGCCCCCGGCGCACTTGCCCGTCGATTGCGAGCCGAGCGCGTCTCTTTCGACCAGAACCACCTTGGCGCCGCGGCCGGCAAGGTGGTATGCGATGGAACAGCCGATCACGCCACCCCCCACGACCACGGCGTCTGCAGTGCCCAGGCTCATGGTCCTGGATGCTACCGATTCAGGACTGGGCGGAGCGAACCTCGTGGGGGATTGGTCTAGCCAGCCAGTCCCTGGCCTCGTCGATGGTTGCGAAGTACGCCACGTCCAATCGATCGGCAACCCTGCCGACCATGTCGTCGATGTTCATCTTGGCCAGGCCGCTCGCCGGCACGACCAGCGCCATCCGGGTCGCCCCCGCTGCCAGGATGCGAGGGAACCAGTCTCCGTTCACCCAGTCCTGATCCGACTTCTGGATCGCCTTGATCTTGGTGGTGTCCCCGAGCAGCCTCGAGCCGCGATGATCCTTGATCGCATCCACGAGCGCGTCGTTCGCTGAGCGAAATTCCTGCGGCCTCGCCCAGCCCTGCCATTCGATGTGGGCGCACTGCGATGGCACGTCCCATCTCACAATTGCCACCCCGGGAACGTCGTAATAGACGTTCTCGGCAATACGGTCCCGGGGCATCGACGAAGGTGTACCGGCAAACGGACGCCGCGTCGCCATCAGCATTCGTGGCGAGATCCCCCACCGAACGCAGGGCGGTCCGACCGGCTTCAGGCCGAGGCCGGGGTGTCCTCATCCAGCGCGGGTAGGCGCTCGAGCGGCAACGGACGCTGCACATCGCCAGGCGTTGATGCCGGCCGGCTTCCGAACCCCGTGAGAATTGTTTCGAGGACAGGCAGTGCGTGGAGCACCTGCTTCGAGCGGATCAGCAGGTCCCACAGCGGCTCGAACTTCTTCCATCCCCCTGCGTACGCAAGGTGCCGCAACCGCGGCCTGAACCCAACCTTCGAAGCCGCGCCCCGCCATATCGATCCCCACCGGTAGAAATCTCGGTATGCGCGCCAGTAGCCGGCCTCCAGCTCTTGCGCGGTCAGCCGCTGCGGCTTGAAGACGACATGACGGGTGTCGAACAGATCCCAGTCGTGGTGCAGGACCCGGTTCTCTGCCTCCATCTTTTGATAAAGGGCCGTGGTCGGATACGGAGTCAGGATGTGGTACGTCGCCGTTTCGATGCCCTGCGCGACGGCCCATTCCACCGTGCGGTCGAACACGTCCGGCTCGTCGTGGTCCATGCCGAACACGAAGCTGCCATTGACCATCACCCCCAGGTCGTGCAGGCGGCGGATGGCGGCGGCGTAGTCGCGCCCGATGTTCTGGTACTTCCTCTGATCCTGAAGGTTGGCCGAGTTGACCGTCTCGAAGCCGACGAACAGGCTCCGCAAGCCTGAGCGCACCGCCTTCTCGAGCACGGCCGGCTGTTCGAGCACGGATTTGACCGTGCCGGCGGCCTGCCAGAGGCGCCCCATGCCGGCCATCCCGTCGAACAGCGCCGCCGCAAAGTTCGGGTTCCCGAAGAGGTGATCGTCGAGGAAGTAGAGATGGCGCCCGGGGAGCCGATCGATCTCCGCGAGCGCGCGATCGACCGCCATCGTGTAGAACTGCTTGCCTCCCTGAAAGAAGGCGACCTTGTAGCAGAAGTCGCATACGTGCGGGCAGCCGCGCGAGACGACGATGGAGTTCGGTACCAGGTACAGGTGCCGTTTGATCAGGTCGCGCCGGATCGGCGGAAGCGAGGCCAGCGTTCTCTCATGCGAAACGTATCGAGACGATGGAGTGCCTCGCCGCAGGTCGTCCAGGAACTGCGGCCACGTGTCCTCGCCGGGACCAATGAAGATGTGGTCGGCGTGTGCTGCGGCTTCATCGGGCAGCGACGTCACATGCAGGCCGCCGAGCACGACCCGTGCTCCTCTGCGGCGATAGTGGTCGGCGATTTCGTAGGAACGTCGCGCTGACGTGATGTACACCTGGATCACGACGAGGTCGGGGTCGTCGTCGAGCTGAAGCGTTTCGACGTGCTCGTCACAGATCACGACCTCGTCGTCATCGCTCAGGTAGGCGGCGAGGGTGGCGAGGCCGAGCGGGGGGAAGAGCGAATACTTGATCGGCCGGAAGAAAGGGCTCGTGGCTTCGGTGAGGGCCGTCAGGATCATCTTGACCCTCACCCGGCCGGGCCTCCCGGCCTGTTCATGCTGGGATCAACGGGAATCCCCGGCCGCGGGTTACTGCGTCAGCTGCGGGCCATGAAAAGGGTGATCGCTGTCGATATCGCCCAGGTGACCAGGATGAGGATGGCCCCGACCCACCGCCCCCGCCAGGCTCGAAACGCCACCACCCCCAGCATCGTCCAGGGAATGACGTACGCTGTTCCGCCCATCGGATTGGTCACTGCGACAGAAGCGTTGAGGATGCTTCCCAGCACGTAAATGACTCCGAGGATCCCCAGCGAGTGAAACGTCCCCGCCACTGCCGGCCCAAACCCCAGCAGCACGCCGAGGCAGGGCATGGCGACCAGGCCACCGAGGACGACTATCAACACGGCGGTAGCGAAATACTCTTCTCGGGTCACTCCTCCCTGAGCCATCGCGAAGGGGGTCAGGAGTATCCCCCAGAGCATGAATCCGCCACCCACTACAAGGCCGGCCCAGCACAGGATCTTCTTGGGGATCGAGATGGGCTCGGGCGGGGCTGGTGGTTCGTTGGCCCAGACCGGCGCGTAAACGGCCGGGCCGCCGATCGCCCCGACGCCGACCGGCTGCGGGACGAATGGGAGGTCAGGCGGAGCGGCTGGAACTGGGACCGGGACTTCCTCCGGCAGCCATGCGGGCCGCGGCGTGCCCGTGGTCGGTTGGGCGGCAGGGGTGGCGGCAGCAGGGGTGGCGGCGATACGACCTGGCATCAGCTGCCAGGCCTGGCCATCCCACCAATAGTTGCCGTCGGGCGATAGCGGCGGCGGCGGCGGCGGATTCTGCATCGGGTCGCAATACTAGGCTTTAGGACCCCAGATCGAGCCCACCATGCACATTCACCCGCGATCAACATCCACGGGTTCCGGTTGGGCTTTGAGCGGCCTGCGAGTAGGGCATGCCCGCCACCTGCTGCCCGAGCGAGATCGTGCCTGCCGCGCCCGGCAGGAGCAGCGTGCCTACCGCCACCGCCATGACCACAAACGGTCGACTCGCATGCCACCAGGAGCCGAAGACTGCGGGGGAAAGCAACAGCGCCAAAGCTGCAGCCGGGATCAGCGCACAGATATCCAGGAGGATATCGAGACCGATCGCTCCGGGATCCTGGTTGGCTGAGAAATCAAGCGGAGTCATGAGCAGCAGTGAAACGACCAGGGCGTTGATCAAGCACGCTCCCACAAGTCCGATCCGACTTCGCAGCGCCGTGCCGATGACGGCCAGGACTCCGACCACGATGATGGCTGCGCTGATCAGGAATGCCAGCCCGAAGAACGCGATCGCGACGAGGCCGATCCCGAAATTTGCGCAGCCACTCATGTGCGGGATCAACGGGGTCAGCGCAGTCAGCGGCAGAGCCATGTATCCAGGAAAGATCAGCAGCAGCAGGCTCACGCCGGTCAGCACGAGGCCAACCTTGATTCGCAGATTTATCGGCGCCCGGATCGCGGCCACCTTCTAAGGTTGGCTCCGGGCCGCGCCCAGTATCTCCTTGACCGTTTCGTTGTAGTCGCTGAGGCGTGGCCGAGCCAGCCGCAGGACGAGGTGATCGGCGCCCGCAGCGCGATAGGCCGCGAACCATTCGGCCGCGGATTCCATGTTTCCTGCGTGGAGGGCCATCGTTTTGGCCATGACCTCGGCCGGCACGCCGTAGTAGGCCTTCACGTAAGCGTCGACCTCGCCGGCCGCCTCGCGCGCAGTGTCGGCAACACCCACGGTGAGATAGACGCCGGTGGCGATGCTGTCGGGATCCCGACCCGCACGCTCGGCTGCCTCGCGCACCGCGCGCAGACCTGACGCGTAGTCAGCCGGAGTCGGGCTCAGCGGTAGCCATCCGTCGAACGATTCGCCGGTCAGGCGCAGCATGCGAGGACCGGCGCCGCCCACCCAGATCGGAGGACCACCGGGGTGAAAAGGTCGGGGCTGCAGCTCGAGGCCCGGCTCTTCGTTCCGCCACAACCGCCGCGCGCGTTCGACCGCGCTGAGCATGTCGCTGACCCGGTGGTCGCTGGGCACGCCAATCGCCTTCAGCTCCGCATGCGTGCCTGGAAGGTCGGCGCCAGGACCGATGCCTACGATGACGCGGCCTTTGGCGATCCGGTCGAGCGTGGCCAGGGTGTGCGCAAGGGTAAGAGGGTTCCGAAGCAGAGGCAGCAAGACAGCGGTGCCGAGCTCGACGCGAGTCGTCGCGCCGGCGACGGCGGCCAGGAGGGTGAGGGGTTCGCCGCGAGGACGCGCCAGCAGAGAATCGCCGGCCCAAACCGAGTCGAAGCCGGCCTTCTCGGCGTGGCGCGCCGCCTCGATGAGGAATGCCAGGTCGCTGTCCGCCCACAGCAAGGCCTCGCGGGACGGGAGCAGAAGCCCGGTTGCGTGTGATCGCTTCGGCATGCTCAGGACATTAACAAGCAGCTCCCTTTATCGGAGGGGTCAAGTGATCAAAGGAGTACTTTGAGCACCGCATGTCAGTGGACGCCTGGACGCGCTACCAGCTACGCCGGAAGCTGTTTTCGATCGGCGAGGACTTCTGGATCGAGAATGACCGCGGCGAGAACGTCTACAAAGTTGACGGCAAGGTCCTGCGAATCCGCGAGACGTTCGTGTTGGAGGACGTCAACGGCGCCGAGCAGGCGACGGTGGAAGCCAAGCTCATCGCGATTCGGCCGACCATGAACATCGAGCGCGGCGGCCAGGTCTGGGCGACGGTGAAGAAGGCGCTTTTCACGCTGTTGCGCCAGCACTTCACGATCGAGGTCCACGGCGGTCCGGTCATGGAGGCGCAGGGCGACATCCTCAACCACGAGTACGAGATCACCGCGGGAGGCCAGGTCGTGGCCACGATCTCCAAGCGGTGGTTCACGGTGCTGGAGACGTACGGCATCGCCATCGCCCCGGGCCAGGATGATGTGCTGCTGCTGGCGGCGGCGGTGTGCATCGACGAGATGTCGGAAAAAGACCGAAAGCGCTAAGCGCCGCGGTCTCTAGGCCAGGGACCGCCGCAAGAACTCGAATTGGCGGGCATTTGCCTTTCGGGCCAGGCCCGTCGGGTAGGCGTTGAAGGCGTGCACTCCCTCGGGATAGACCGCGACCTCGGCCCGATTGCCGGCGGCGCGCCAGCGCTCGGCCATGAAGAGCGAATCGTCGATCAGGCAGTCCATGGTGCCGACTGTGAACAGCGCCGGGGGCATGTCGCCCAGGCGAGCGTATAGCGGCGATATGTCGGGGTCGCGCCGCTGCTCGAAGCCGGTATCGGGGAGGAAGTTGTTGCCGAACCAGTGGATGATCGGCGTCGACAGGACCAGGTTGCGATCGCCCCAGAGGATCTGGCTCGGCGTTCCGTTCAGGTCGTAGGCGCCGTACACCAGGTTCGCGGCTGCGATTCGATTCTTGATCCCGTGCCGGTCTCGCAGCCTCAGCAGCGTGACCACGGCCAGGTGAGCCCCGGCCGACTCGCCGCCGATGGCAAACCGGGCGGGAGCATCCAGCAGCTCGGCTCCGTGCTCGAGAAGGTGCAGCACCGCGTCTTCACTGTCGTCGGGGCCGGCCGGGTATGGGTGCTCGGGGGCGAGCCTGTAGTCGATGCTCGCGGCGCAGAGGCCGGTCTCGTTGGCGAGGAGCTTCAAACCCACGTCCTGCATGTCGTGCGCGCCGAGGGTCCAGCCCCCGCCGTGGATGTGGAGATAGATGCCGGTCGGCTTGTGGTCGGGACGGATCACGCGCACCTTGATCGGGCCGCCACGGCCCGCGATCTCGATGTCTCGGGCGTCCTCCAGGAACACTGGCGCCGGAAAGATTCCTTTTCCCTCTCGCCTTGCCTGCCGCGAGACCTCGGGAGGGAGCGTGAACACCGGGGGCATGGTGGCGATCAGGGCTTCGAGCTGCGCGTTGAAAGCCCGAGCCTCTTCGACGTCTTGCTGCTCGATATCCTGCGTGGCGGATCGAACCGTGGACATTCCGTCCAGTGTATTACCGGCCATGATTGCCCCGTGGCGGATCCCCTGGCGCTGTTGGCACAGACGCCGATATTCGAAGGGCTGGCAGCCGGCGATCTCGAGCCCCTTCGCCCGGCCATCCGGACCCGGACATTCGAGCGTGGTTCATACCTGTTCCGCCAGGGCGACCCGGGGTCCCATCTCCACATGGTCGTCCGCGGCCAGGTGAAGATCGGAAACGTTGGTGAAGGAGGCGGTGAGGTCGTCTTCGCCATCGCCGGTCCCGGAGAGGTTTTCGGTGAGCTGTCGCTCTTCGATGAAGAGGGTGAGCGGACGGCGGACGCGCAGGCTCTGGAGCCAACCGAATGCATCGTCATCGCCAAGGGCGCGCTCCTGGAATTTCTCACTGCCCGGCCGGAGCTCCTGCTCCGGATCATTGCGAGCCTGAGCGTCTATATCAAAAGGAAGGACGCCACGATGGGCGAGGTCGCTTTCCTGGACATAGCGGGCCGCGTCGCATCGAAGTTGTTGCAGCTCGCCGACACGAAAGGCCGGCCGACGCCGGGCGGGACCAGCATCGATGTGACCCTCAACCAGCGCACGCTGGCAGCGATGGTGGGGGCGACCCGTGAGAACGTCAACCGCGCGCTGCGTCGCTTTTCGGACCTCGGCTACATCCGCATCGATCGGGGTTCGATCACCGTGCTCAACCGCGACCAGCTGCGCCGCCGCGGTTCTTCGCACGTGTGATGAACAACACAGCTGTGCAGTGGCGCACGTCATAGGAGTCTTTTTCCTCCACACCTAGTCTCCTCTCACGCCAGCTGCTCCGCGGCTGGTGAGTAAATAAATCTGGAGGCAGCTATGGAGATCAGGAGAGAGTTTGGTGGAAGCGCCGTTTCGAAGAAGGGTCTTGGCGTCGCGTTGATGGCACTGATCGTGGCGGTCGCCGCGGTGCTCGCGATCTCGCTCGCAAGCGCCGGATCCGCCAGGTCGACCTCAACCACGCCGGCGATTGCGCCGGGCACGTTCGTCGGATCGGCGGCCCTAGCCGACCGCGAGAGCGGGCAGCCGGTGGGCGCATACGTGGCGCCGTCGGACAGCCACGGCGCGCTCCCCTAGCGCCGGGCTCGGATGGGAGGGAGGGCTGCCCGCGAGGGCAGTCCTCCTCCTTCTTTTTTCTTTGACAAACCACCCAAGTGCTCCTACTTTTACGTCTGTTCACGCTAGGCCTCGGCAAAGTGACGAAGGGAAGGAAGATGGCGGCACCACCCAGACGCAAGCGCACACCCCAGCAAGTCAGGAATGCGATCGCCAGGCTCGACCTGGTCAAGATCAAGGCGAAAGCTACGAAGGAATACGGTTGGCGACGGGCCCGTGTCGAGGATGCGGACGACTGGTATCGGAATTTCTTGTGGCTTTGCTATAAGCACGGGGCGCCCCTTTCCATGATCGGCAGGGACGCGGACGACCTGTGGCACCTTCACATCCTCGACACGGCGAAGTACGCAAGAGACTGCCAGAAGATTTTCGGCAAGTTCCTGAGCCACCGTCCGATTTACGGGCGGCCCACCGCCGAGGACCGCAGGATATTCAGGAACTCAGGGAAGCTGTACCTGGCCGAGTATTCACGACTTCCAGTCAGCCCCGACATAGTCAGCGGTCACCACTAGAGCCTCCGGAAGCCTCGCCGAGGGCATAGGCGATCGCCTCTTCGCGCCCCATCGGTGCGCCGAGGCCGGCGGCGGCCATCGCCTCGTCGCGCAGGCTCTCGCGGGCCGGCCGCAGCCGCTCCATGAGGTCGCGCTGAAAGGTTTGCGCTGGGGCAGCGCCGATCTCCTTTCTCAAGCTCTCGGCGGCGCCGGTTAGCCGCATTGCCCGCAACGCGTCACCTCGCGCGGCCGCCAGCACGGCGAACGCTTCGAGCAGGCTCGCGATCTGACGGGGGCCGCCCCGATCTCGCCAGGTCTCCAGGCCTTCGGACAGCAGCGCGTCTGCCTCCTCCAACCTGCCCTCGCGGATCGCGAAATGTCCAAGCGCCCACAGCGACATGACGACCATCTCCTCATAACCCGCCTGCCGTCCGGACTCGAGGCTGGCCTGCAGCAGTCGCGACGATGCCTTCCTGTCGTCGTCATGAATCGCGATCATCCCCAGGCGGAACCTGCATAGGGAGGCCAGACGCTCGTCTCGAATCTCCTCGGCGATTGCGAGTGCGCTGTCGAGGTACGCGCGCGCACGGGAGAACCGCTCCCGGTGGAAAGCGATCTGGCCGAGATGTTGCAGGCACATGCCCTCGCCGCGGCGGTCCCGGAGCCGGCGGGAGAGCTTGAGGCTCTCCTCACACCAGGACGTCGCCGCCGCGAAATCGCCCTGGGCCCACGCCATGATCCCGGCGTCCCGCATCGCCTCGGCGCGCAGCCGGCTCGGCTTGCCACCGCGAGAGAGTGCCAACGTCAGCCGAGCGCGGCCCTCGGAGTAGCCCCCTCGCGCATCCCAGAAACCCGTCAGGGCGACCGCGAGGCGAAGGTCGATGTCGGCTTCGGTGCCGGCCGACCTCTCGAACACTGCGCGCAGGTTGTCGCGGTCGAGGTCGAGACGTTCGAGCCATTCCAGACGGTCACGCTCGTCGAGCTTTGGGCCGGCCGCCTCTGCCAGCGCCACGAAGTGGGCTGCATGTCGACGCCGGATGACGTCGGCTTCGGGCGATTCCTCAAGCTTCGCCCGGCCGTACTCGCGAAGCGTCTCGAGCAGACCGTACCGCGTTCGGGCCGGCCCCTGGCCCCATATGTTGACGTTGACCAACGACTGCTCCACCAGCCGCCCAAGCAGCTGCATCACGGCATTACGATCGAGCCCGTCGTATGCGCATACGGCCTCGGCCGCCTCCAGCGAAAAACCCCCGGCAAACACGGAGAGCCGCATGAAGAAGCGCTGCTCCTCTTCATTCAGCAAGCGGTAGCTCCAGTCCATCGCCGACCGCAGTGTTTCGTGACGGGCATCGGCCGACCTGCTTCCGCCCGCGAGGACGTCGAAGCTGTCCTGGAGCCTGGTCAGGATCTCAGCCGGCGCCATCATCCGGGCGCGGCCGGCAGCCAGCTCGATTGCCAGCGGAATGCCCTCGACCCGGCGGCAGATCTGGACCACCGACTCGGAGTTCTCCTCAGTCAGGCGAAAGGCCGGTTGAACGGCGTTGGAACGGTCGGCGAAAAGGACGACGGCATCAGATTCGGTGAGCGGCCCTACTTTGGTGATCGCTTCGCCGTTAATCCTGAGCGCGGCGCGGCTCGTGGCCAGGAGACGCACGTCGGGACATTCACGCAGGACCTGGTCGGCAAGGCTGACGACGGCCGGCACCAGGTGCTCACAGTTGTCGAGCAACAGAAGTAGGCTCTTGTCGCGCAGCCAATCGCAAAGCGTCTTCACGATTGGGCGGCCTGCCTCCTCACGCACCCCGAGAGCTTCCGCGGCCGCTTGGACGACGAGCTCGGGCTGACTTATCGACGCGAGCTCGACCAGCCAGACACCATCCTTGAAACCCTCGATCAGTTTGGCGGCCGCCTGAAGCGCGAGTCGCGTTTTACCCGTGCCGCCGGCGCCGATCAGGGTCAGCATTCGGTTCGTGGCCAGCCGCTCTTTGATCTCGGCCAGCTCGCCGCTGCGACCGACGAAGCCGTTCGGGCTGACCGGCAAGTTGTGGCGCCGTGCATCCGTCGACTTGAGCGGCGGAAACTCCGCGCGAAGCCCCGGCGCAGCGATCTGGAAGACAACCTCGGGGCGCTCGAGATTTCGCAAGCCGTGTGAGCCGAGCTCGCGTAGGCCGACTCCGTCGGGCAGGGTGTCGATGACCAGGTCACGCGTCGCCTGCGTGAGCAGGACCTGGTCGCCATGCCCGATGGCCAGCAGGCGCGCGCACCGGTAGACCGCCGGCCCGTAGTAGTGGCCTGAACGGAGCTCTGCTTCTCCGCTGTTGATGGCGACGCGGATGTGCAGGTCAGCACCTTCGGGCCACGCGTGCGCGGAGAGCTCGCGCTGCATCGCGACCCCGCACGCCACCGCGTCGCTGGCCCGGGCAAAGGTCGCGAGGATGCTGTCGCCCTCACGGCCGGACTCAACCTGCATGCCGCCGTGCTCGGTGACCAGACGCCCCAGGACTGCGTCATGCGTTTCCATCGCCAGCCGCATCGCCGCAGGATTGCGATCCCACCGGCGGGTGGACCCCTCGACGTCGGTGAGCAGAAAGCTCACGGTCCCCGAGGGAAGGATCGGAGTCGCGGGTCCGCCGGCCGCTGCCGCCAGGCCTGAGTCTTGTTGGAGAATCCGCTTCAGCAGAAGCTGCAGCTCTGGACCCGGCTCCATGCCCAGCTCGTCCACAAGCCGTTGACGAGTTCGCTGGTATACATCGGAAGCTTCGGCCTGCCGCCCCGAGCGATACAGCGCCAGCATCAGCTGTCCACACAGCCGCTCGCGCAGGGGGTGTTCGTCAACCAGGGCCTGAAGCTCGCCGATCAGCCGCCCGTGACGGCCCAGCGCCAGCTCGGCTTCGATTCGCTCCTCTCTCGCGTGAAGGCGCAGCTCGTTCAGCCGCGCCGCCTCGCTGACCGCGAAAGGCTCACCTGCGAAGTCGGCCAGAGCAGGCCCTCGCCACATGCTCAGAGCTCTGGTCAGCTGGGCATCGGCCTCCTCCGGCGCTGCCGACTTGGCCGCCTCCACCAGGTCCTGGAACTCGGCCGCGTCAACAGCATCCCGCGCGACCTGGAGCATGTAGCCGGAAGGCTTCCGCACCAGAACGTTGTAGGGCGCTCCGGCGGGCTCCAGGGCGCGCCGGAGCTGGGACACGTACACCTCGATGATGTGGTCGGAGGTCGGTGGGGGTTCGTCGCGCCACAGCAGCTCGGCCAGCCGTTCGAGCCCGACCACGTGGTTGGCCTCGATCAACAGGATCGCCAGCAGCGCCCGCTGCTTGGCGCCGCCCAGGCTCAGCGCCTGGTCGCCACGCCTGACCTCCATGGGGCCGAGGACCTTGAATTTCACTTGCAGCCGACGCCCATTGTGGGCCGGTTCCCAGCCACCGGTCACGGTCGCCTCGGCAAGGGCTTGAGTGGCTCTTGGGCCGCCATTGAGCGGTCTCGGCCAGCCTGGCTCTCAGCGGTCGGTTTGACCGAAATCACATCAGGAGGACCGAGATGGCGAACCTCGAATGGGATACCTCGAGCGGCTGGGACCTGCCGTCGCATTTCGACATGCCGAGCGCGCGTGAGATCGAGCTCGACCTGGCCCTTGGCAGTGACAGCTGGCGATCTCTGCTCGTCTCCGACAAGCCTTCTCCGGCGCCGGCCCCGGCCGGGAGCCACGCCATCGTCATTGGTGGCAGCATGGCCGGGCTCCTGGCGGCGCGGGTTCTGGCCGATCGCTTCGATCGCGTCACCATCGTGGACCGGGACCGATTGCCAGACGAAGCCAGGTTTCGGGATGGCGTACCGCAATCACGCCACCTGCATGCACTGCTCAAGCGCGGGCTGAGCGTTCTCGAGGAGCTGTTTCCTGGCCTGGAATCCGAGCTTCTGGCCGCGGGCGCGGTCCGGCTGACGGGTCGCGATTTTCTGAGGCTGAGCGCTGCGGGTTGGGCGAGGCGTTTCGAGGGGCCGCCGCTGATCGCGGCCACCCGGGAGCTGATCGAATGGAGCGTGCGGTCCCGGACCCTGCAGCACCCGAAGGTGAGCGTCCTGCACGAGCAGGAAATCGTCGGTCTGCTGATGGCGTCAGACAAGCCTGCGATCACCGGCGTTCAAACCCGCACCCGAGGCGCGCACCGCCATCAGGCGCTGACCGCCCCGATGTACGGCGATCTCGTCGTCGACGCCAGCGGTCGAAACTCCAGGGCGCCTGAGTGGCTCGAAGCCATCGGCTACTCAAAGCCTCAAGAGACCCTGATCGACTCCTTCCTCGGCTACGCGAGCTGTGTATTTGCGCCACCGCCGGGTTTCAAGGCTGATTGGAAAGTGCTGATGCTCGGCGACAAGCCGACTACGATGCCGCGGTCGGGCGCGCTCTTCCCGATCGAGGGTGACCGCTGGATGGTCACGCTGGCGGGTTACGGTCGCGACTATCCGCCGACGAACATGGGGGGCTTCATGGAGTTCGCGCGCAGCCTGCGGAGCGAGATCCTCTACCAGACCATCAAGGACGCAAGGCCCCTTTCGCGGATCAGTGGCTTTCGCAGCACCCTCAACCAGCGGCGGCACTTTGAGGCCCTCACCAGCTGGCCGGAGCGCTTCGTCGTGGTCGGTGATGCGGCCTGCGCTTTCAACCCGGTCTATGGGCAGGGGATGAGCGTGGCGGCGATGACCGCCGTCGCCCTGAAGCGCGGCCTTGAGGAGCACATCCAGCGTGTCGGTTCCGCCGATCTGACCGGCTTCGCTCGAGGGATGCAGCGGACGGTGGCCAAGGCAAGCCAGGGTGCATGGGTCATCGCCACCGGCGCAGACGCGAGATACCCGACCACAGAAGGCCGTCAGCCTCGATTCGTGGACAGGGCCATGCATGCGTATCTCGACCGCGTGATCCAAGTGTCGATGCAGGACGCGACCGTGAACGAAGCGTTCTTGCGCGTGGTCCATCTGCTCGACGCGCCTCCGGCACTCTTCCGGCCGGCGGTGGCGCTGCGGGCGCTCGTCGGCGTCCGCCAACCTATCGCTGATCCGCCGATCGGTGAGCGGCAGGCGGTCTTGCGACCCGTCAATGCTTGACATCGATTTGAGCGGTGCTTGGCTGGCCTTTGAGCGGTCTGCGGGAACCTGCGAATGCGGTCCACCAGGCCGACACTCAGAGCACGAGGAGCGGCGGAGATGAGCGAGAACTACACGTTGTACGTCCAGAAGATGGCGGAGCTGCGCGCCGCCCGCGAGGCCAACCGACCACTGCACCGCCAGCTCGAGGCCCTCTTCCAGGTCGTTCGCGAATGCGAGGCCAGGTGGGCGCTCGAGGATCCAGGCGACAGATAATGGCGGGCGTGCGCCGCGATCCTTACAGCAGCTTCAGGTTCAAGGTCAAGTGGGACGGCCAGTACGTAGCCGGGGTCGACAAAGTCAGCGGCCTACGTCGATCCACCGACGTGGTCGAGCACCGGGACGGCGGACAGCCAGGGATCGAGCTGAAGTCACCGGGGCGGACCAAGTTCGAGCCCATCACCCTGGAGCGAGGTGTCACGCATGACCGCGCGTTTGAGGACTGGGCAAACAAGGTCTGGAAGCTCGGCTCACCGCGCGAGACATCCATCGCCGACTTCAGGAAGGACATTACGATCGACGTTTTCAACGAAGCTGATGAGAGAGTTCTGTCCTACGTTGTTCATCGATGCTGGGTGTCGGAGTACCAGGCGCTGCCGGATCTCGACGCCAACGCTGACGCAGTCGTCCTGGAACATATCAAGCTCGAGCACGAAGGTTGGGAACGCGACACCTCAGTGGTACCACCGCCCGACGACACAGCCTAGGCATAGGGCGGTGCGGCCCACAATTCTGTCGACAGGATCTTTAGCCGACGGGAATTTTCAGTTCGGCGGCGTTACCTGGGATCGATCTTGGCGGCGAAGGTTTGGACCAGGATCTTTCCGTCTTTCACGATGAAGGTGTCGGTTCCCAACGTTATGTCGGCCGAGGCGCATTTCGCGTGCCAGAGGACATAGGCGACCTCGCCATCCACGTGGCGTGCGTCAAGCGTGAGCTCATATGAGCCTGGCTTGAAGAGACCCGACAGGAATCCCTCGAACGCCGCGCGAATGCTGCGAAGTCCCTTGATCGGCCCGTCGGGCGTGATCAGGACCGAATCCTCGACGTAATCGTCAAGGACCTCATCCAGCTTGCCGCCTCCGAGGGCTCGGAGGTGATGACTCAAGACCTGAGCGGTGTCCGTGACCTGCGTTGTCATGTTCGAACTCCCCCTGCCCATTCGGGCTGTCACACCGTCGGGTGAAAGGTCGCGCCGATCCTACATCCTTTGTTTACGCCTCGGCGGCCGGCGTTCCAGTGCCTGTGCAACCGCGGGGCATCGGCGCTGCGCCAGCTGTGCCTAGCCGGCAGCGCCACCGTCTCGAGCGGTGACGTCGGGAACCATGTCGGCGCGACGATGGGCGTGAATCTTGCGCTTCGCTGCGTAGAGCGCCAGATCCGCCTTGCGCATGAGGGTGTCGGCGTCCTGGCCGTCGTCGGGGTAGAGCGCAAGTCCAGTCGACAGTCCGACCCCGATGCGTCGTGGTCCGACCACCAAGTTTTCGACGTGGTTGCGCAACAGCTTGCGGACGATGCGTGCTGCAGAGTCGCGACTCGCGACTCGCGGCAAGATCCACGCGAACTCATCGCCACCGATCCTGGCGATGGTATCGGAGGCACGCAAGGGAATAGCCAACCTCGTGGCCAGCTTCCGAAGCACCTGATCACCGACCAGGTGGCCGTAGGCGTCGTTGACGGCCTTGAAGCGATCGATATCCATCATCACAAGCGCCACCTGCTTTCGATCCCGCTCTGCGCCCAGCATGGCCTGGTTCAGCCGATCGAAAAAGAGCGTTCGATTGGCAAGACCCGTAAGGGGATCGTGCAGGGCCATGTGCTCCAGCGCCGACTCCAACTGCTTGCGTTTGGTGATATCTCGAATCACGGCCACGGTTTGGCGGCCGTCAGGGGTATCGATCGGGCCCAGGGCGATGTCGGCCGAGAACTCACTCCCGTCCTTGCGGCGTGCCTGGAAGTCAGCCTCTGCGGTCCCCATCTCTCGCGGGGCCCTCTGCGAGTCGTAGTACGTCTGGCGATGCTCCTTATGGATCGCGCGAAGTCGCTTCGGCACCAGGAGCTCAATCGGGCGCCGCCAAAGCTCCTCGCGGGTGTAGCCGGTCATCAGTTCCGCCTGCCGGTTGGCATATACGATTTTGCCTTTGAGGTCTGAAACGACGATGCCATCGGGCATCGATTCGAGGATCTGGTTCGCCGACGGCCACGGCATGTCACGCGAGCCGAAGTCAGGCCGCGTTTCAATGACGTCCGAGTGTGATGGGCGAGTTCCCCCGCTGATCACCCGCGCTTGCCGGCTTTTCCTCAAGCAGCCCGGCGACGCGGTGCGGTCGCATGGTGCACGGCGCTGTACGAGCCAGTCGCACGCTCGCCCAAATCGGCGAGCAGCCACCATGCGATCCAGACAACGACAGGCGCCGCGGCGATGATCGCCAATGCAGTCGCAACACTCAAGTTCATGGCATCCTCCTTTGTCTGAGCCTGCGCTCGCCCGCGGCCCCTATCGAGGGTATTCCGGCCTGATCTGGAAAGGACCTATGACCCTACGGAGGAGCGCCAGGCGCGACCGCGCGGCTCTGGCTGCTGAATGATCAGATGCCCTTGAACGAGCGCTCGAGCAACGCCGATGCGGCCGGCGCCGGTTCTGTGTCGTCCCACCTGTACGTAAGTTCGTTGACGACGTCCACCACGCCATCGATCTCGCGGGTCATCCGGGCGAATATCTCGGCATCGCTCTTGCGATCGACCTCGCCTGACAGAGTCACGACGTTCCAGCGAACCGCCACTTGAACTGAGTCCGGGTCCGGCAGGAGCATGGACGGGAGCGTCGACAGGACCTCCTCACGAAGCTCGTCATCCGTGCGAAGGAAGACCTGCAGCAGATCGCTGCGGCTGACGATGCCAGCGATCTTGTCCCGCTCATCCACGACGACCAGCCGCCTGACGTTGCGCTCCTGCATCAGGCGCGCCGCTTGGGACAACGTGGTGTCGGATCGAACGGTGATCGGGGGTTTCGTCATGATCTCCCAGGCGACGACCCCCTCCGCCTTCGCTCGTTCCTGTCGTCGACGCCGAGCGTGCAGCAGGCTCGATTCCGACTCGAGCTCGTGGCGTCGCTCCTTGAAGAGCAGATCCGACTCGGAGACGATGCCTACCGGAATCCCTTGGCCATCCACGATGGGAATGGCGCTGATCCTGTTTTCGTCGATCAGCTGAACCAGCCGCTTGAACGGCGTCAATGGGCGGGCGACATGAACTCGACTCGTCATGACATCCGACACGGTCGGACGCCGTCGCTGGGTTATCAAGTTGTCACTCGCTCGGCGATCAAAACCGGCCGGTCGGTCATGTGCAGCAAGTCATGTGACACAGACCCCAGGAACAGGCTTGCGAGGTCGCGCATGCGGCTCGAACCGATGACGATGAGGTCTGCATTCCAGTCTTCGGCGATTTCAGCCACAGCCTTGGCGACGGGCCCTTCATGGGCGATCATGCCCTGAACCTCTATTCCCGCATCGATCACCAGCCCGCAAGCGCGTGCCATCGTGTCACGGATCTCGTCATCGGACTCCAGGTACGCGAAGCCCTCGAGCCCAAAGATGGCCTGGGCGACGTGCACCACCATGACGGATGCCCCTGGTTGGGCAACTGCCACGGCGGCCCGTACACCGGGTGCGAGGTCGTCGCCGCCGGCGATGGCCAGGAGTATCTTCGACACCCGACTCGGGGCACCGGCCGGCAGGCTGCGCACGATCAGCATCGGGCAATCGACGGCGCAGAGCAGCTGGTGGCTGATGCTGTGCTGCGTGAGCGACTGCCAGTCCGAGAGACCGCGCGAACCGATCACGACCAGGTCGGCTCCGAAGTTCTTGGCGGAGATGGCGATGGCGGCCGCGACGTGATTGCTGTCGGCCCTTATGATTTCGCGCTCGGCGATGATCCCGGCGCGGAACACCCTTTCGACCGCAGCGTCCACGAGCTTCGCGGCTTCGCTGCGCACCTCTATGTCCCAATGGCCATGGCGATGGTGCACCTCGAGGTTCCAGACGTGCGCGACCATGACTTTCGCGGTCGGCGACTTCGCGATCGCGATGGTGGCGTCCACCGCCGCCTGTGACGCCTCGCTGCCGTCGGTGGCGAGGAGAATTCTCTCGAACCGCTTCGTCGTGCTCATGACAGGAGCTTCCCACTGTCTCCGCCGGCGCCGTAGGGTCGAATGGCCCGGCCCGGGATGGGCCTCCGGCCCGGTCCAGGGGGGCCAAAAAGCGCCTGTCTCACGTTCAAGTGCCGCCATGGCGTAGATTCGCCACGGTGAGCGACAAGCAGGACCGCAAGGACATGCTGCTCGAAGCGGGCCTCGCCCTCGCATCTGAGCTGTCTCTGCCGGTCGTGCTCCAGCGGATCGTGGACCTGGCTGCCCAGGCGACCGACGCTCGGTACGGCGCGTTGGGGGTGTTAGGCGAAGGAGGCGAGCTCGAGGAGTTCATCACCACCGGGCTTTCAGCAAAACAGAGGAAGGCCATCGGTCCGCTGCCGCGCGGGCGCGGAATTCTAGGGCTGCTGATCCAGCAGCCGCGGCCCGTACGAATCACCAACATCCGCGACCATGCCAAGTCGGTCGGGTTTCCAGCGCATCACCCTCCGATGCGCTCCTTTCTTGGAGCGCCGGTACAGGCTATGGGAAAG
>DASWBA010000011.1:0-47070 GCA_036390825.1 Candidatus Dormiibacterota bacterium
CCTCGTCGTCGACGGGCTCGACATGGACCACCGCATCCGTGACGACCGGTAGCTCTCGCTGAATCCGCTCTGAGACGGCATGGCCCACTTCATGGGCCTGGGCCAGGGAGAGGTCCCCGTCGACGTGAACCGACACATCCAACAGCACCTGCTTGCCCGCTTGCCGCGCGCGGAGCGCGTGGTACCCGTGCAGCCGCGGATCGCTCTTGAGAATGCGCTCGATGGCATCGAGGGTTGGCCGGTCGGGCATCGCGTCGAGCAACACCTGGGTGGTGCGGCGACCCTGCTCGATGGCGGTGGTCCCGATGATGATGGCGACCGCTATCCCGGCCAGCGGATCCGCCAGCTTGAAATCAAAGACGGCGACGAGCGTAATGCCAATCAACACAGCCAGCGAAGCCCAGAGGTCGGAGGCGAAATGGAGCGCGTCCGAGTCGAGCGCGGCGCTCCCCCCGTGAGACCGTGAGACGCTCTGCAAGTACCGGCTGACCACGATGTCGATCACCATGGCGGCGAGCACGACCACGAAGGAGTACCAGGCGACATGTACGGTGCCCGGGACGACCAGCCGCCGCACCGACTCGATCACGATCGCGATGCAGGTGGCACCCAGGAGGAACATCTGGACCAGGCTGGAGATGTTCTCCGCTTTGGCATGACCCCAGGCGTGGTCCTCGTCGGCCGGCTTGGCGGCCGTTCGGATGCCGGCATACGCGAAGATGCTGGCCGAAAGATCGAGAAAGGAGTGAGCCGCATCGGCGAGGATCGCGACGCTGCCGGTCAACAGCCCGACCACGAGCTTCGCGGCGATCAACACCACGTTGACGCCGACCGAATACAGCGCCGCCACGGCCTTGCCGTCTAATCGACCGGTCGACGCTAGCTGATCCATCGAGATCTCACCTAGCTAAAACTACCCGGAGGGAGCGGTCTTGCAAACGGTTCAACCTATCCTTATGCCCACGACCGTGAAGACTCCGCCAGAACCGCGCGCCGCGATCCGCGCGATGCATCCTTATGAATGGGAGCCGCCCAGCGCGAGTATCGCCCTTAAGACCGGCGTTCCGGAAGACCAGGTCGTGCGCTTCGACACCAACACCTTTCCCTGGCCGGGCGCGCAGCTCGATTCATTGCCGCCGGAACCGCTCAACGAGTATCCGGACACCAGCTACGCCACCCTGACCGAGGCGATTGCCCAGTACACCGATGTGCCGGTCGATCGCATCACGGTGGGCGCCGGGGCAGACGAGATCCTCGACCTGATTGCCAAGGCCTACATCGACCCCTCGGCCCGGGTCGTCCTCTCGCACCCCACCTATCCAATGTTCCGGATCCTGACCGAGATGGCCGGAGGGTCGATCGACGAGGTTCGAGCCATCAACCTGCATCTCGACCGCCGGGGGTACCTGGAGCGGGCGCGCGATGCCCGCCTCAGCTGGCTTTGCAATCCGAATAACCCCACCGGCGAATTACTGCCCGTCGACTTCGTCGAGGAAATTGGCCTCGCGTCGAACGGCGTGTTGGTGGTCGACGAAGCTTATTTCGAAACCTCGGGCCTCACCGCGCTGCCGTTGATCGAGCGGATTCCGAACCTGGTGGTGGTCCGGACCTTGAGCAAGGCGTTCGGGCTCGCTGGGGTGCGGGTCGGGTATGCACTGGCCGGAGCTGCCATTAGCGATGCGCTCCGACGGGTGCGGCCGCCAGGCAGCATCAGCGTGGTGTCGGCGGCATTGGGGGCTCAGGCGTTAGCCGATGTCGGTGGCATGCGCCAGCGCGTCCAGCAGGTCAAAGACGAGCGGGCGCGACTGCGTCTGGGTCTGGAAGCGCTCGATCTCGAGGTCCGCGATTCGGCGGCCAACTTCCTGCTGGCCCTGACGGGCCGGTCGGCCGCTCCGGCGTTGCTGAAGAAGGGTCTCGTCGTCCGCACCTTCCCAGCGACCTCGCTACTGGCGGAGTACATTCGGATCACGGTCCGCCGGCCGGAAGAGAATGACCGCCTGGTCGCGGCGCTCGGAGACAAACCGACCCGCTAGGGGTAGATCCGTGGGGAGCAAGTCGACTGACCCCCGTCGAGCTGCCAGCCTCCGAGAAAACCAGTCCAGGTCAGCGTGATATCGCCAAAGCAGGATTGACTTGTCTCCGCAATCTCGTAATTGATCGGGTAGGTGACTTTACCGTTTCCCCAGCGCGCCGAGCCGAGACGGAAGGTGCCGACACCCTGGCCGAAGACGCTCGTGCCGGTGTTCTTCGCGCCCTCGATGACCAGTGGCGGGCGGCCGAAGTAGGCGAACGCGGCGCAAAGAGCCAGTAGCAGCACAGCGATTGCCGCCAGTCCGATGCCTCGGCGGCGCACCGCATCCCGTGTAAGCGGCGGGCCAACATCGGCGCTCGCGGGAACCACGAGCGTTCCGGCGAATCGGTCGCCAAGGCGCTGGTGCTGTCGCGAGCTGAGGGTCAGGATGCCACCCAGTAGATAGAGGAAGGGCAGCGCATCGATGAGGCGGGCGAGGTTGCGGAGAATCGCCGGCTGCCAGCCGATGCGTCGACCCTCCAGGTCGGTGACTCGTACACCGGCGAGGAGCTTTCCGAGGGTTGCGGCGAACAGCCCTTCGAGCACGGCATAGTAGGCCACCCAGAGAAGCGCCAGCCAAATCCAATCAACGGTTGTTTGCGTCGTGAACGAGGCGAAACTGCCGCTCGCCATCGACGGCACGACACCGCCCGTGACGCGTGTGACGCCGAAGGTCGCGTTGACGATCGCGTCGAGCAGCGAGATGACGACCGTGTCGGCGATCAGGGCGACCAGCCGGCGGGGCAGCGCGTGCCCGGTCGCTGCGGCGAGGCTGATCGGGGCCGTCGACGATGCCCCCGCCAGGCTCATGACCCGCCCATTTTGACGCGCCCCAGGCAGTTGTGCGCGCCGCCGCGGCTACATCGGGTCGACCTCGCCTGGTCGGGCCCGGAGAAGGGCGGCCCTGCGCGAAACCGTAGCCTTTAAACGGTTTAGCCCGTTTGCCTGAGGCCACGGGTTGGTGTCACCGTGCGTCGTCTCTTATGAATCTCCAATTTGAAAAGCGCATGATTCGTAGCGTTTGATGGAAGGTCGGGGGCCTGCAAGGCGGCGTCGTGCCTCGCGTTTGCACCCTGTGCGTCTGGTCATGCTGACGCTCTTTTGCCTGCTCCTCTCCGGGACGGCGGGCGTGGCCGCCTACTTCTTCCCGGTGGTGGTCGCCGGTGTCGGACAGACCGGCCAGACCGTCGTGGTGCCGCCCAGCAATAGTCCGGGGGTGAGCGCCACCCCCACTCCGTCGGCGGCCCCCGGCGCGCCGTTCACTGTCCTGCTGCTTGGTTCCGACGACGATGGAAAGAACAAATCGCCGCTGACCCAGTCGATGATCCTGGTGCGGGTCGATCCGTCCGGCAAGCACGTCACGATGGAATCCATCCCGCGCGACCTGTGGGTCCCACTGTCGACCGGTGGCAGCGGGAAGATCGATGGCGCCTATGCGTACGGTGGTCCGGCAGCCGCCATCGCCACCGTGCAGCGGAACTTCCACGTTCACATTGACGAGTACGCCTGGGTTGGGCTCAGGGGTTTGATCAAGCTCATCGACCGGCTTGGTGGCGTCGACGTGTTTGTGACCAATCCGGTGCTCGATGATGCCTATCCAGACGACATCAGCGGGGGCTCCCTCTACGGCTATAAGACGGTCGCGGTGCTGCCGGGTGCCCAGCACCTGGATGGGCAACACGCGCTGCAATATGTCCGCTCGCGGCATAACGACATCAACGGTGACTTTGGACGGTCGGCCCGGCAGCAGCAAGTTCTGCTGGCGATGAAGGTGAAGGCGAGCACCCTGAACGCGGCTGACCTGCCTGACATCGTCGACACACTGAAAGGCAACTTCAAGACCAGCATGGGGCTCGACCGCGTGCGGAGCTTGCTGAGCGTGGCCAGTGGTTTCGACCTGGCCAATGTCAAGCAAATCGTGCTTTACGCGGGCCTCTATACGAGCTACGACCACGGTCCGGCATACGGTGGTCAGAGCGTGATCATTCCCCACTGGCCCCAAATCCTTGCGGTGACGAGAGAAAACTTCCCATGATCCTGCGACGGATCGCTGCGGTCCTCTTTTTGCCGATGATGTTTGCCTTCGGGTCCGGCGTCTATCTATACCTCGGCACCCTGAAGAGCAAAGTCGTCAAGACCCACGCGAACCTCCCCACGGTGACCAAGCCTCGCCTCGTCCTGCCGGGCACCATGTTCGTGGTACAGGACGGCCGGCTGTTCAAGCTCACGAACGGTGGCTTCACCGAGATCGGCCCAGCGGGTGATTGGTCGCAACCCACGCTCACCCCTGATCACACGCATCTCGTCGCGGTCCTGCGCGGCGGATACTCGAGCGATCTCTACTTGCTAGGTCTCGACGGTCACATCGTAAAGCGACTGACCAAGAACGATTCACGGATCGTCGATTTGAATCACTGGGCCTTCTATCCGCGCGTGTCGCCGGACGGTTCGACCCTCTTCTACAGCTATGACGGCCCCAAGCACGTCACCAACGCCCCGGGTGACGATCTCGCCATCTGGAGCATGCCGCTGAATGGCTCGCAATCCCAGGCCCGGCGCCGCACCGATCCATACTGGTACACAGGCGGCGATGCAACCCCGATCCCGCTGGCGGGCTCCGCCCTTCTGTACGTCCAGCACTCGATCGATCAATCCACGGCGGTACACTCCCAGATCAAGCTCCAGAGCCGGCCAGGTGACCTGGTCGGTAAGGCGTTGACAAGCCTGGCGGACAATTGCAGCCAGCCGGCACTTTCGCCGGACGCAACGCAGCTCGCCATGATCTGCACCAGCGGCAAACAAACCGCGAGGCTCGTGGTCGCATCGTTCAACGGCACCACGCTTGGCCCGCTTCGCACCCTCCTGGACGGCGGCCTCTATGCGTCACCGGCATGGTCGCCCGACGGACAGGCCTTGGCCTACTTCGCTCCGAGCGGGGCGGCTGGACACTTCGAGCTCTGGTGGCTGGCTGTACCGGTTGCCGCGACACCCTCGCCCACGCCGACCGTGACCCCGACACCCTCGACATCGGCGGGCGGCGCCGCCTCCTCCATCGTCGTCCCGACCCTACCCGCCGCCCCGGTGCCGGTGCAGGTCACGCAGGGCGTCGACCTCAGTGCGACCTCTCCGCCGGCCTGGTACTGAGTAAGCTGGCAAGAGGTGACTTGGATGGGGCTGCTGGGCAAACCGCTGACCTGGCTTTCGTTGTCACTGCTGGCGGCGGCCGTGTTCGTGGCCATGCTGGTGGCGAGGGTCGTGTCGCCACAGCTGGCGGCGACGGCCGGCGCGACACCCGCGCCCTCGGGCCTCCAGGCCGACATCGTCATTCCTGCGAACTCGATGCCATCGCCCGACTTCACCCTGCGCGACCAGGACGGCCAGCTGGTGTCGGTGGCGGCGCTCCGCGGCCGGGTACTGGCGATCACCTTCCTCGACTCACACTGCAAGCAACTCTGCCCGCTCGAGGGCGACCAGCTGGGTCAGGCGCAGCGCGCGCTGGGGGCGGCCGCGAAGCTCTCGCTGCTCGTCGTCAGCGTGGCGCCCGCGACTGATACCCCCGCGAGCGAGCGCGCCTTTGCGGCGGCGCATCAGTGGAGCGGCGACTGGCACTGGCTCATTGGTACTCCGGATCAGCTGGCCCAGGTCTGGAAGGCGTACAGCATCGCCGTTCAAGGAACGCCCGACAACGTGCTGCATAGCACCGTGCTCTACCTGGTCGACAAGGGCGGCTTCCAGCGGGCCGGATGGGCCGGGCCGATCGAGCCCGCCCTGCTGGCACACGACGTTCGACTCCTCAACAGCGCGGCCTAGTATTCTGCAATCAAAGGGGACGTGAGCACCCAGGGAAGGGGCGAATGAGCTCCACGCTCGGTGTGCCGCCGGCGGCATTGGCGCCGTCGAGTCAGGCGCGCGCCCGCATCCTCCTTATTGATGACGAGCCTGGCATTCTGAATTTCGTCTCGCGCGGGTTGCGCGATGAAGGCTTTTCAGTCGATCTTGCCTCGGACGGCGACGCGGGGCTCAAGGCGGCGCTCGGGCCGCCATATGACCTGATCATTCTCGACCTGCTACTGCCGCGACCCAGTGGAATCGACCTGCTTCGCCAGGTCATTCGGCAGAACCCCGCCCAGCAGGTGATTGTGCTTTCTGCGTTGACCGACACCTCGTCGAAGGTGCGGTCGTTCGAGGTGGGTGCCGGCGATTACTTGGCCAAACCGTTCTCGATCGAGGAGTTGATGGCGCGCGTGCGTGCGCGCCTGCGCGATGCCCGCTCCCGACCAACGCGGTTGGCCATCGGGGGCTTGACGCTCGACCTGATCAGCCGGCAGGTCACCGGCGCCTTCGGCAGTGTCCAACTTGCGGAGCGTGAGTTTCTGCTTTTACGGGAGCTGATGACGAGCGCCGGGGAAACGGTGGGCAAGGAACGCATCCTCGCGTCGGTCTGGGGCTACCATTTCGATCCAGGCTCCAACGTCGTCGACGTCTACGTCCGGCGACTGCGCGCGAAGATTGGTGGAGATGCCATCAAGACCGTTCGGGGTGAGGGGTATCGAGTTGAAGCGCATTGAGCGCTGGGCGTGGCCCGTGCGGGGGCTGTGGGTGGACATCGCCTGGGCGATCTTCACGGTCACCAATCTCCTTGGCATGGTCGTCTTCGCGACATGGGAAACGGTTCCCTTTCACTTCATCTGGGTCAGTCTGACCATCCTCTATGGCTTCCGGGTCTGGAGGCTGAAGCCTACCCTCTCGGTGCTCGGCGCCATCATCGTGCTGACGGGCGCCGTCTTGACCGTCGACATTGCGCGCGGGACACAGCCGCTCGACGAGCTCACCGAGGTCCCCTTGATGTCGGCCATGTTCCTCGCCATGGTCTGGCATGCGCGCCGGCGCCTCTCGGTCACGGAGGAGATGAAGAAGGTCTCGGACGTCAACCTGCGACTGCTGGAGCGCGAGCGCCGATTCATCCAGAACGCCTCCCATGAACTGCGGACCCCGATCACGGTAGCCATCGGTCATGCCGAGCTGCTCCAGCGGTCGACTGATCCCTCCCGGATGGCGGCCGACGCGCGGGTCGTTCTGGAGGAGTTGATGCGGCTTCGACGGCTCTCTGATCGGCTGTTGCTACTCGCGGCGGCGGACGATCCCGATTTCCTTCACAAGCAACCGATCGAGGTGGAGCCGGTCCTCGTCAGCGCGCTCCAGCGCTGGTCACCGACCCCGCGGCAATGGCGGCTGGGAACGACCGATGAAGCGGTGGTCGACGCCGATGCCGATCGCCTGGCCCTCGCTATCGACGCGCTGGTGGAGAACGCCGTCAAACACACCACGCCCGATGACTGGATCGAGCTTTCGGTCCACCGCCATCACGGGGTCGCGATCACGGTGGCGGATTCGGGTACGGGCATCCCGGCCGAGGACCTGGACCGGATCTTCGAGCGCTTTGCTCGCTCGGAAATCAGCCGTCAGCGGGATAACGGCGGGCTCGGCCTGGGCCTGCCGATCGTGAAGACGATCGCAGAGGCCCACGGTGGGACACTCAGCATCCGTAGCGACGTGGGCAAGGGGACCGAATTTACGATCGCCCTCCCCCTCGCCGACCGAGTGGGGGAAGCGGTTAAGGGCTCGCCGTCGCCGACGCCGCTGCCGACGCCGCTGCACTCTCCGTAGGCGTAGGCGTCACGGATGGGGCGGTACCCACGGTGGCTGGCTGGTCAAAGCCGAACCAGTGCAGCCCGGCCAGCCCGTAGAAGAGCACTGCGATCAAAAGGATCAGGACGATGACCGTGATGATGACGACTGCTGGGCCCGCTCCCGGTTCCGGCTCTTCCTCGACAACGGCCATGGGCGGATTGTCCCACGGCTCGTTGGACTGACACAACGTCAGCAACCTGCGGCGCGACCATTCTGACAATTTTGTAATCCCCCATGCCTTTTCAAGTCACGACCTGAGCCTCAGACTAGCGACGGGGACGTAGACAACGCCTGTCTGAGGTGCCAGTGATGATCCGTAGGATCTCCTTTGTCGCCGCCGGGGTCGTCATCGTTGTGATTGCGATGGTGGCCTTCGTCGGCCTCTTCATGCTGCGGCAGCCGGGCCAGCTGGAAGGCACGACCACCAAACTTCACCTCGAGACGGTCGCTGCACTCAGCGACGCGGTCGAGTGGCCGCGACCGAATGACCCGCACCCGGACTGGGTCGGATACTTACCGACCACGACCTGGCACGTGCCGGCCAACTCGACGATCGAGGTCCAGATCGACCAGGAAGACGGGGCCAGTGGGCTGCGGAATCCTTTCTGGGGCAAGGCCTTCGGCATCGAGGGCGGCACGATGCACGTCAAGTACTTCGACGACCAGGGCAATCCGCAGGAAGGCGACATGAGCTCGATCGACCCCACCATGGCGGCGCACACCTTTGCCATCCCCGACCTGGGCGTGTTCGTCCCCTTGCTTGGGGTGGGCGACAATGCGGCGCCGGGAACCCAGAACATCATCACCTTCTCCTTCAAGACCAAAGGCCCGGGCGTATATCGGTGGCAGTGCTTCGTGCCCTGCGCGGCCGGCACGCTCTTCGGTAATGGCGGCCCCATGTCGACGATGGGTTACATGGGCGGCACGCTGATCGTGACCTGACCATGGGAATGTTCCGCATCGAGGAAGCCGATCGGCCGCACATCGTGCGGCTCCTGATCATCTGGGTGATTCTCTCCGCGATCGGCATCGTCGCCGTCCTGCTGATCAACTATCCCCCCTATGACCAGACGGTCCAGGGGCAGGACCAGGCCAGCACGCTCAGGCTGCTGACCGTGTTGGCCACACCGGTGTTCATCGGCGTGGTCATGATGACCGTCTACTCGGCCATCTATTTCCGGCGCACGACCACGGAACTGGTCGATGGCCCGCCGGCGCTCGGCAACACCCCCGTGCAGATCGCCTGGGTAGCGATCAGCGCCATCCTGGTGCTCTTCCTGGCGGTCGTCGGGATCGCCACCCTGTCCAGCGAGAACGTGGCGCAGGCCGTAGGCCAACCGGGCCGCGCCATCGGTCAATCGGGTGGTCAAACCGGAAGTGCGACCAGCAGCAGCGGCGGCCCGGAGTTGCAGGTCCAGGTGATCGCGCAGCAGTGGTATTTCACCTACCGGTATGCCGACTATGGCGGAGTGGAGACCACCCACCTCTACCTGCCGGTCGATCGACCGGTCGAGCTGCACGTGACGTCGCTCGACATCATCCATTCGTTCTGGGCGTATCAGCTGGGGGTCAAAGCTGACGCCAACCCTGGGGTCGACAACATCTTCCACGTGACGCCGCAGAAAACCGGGAGTTTCCAGGTGCGGTGCGCCGAACTCTGCGGGTTGTGGCACGGTCACATGGCCGATTCGAGCGGCCAGGTTGTCAGCCAGAGTGACTTCGATACCTGGATTGCCCAGCAACAGACGGACTTCGACACGATCGCCAAGGCGGTTCCGAGCTACGCGCCGTTTTACTTCCCCGAACCAAAACTAAAGGCGGGCTGAGCATGGTTGTGTCAGAGCGGCGGCTTGCGATTCCCAACAACCTGATCACCGGGATCCTCCTGGCTATCCCCGCTTACTTCGCGGGCGTCTGGCTCGGCACCCTGTTTGGTCTCGATGATGACCAGAACACCGGGGTCATCCTTGGCTATCTGTTGGCCACGGTGGCCTTCCTTGCCGGCGTCGGCTTCCTGAACTACCCGCTGGAGCGGCTTTTCGGCTGGCGGGTCACGCCCATCGCTGACCCGGTGGAGAATGCCGGGATCGGTCGCTTCTTCCGGCTCAGCCTGGACCACAAGGTGATCGGCATCCAGTACCTGGTCACCATCCTTCTAATGCTGCTATTCGGGGGGATCGGCGCCATGCTGATCCGCACCAGCCTGCTGGTCCCCGATTCCACCATCACGCCGGCCGGGCAGTACATCGCGCTGATCGGGCTGCACAGCGTGATGATGATCTTCATCACCAGCGCGGTGATCGTTGGCCCGTTCGGCAATTACCTGGTGCCTCTCATGATCGGGGCCCGCCGCATGGCATTCCCGCGCCTGGAGGCACTCTCCTTCTGGGTGGTGCCCCCGGCCGCGGTCATCCTGGCGGCCGCCACTTTCTGGGGCGGGTTCCCGACCGGCTGGACCGGCTATCCGCCACTCTCCGAGCAGGCCGGCCAGGGGATGGACAGCTACATCGTGGGCTTCGCGCTGATCGCGGTCGCCCTCGTCACCTCCGGCGTCAATATGCTCGCCACCATCATCGGGCTGCGTGCCCCGGGCATGACCTGGACCCGCCTCCCGATCTTCGTCTGGGGGATCTTTACCACCTCGATCCTCGGCTTGCTGGCCGCACCGGTCCTGGCCTCGGCGTTGATCATGCTGGGCATGGATCGTACCCTCAACACAACCTTCTACGTGGCCTCCAACGGAGGGAGCAATTACCTCTGGGAGAACCTCTTCTGGTTCTTTGGTCACCCCGAGGTCTACATCTTCATCCTGCCGGCGTTCGGCATCATCATGGAGATCGTTCCCCATTTCGCGCGCAAACCGTTGTGGGGCTATCGAACGGGGGTAGTCGGGCTCTTCGGCGTGGCGCTGCTCAGCTGGTTCGTCTGGCAGCACCATCTCTTCGTCAGTGGTATCGCCCCGGTGCTGCGCCCGTTCTACATGCTCTCCACCGAACTGATCTCCATCCCGACGGGAATCATCTTTCTGGTGACCCTCGGCACGCTATGGCGGGCGCGGGTCTGGTTTACGGTCCCGATGCTGTTCTGCCTCGGTTTTCTCTTCAATTTCCTGATCGGCGGTATCTCAGGCGTCTATCTCTCGGATGTGCCAACCGATGTGACGCTCCACGGAAGCTACTTCTCGATGGCCCACTTCCACTACACGATCATGGGCGGCGAGATCTTCGCCTTGATGGCCGCCGCCTATTACTGGTTGCCGAAGATGACCGGCAAGATGCTGAGCCCGCTGCTCGGTCGCATCCACTTCTGGTGGATGTTCATCGCCTTCAACTCCACCTTCTTCCCACTGTTCATCATCGGGTTGTTGAATATGCCGCGACGGGTCGCCTCGTACAATCCGGATCTCGTCGGCCTCAATCGATGGGTCACGATCTCCGCCTACTTCCTCTTCGGGTCGATGGTGCTCTTTGCGGGCAACCTCATCTACTCCTGGTTCTTCGTTTCGCGGCCGGCCCTCGCCAACCCCTGGCATGCCCGCTCGCTCGAGTGGCAGGTCCCCACGCCGGTGCCGGCGCGGAACTTCGACCGGGTGCCGGTCATCGTCGGCGGCCCGTACGACTACGGCATTCCGAACGCCCGGCCGGTCGCCGACCTGGGCGGCATGGTGGGAGCCACCGGTGGCGGTTAGGACCCAGACCTACGATTCGGCCGCCGACGCGGAGGTGGCACTGGACACCCGCCTGGTTGCCGTCGGCACCTGGCTATTCCTCGGCGCCGAAATCTTCTTCTTTGCTGCCTGGTGGTTCGCCTTCTTCTATCTACGCGCGCTCAACAACGACCAGGCCTGGAAGGCACAGGGCATCGGAGCTCCGAGCAAGGGATACGGGGCCGTCGTGCTCGTTCTGGCCCTGCTCGCGGCCGGCGCCTACTGGGTGGGTTCACGCGCGCCGTCAGGCGCCGTCCTTTTTCGGCTGCTTACGCCGGTGGCGCTCGTTCTCGGTATCGCGACCTGCCTTTTCCAGGGCTACGAGATGTGGCACCTGGGGTTTGGTATGACGGATGGTGGCTACCCGAGTGTGTTCAGCGGCCTGACCGGCTCCTGGGTGGTGCAGTTCGCGCTGGCCACCGCCTGGCTCGGCAGCATCGTCACGCAGTCAGGTCCGGCCGGTGATACGATCGCGCGCCGCAAGCCGGCAGGCTCCTTTGCCTGGATCCTGCTCTTTCTCGCCGCCGTTGGCATCATCAACTACATCCTCCTGTACCTCGTCGCCTAGCCGGCCATGGCCGCGAGCTGGCTGAATCCGCTGACCTGGCCCATCGAGCCCTGGGTTCTGCTCGGCGTCGAAGTCACCGGCATCCTTTATCTCTGGGGCAGCCGAGTCTCCTCCCCCGCTGACGCGAGACATTCCTCCTCCTCTGGAAGACGGCAGGGTAGGGGCTGGGGGCCCTCCCGCTGGCGAGCCGTGGCGTTCTGGTCCGGGTTAGCCAGCATCCTTTTCGCCCTCGATACCCCGATCGAGACGCTGGCTCGCCAGCTTTTCTGGGCGCACATGACCCAGCACCTGCTGCTCATCATGGTCGCTGCTCCGCTGCTGGTCGTCGCTGCCCCCTGGCTGCAGATCTGGCGCGGTCTGCCACTCTCGGTCCGGCGGCCGCTGGCGCGGACTGCCGTTCGGCATCCTGCGTTCGCCGGCGCGCGCCGCGCGTTCGCCTGGGTCAGCGCCCCGATGGGCGCCTTCCTTCTTTCCGCCGCCAACCTGTGGTTCTGGCACTGGCCAGCCGCCTATGACCTGACCCTGCGCAACCACGCGGTCCACCACCTCGAGCACGGCCTCTTTCTCGGGCTCGGCATCCTCTTCTGGGCGCAGGTCATCGACCAGCACCCGTACCACGCCCGCCTCTCCCAGTTCAGGCGCGTCGTCTACGTCTTCGGCGGCACCATTGCCTCCTGGGCGCTGGCGGCGGTGCTCGCTTTCGCGACCACGCCGTTCTATGCGTACGCGGCGCTGCCCGCGCGACCGGGCGGCATCTCGGCACTGACCGACCAGCAGTTCGGCGCGGGCATCATGTGGGTGCCCGGCTCGATCACCTACTCGATCGTCTTCATCGCCTGCCTCTATCTCTGGTTCCGCGACGAAGACGCGCGCGGCCGCGCGTTCGCACCGGGGCAGGTCGGAGTCGCGAAATGATTGCTGAAGCTCAGGACCTCACGATTCAGGTACCGGCGGCCCGGCGCCTGCCCCTACGGGCAACGCTGGCCGACTACCTCAGCCTCACCAAGCCACGCATCCTCCTACTGTTGCTGATCACAGAATTTGGCGCCATGATCGCCGCTGCGCGGGGCTGGCCAGGCACGTCGCTCACGCTGGCCGCCCTCGCCGGTGGCGCCTTCTCCGCCGGCGGGGCGGCGGCCGTCAACTGCTGGTTCGACCGCGACATCGATGCCGTGATGGCGCGAACCTGCACTCGGCCAATTCCGTCCGGTCGGATCGCCCCGACTCACGCGCTTACCTTCGGCATCGGGTTGTCGGCGCTCGGGTTTCTCATCCTCGCCCTGATCACCAACCTGCTCGCCGCACTGCTGGCACTTTCGGGCGGCCTCTTCTACGTCTTCGTCTACACCATGTGGCTGAAGCGCTCGACCCGCCAGAACATCGTCATCGGCGGCGCCGCGGGCGCCTTCCCACCCCTGGTCGGGTGGGCGGTGGTGACAGGGGCGATCACGCCGCCCGCGCTGGCGCTGTTTGCCGTGATCTTCTTCTGGACCCCGCCACATTTCTGGTCGCTGGCGCTCTTACTGCGCCGGCAGTACCAGGAAGTTGGCGTCCCGATGCTGCCGGTGGTTGCCACCGATGCCGATACCCGGCGGTCGATCGTCGTCTATTCCGTGGTGCTGTTGCTGGTCAGCCTCATCCCCGGCATCTGGTTTGGCCCCGTCTACCTCGTCGGCGCGGCCGTGCTCGGCGGGGGATTCCTCTGGCTGGCGTGGCGCGGACTCACAGTTACAGGTCTTAGCTGGGCATCGCGCCTGTTCCACTTTTCCCTGGCATACCTTGCCGCGCTGTTCGCCCTGGCGGCGATTGGCGCCCTTTTGTCACACTGAACGCCACCATCAGCACGCGACCATACCCCGGACTGCCCTGGTCGTTGCGCTTCAAGATCCTGAGCGCCCTGTTGCTGGCCGGTCTCTTCATCTTCCTGGTAGCGACGCAGCTTCTCGGTCGGCCCGCGGCGATCAACGTCACCGTCCAGGGTGGTCACGCCACGGCTGGCAAGCCTGCGCCCGACTTCACTACGCAGACCCTCGACGGGAGTCGCGTGCGGTTGAGCCAGTACCGCGGCAAACCGGTGCTGCTCAATTTCTGGGCCACCTGGTGCGCGCCCTGCCAGGACGAGATGCCACTGATCCAGCGAGCCAGCGATATCAATAAGAGTCAGGACCTTGTGGTGCTGGCCGTAAATTACCAGCAGACGAATACGAGCTCGATGCAGGCCTTTCTGCGCAAAGTCGGGGCGCGGTTTCCGGCGGTGTTCGACCCCGCCGGTCAGATCGCTGGGGCGTATGGTGTGAATGTGGGTCTGCCGGTGAGCGTATTCATCGACCGATCGGGCACGGTGAGCTTCATCCAGCTGGGCCAGATGTCGGACGCCATCTTGCAACAGCGGCTGCACGCGATCCTCTAGCCATGGCGGTTGGTCTGTCCGTCATCTTTGGCGTGCTCTACCTGCTGGGAGGCCGCCGGCCGGTACGAGTGCTCGATGCCCGGCGTCTCTGGAGTGGCCGTCAGTGGCGGGCGACGGCCTTCTTCGTCGCACTCGGCCTGGCTGCCGCGGCTCTCTCCGGTCCGGTTGACGCGCTCGCCCGTGCATCGATGCCCACGCGTACGGCGCAGATGATCGCCCTCCTGATGGTGGTGGCGCCGTTGCTGGTCCTGGGTGCGCCGGAGCCTCGGTTCCGTCGGCTACTCGTTGGCCGAACCCGACCCGCACGGAGGCCGCTGGCGACGCCTATCCTCGCCTTCCTCCTCTTCAACGGCGGCATCCTGCTCGCCTATCTCCCGGCCGTATATCGCGCCACCGCCGGCCCGGGCTTGCCGCGCCAACTGGGACAAGTCGTCATGTTGGGCCTGGCGTACCTCTTTTGGTCGCAAGTGATCGCCCAACCGCCTGCCCACTGCGGCCTCTCGCACATCGGCCGGGTCGTCTACCTCTTCCTTTCGTCGGCGCAACTCCGCGTCCTCGGTGTGGTCCTCGGGTTCGCCTCGGCCGCCTTCTACCCGGTGCCGCTCGTCGATCAGCAGATCGCGGCCGGCATCCTGATGGTGCCTGGCGTGCTCACCGACCTGGTCGTCCTGACGATCTGCCTCTACCTCTGGCTGGGACAGGACGACCGCCGCCAGCTGCGGCCCGGTCGACAAGCTTTAACCGGATCTTCTTGATTTCTTCCACTGAGTCGCGTAAAAAGGTACCCTAGCTAAGACGTCATCGGGCACCCCAACTGGGGAGGAGGGAAGCTCATGAATCCACGCGTACGCATTGTCGTGCCAGGCGTGCTGGCATCGCTGCTGGCGCTGACGGCATTACCGGCGGCAGGGGCGTCGCCCGCGAAGACGGCGCTGGGCAGCATCAACCACATCGTGGTCATCTACCAGGAGAATCACAGCTTCGACAACCTCTATGGCAGCTGGGAGCGGGTCAACGGCCTCAGCCGGGCCGACAGCCCCAACACGATCCAGATCGGACAGGGCGGGGTGCCCTACACCTGTTTGAAGCAGAACGACGTCAACCTCGCCACCCCGCCGCGACCGGCGACCTGTACCGATACAACAACCGGGTCCGCGTTCAGCAGCAACTTCACCAATCAGCCTTTCAACATTGACGATTTCATCCATCCTGCGGACACGACCTGCCCGGCACCGGGCGACTTTTACCCCAACGGCGTCCTCAAGGGCAACGGCCAGCCGGGAGGCTGCACCGAGGACCTGGTCCACCGCTATTACCAGGAGCAATACCAGCTGGACGGCGGAATGCAGAATCGCTACGTCACCGGCAGTGACGCCATCGGTCTCACCATGGGGGTTTACAAAACGAAGGACCTTCCGATCTACACGTACCTACACACGGCGGGGCACCCCCAGTACGCGATTGCGGACAAGTTCTTTCAAGCGGCCTTTGGCGGTTCGTTCCTCAACCATCAGTGGCTGGCGGCCGCGGCCTCGCCGGTCTTTGCCGGCGCCGCCAACGACGCCTCACCGATTGTGGCGTCAAACCCCCACCCGGACATGCACTCGGTGGTCGACGCGAACGGGATGCCAAACAACTATGCGCTCTATGCATCGCCGCTGGGACCAAACGGGAGTTCCACAGATCCGACCAAAAATCCGACTGGTCCGCGTGACAATCAACTGACCGCGTCATGCAGCCCGCCTGCGGGACGCCCGGCGACTCCGGCGGGTGTCGTTTGCGGTGATTTCGCCGTCAACACGACGCAACCGTGGTATCAGCCGTACGCTCCGGGAACCAAAGATGGGCGGCGGCTCCCGCCCCTGGTGGCTAACAACGTCACGAAGTTGAACGTGACTATCGGTGACGAGCTGAGCGCGAGTGGCGTCGATTGGGCCTGGTACGCGGGTGGCTGGGACAACGCAGCCGGGAATACCACCAGCCCCTACTACAGCAACGGCAGCGGCCCCGCCTGCTCAGACCCGAACACGATCAGCGGCGCCACCTACCCGTACTGCGCGGACAAGCTGTTCCAATTCCACCACCAGCCGTTCAACTACTTCGCCAATTACGCGCCGGGTACCGCCGCGCGCGCGGCTCACCTGCAGGACGAGAAGGCCTTTCTCAACGCGGCCAATACCTCGACCGCGACGCAGTGCAACCTGAAGCCGGTGAGCTTCGTCAAGCCGATTGGCGCAGAGAACGAGCACCCGGGTTACACCAACGAGAGTGCCGGTAGCCGTCACCTCGTCGACCTGATCAAGGCGATCGAGGGGAGCGCGTGCAAGAACGACACGCTCGTGATCTCGACCTATGACGAGTTTGGCGGGCAGTGGGACCACGTGACGCCTCCCGGGCAGGGCGGCAACGACGGGGTCGCCGACCAGTGGGGCCCCGGCACGCGGGTCCCGGCCCTCGTGATCTCGCCCAACCTCAACGGTGACTTCGTGGTCGACCACGTGCCACACGATACGACCTCAATCCTGGCGACCATCGAGCATCGATTTGGCCTGGCGCCCCTGGGAACGCGGGATGCCGCGGTTCGCGATCTCTCCTCCGTGTACAAGGCACAGTAGGCTGGCGACCGTAAAGAAATAGCGTCCGCTCGAGAAGGGGCCGGCTGGTCCGGCCCCTAAACTCGCGCCCCGCTACCCAGCCCGGCAGCGTCAGGCGGCGAGGTCTGTCAACCCTACGACGCCAGACCGGCGGGCTTGCGGACGCCGACCATGTTGTGCAGAGCCTGGACCCCTGGGACCTGGCCGGCAACCCTTTCGACGGCTCGCGCCGTCGCCCGGTCGGGTGCTTCACCCGTGATGTCGACGGTCCCGTAGTGTGCGATGACGTTGACGGCTGCCGCGGAGGCTGCTGGGTCGCGAGCAATCGCCGCGGCTACGGCTCGGGCCAGGTCGGCATCCGTGACGAGCTTGCGGTCGACCTGCAAGACGCTCGGCACCGATCTCACGATTCGCGCTACCTCTTCCGCCTCTGATTGGTCCGTCACGTAGCCTCGCAGCGTCACCACCTGGTCCTGGACATCGATCGTCATCGAGCGCTGACCAGCTCGAAGCCGTGGGTCGTCGATCAGTTGCTCGGTGACGGCCTGTTTGATCTCCCAATCGGTGGCAAAGAGAGGAAGTTTCGCCCAGTCGGCGGCTCTCAGGTCGGTGACGACCTGATCCGGGCCAGCTTCCTTGACCCGATCGATGGTGAGCAGCCGCTGTTCGGGTCCTCGCCTGGCGATGACAAGGGCCGTGACCATGCGAGAGTCTGGCTCGAAGCACACCAGGCGGAGCTTGCCGAGGCGTTTGCCGTCAACGCTAACCACGGTCGCGTCGGCGCGCAGCGTCAACCCGGCCGCCTGAGCCTCTTCTGATGCCTCGGTCCAGTTCTCGGCCAGCCGAAGCACCTGGCCATCGGCGGAGAGGATCGCGGTCGCCACAACGGTTTGGGTCTCGAGGCCAAGACCGGTCGCCAGCTCGATGCTCTGCAGCTCGCGGCTCTGCGGTCGAAGGCTGACCGCTTCGACGCGGCCGCGCACGTTGCCGAGGACCTCCGCATCCCCACCGAGCAGGATCTCATTGCGCGGCCCAGTCGGAGTGCCTGTCCCACTTCCGGCTGCGCCCAACCGAATCGTAACGCCGCCCGGCCGAAGCACCATCACGAGGCCGGCCGCCGCGATGGCGACCACCCACCCTCCCATGATCACGATGGCGAAGAATGTCAGATCCATGCCGCTGGCAATTATGGCGCAGTCACGGCACGCGGGGCGCTCGCGTCCCGGCGGCGGAGCGCGATGAGCGCGAGGAACTCGTGCAGCAGCGTCCCTGCGAGCAGCGAGGTGACCTCACCCGAGTCGTATTGCGGCTGGACCTCGACCAGGTCGAAACCGACGAACTCGATCCCGCGCAGGCCCCGGACAAGCCGCAGCGCATCCCGGCTGCTCGGTCCGCCGACTTCTGGCGTCCCGGTGCCGGGGGCGAAACCTGGATCGACGAAATCGATGTCGAAGGTGAGAAAGACCGGACCCTCGCCGATGCGCCGGCGGACTTCGGGCAGCACATCGCCGACGCCGCGGGTCAGCAGTTCCTCGGCCGGAATCAGGTGAAGGCCGAGCGCCTGGGCGCCGCCGCGGTCCTCCGACCCATACAGGGAACCACGGATCCCGAGCTGGACGGCGCGCTTCGTATCGATCAGCCCTTCTTCAATGGCGCGCTTGCACCAGGTGCCGTGGGTGTATCGCTCGCCCCAGTAGCTGTCCCAGGTATCGGTATGCGAGTCGAAGTCGATGAGGCCCACCGGCCCATATCGCTTGGCGACCGCGCGCAGCTCGCCGAGCGTAATGCTGTGGTCGCCGCCGATTGCGAGCGGGACGACCCCGGCCTCCAGGATCGGCCGCAGTCCGTCGACCATCACCCGATAGCTCGCCTGGATGTTGCCCGGGATGACCGAGAGGTCACCCGCGTCGACCACCGAAAGATGGTCGAAGATTTCGATCTCTTGCTCGACGTGGTAGGGGCGGAGCAGGCGCGACGCCTCGCGAATGGCGGCCGGTCCGAAGCGGCCGCCGATGCGGTAGCTGACGGCGGTATCGAAGGGAATGCCCACGATCGCCGCATCGACCTGCGCCATGTCGCTGACCTGTGGCAAGCGCATGAAGCTGCCAACGCCGGTGAAACGCGGGGCGACCATCGCATCGATCGGCCGGTATTTAGGCACGCGCCAGCTCCGATTCGACCGCCTTCATGCTCTCTTCATGGATGATGCCGACCACCTGGCTGCGCAGCTCGGCAAACCGCGGGCTCGTCACCATCGCGAAGTTGCGTGGGCGCGGGAGGTCGACGTTCAGGGTGGTGCGGACGCGGCCAGGCCGGTTGGTCATGATGTAGATCACGTCTCCGAGGAAGAGCGCCTCGTCGATGTCGTGCGTGACGAACAGCACCGTCTTCCGATAGCGTTGCCAGAGATCGGTCAGCATCTCCTGCATGATCTGTCGTGTCAGGGCGTCGAGGGCGCCGAAGGGCTCGTCCATCAGCAGGACCTCGGGATCGTTCGCCAGCGCCCGAGCGATCGCCACCCGCTGCTTCATGCCGCCCGACAGCGCCTTTGGATAGGCGTCGGCGAAGCCGTCCAGCTTCATCAGATGGATCAATTCGCTCGACTGCTGGTGCCGCTCCGGTTTGGGGGTGCGCGTCAGCTCGAGGCCGAACTCGATGTTGCGGCGAACCGAGAGCCACGGATAGAGCGAGTACGACTGGAACACCATGCCCCGATCGGCGCCCGGCGAATATGCCGGCTTGCCGTCAACCAGCACTTCGCCTTCGCTTGGTGTCACCAGACCGGCGGCGATGCTGAGGAGCGTTGACTTACCACAGCCGGAGGGACCCACGATGCAGGCGAACTGCCCGTCGGGCACTGTGAGCGAGATCTGCTCTAGGGCTCGCACCTCACCCCGCCTCGTCCGGAAACGCATGGCGACGTCGACAAAGCGGATCTCGCTCACGCGTGGACCTTTTCGACATAAGGGAACGCCCAGCGATGAATCAGACTGAAGATCGTGTCCGTGATCAGTCCGAGGATTCCGATGGTGAGGATGGCAGCAATAATGCGATCCATCCGGAGAAACCGCTCCGAGATGATGATGAAGGTGCCAATCCCGCGTTCGGCCCCCAGGAGTTCGGCGACGATCAGGTATGTCCAGGCCCAGCCGATCGTGATTCGCAGCGCATCCACGACTTCGGGAAAGGTGGCGGGCAGGAACACCTTGTAGAAGACCTTCCAGCGCGATGCCCCGAGCGTATAGGCGACGTTGAGCATCTCGTCCGGGACCCGGTGGGCGATGTCCATCACCATCAACACGAGCTGGAAGAAGACGCCGATCCAGATGAGCGTCAGCTTCTCCTCCTCACCGAGGCCAAGGAGCACGATCAGCAGAACGATGAAGGCCGACGCCGGCATATAGCGGATCGCGTTGATCGGCGGTTGAAAGAACGAACGCACCACCTCGAACGATCCCATCAGGAGCCCGAGCGGCACCGCCATCGCTGCGGCGATCAAGAATCCTGCGACGATCCGGAAGGTGCTCCAGGCGACGTCGTCGAGGAAGTGTTGGTGCTGCCACATATCGATCCAGGCTGCGCCGACTCGCGGGATGCTCGGCAAGAAGAGGGGATTGTTGATGAGGACCGATCCGACGCTCCAGAGCGTGATGATGACGACGAAGCTGCCAATGCCAAGGACCAGTCTGGCCGAACGTGGGATGGCCTGCTTCGGCGTCAGGTAGGTGCGGAGCAGACCGCGGCGCCGGCGCTGCACTCGGGCAGAAGCCGCCGGCGCCGCCTGGGTCGCGGGGACCCGCTCGCTCACGAGCGCTACAAACTGTTGATGAAGCTGGGATCGACGGCGTCGCTCGGATTCACGGCCGTGTCGATCTTGCCCTGGGCCTTCCAGAAATCGGCGGCCGCCTTGACGTTGTCGTAAATCTTGCCGTGGCTGCTACTGGTGCCGATGACCTGCTTGCCGGTGCTGAGGTCAAAGAGAGTCATGGTTGAGAGATCCGCCGATACGTCAGACGGCGACTCCTGCACCGCATCGCCGATGAGCTTTAGAGCCTCGGTCTGGTTCGCCTGCATCCAGGTGAAGGCGTCGTAGTAGGCCTTCATGAAGTCCTTGACCGTATCGGGATACTTCTGGATGAAATCCTTGCGGAAGGCGAAGCTGTCCATGATCAGGTCCGGATACTGCTTCGACGACACCAGCACATGGCCGTCGGTCCGGGCCTTCGCCTTGCTCAGCCATGGTTCCCAGGTGACCGCCACATCGAGCTTCGAGGCGACGAAGGCCGCCCCGGCTGCTCCTGATGTCATGTTCTGCTCCTTCACGTCGGTCAGATGCAGGCCGTTCTTTTCCAGGACCTGAGCCAGGAACCACTCGGAGACAGAGCCCTGGTTGACGCCGACCGTCTTGCCTTTGAGGTCGGCCACGCTCTGGATCGAGTTTGCCGCAAGGATGCCGTCACCACCAACCGAGGCGTCGATGGGAAACACCTCGACCGCGCCAACACCGTTGGACTGCTGGCGGGCAAAGGCGTCGACCGTTGAAGCCATGCCTTCGAGCCGGCCCGCGGCGAGCGCGATAAAGCGGTCGTTGGGGTCCTCGATGTCCTTGAAGTTGACGTCGAGGCCGTGCTGCTTCCAGATGCCCTTGGCATTAGCCAGGTAGATGAGCGCGTATCCGGTCCAGGTCGAGGAGGCGATGTGAATCGTGCCGCTGTACTTGGTGCTGGTCGACCCGCTGTTGGATGCGCCGCACGCCGACATGACGAGGGCCACGAGGATAAATAGAGGTAAAAACGTCCGCTTTCCGACCATGGAATCCCCTCCCAGACGAGTCGGCGCCGTACACAAAACCGGCCTCGGCAGCGCCCTCTCCGGGCCGCAAGCCCCTATGCTACTCGATGTGGCTCACCCTCTTCGGATCGGCCTCAAAAACTCCGGACAGGACACCACGATCGAGGCGCTTCGGGACGTCTGGCGCATCGCCGACGAGGCCGGATTCGACCACGTCTGGGTCTTCGACCACCTCGCCTCGATCGGCTCCCTCGGGCCCGATCGCCCGGTCTATGAAGGCTGGGCGCTGCAGGCCGCCATCGCCCAGGCAACCAGCCGGGTGCGCATCGGCTGCATGGTGACGGGCAACACCTATCGCAATCCGGCCCTGTTGGCAAAGCTGGCGGTGACGGTCGACCACCTCTCCGGCGGGCGACTGGAGTTTGGCATCGGTGCCGCCTGGGCCGAGATCGAACACCAGATGTACGGTATCGAGGGTCTCGACCACCGGGTGGGGCGGCTGCGCGAGTCGCTCGAGGTGATCACCTCGCTCTGGACCAAGGACCGCACAACGCTCGACGGTCGCTATTACCACTTCAACGATGCCATTGGCAACCCCAAACCGATCCAGAAACCGCACCCGCCGATCTGGATCGGGGCGGGCGGGCCGCAAATGATGGCCGTCGTGGTCCGATTTGCCGATGTCTGGAACAGCGCCGGGGCGTCAACGCTACAGGAGGCGGCCGAAAAGAGCAACATGCTCGACGCGGCATGCGAGGAAGCGGGCCGCGATCCGGGCTCGATCCGGCGATCGATCCAGCATGGATGGGACGGCCGCGATCGTCGTCAACTGCTCGACCTCGTCGGCCAGTACTTCGAGCGAGGCTTCACCGAACAGGTCATCTACCTGCAGGGACCTGATCACGCCCGCGTCGCCGATGCCGCCGCGGAAGCGCTTCCGGAGCTGCGCAGTGCCCTGGTGCGCTGAGACTCCCGCCGTCACTGTCGGCCTTTTCCAACCAAATCTTGAGCACTGTTGAGTTCGGTTGCTTGACAGATTGCGAATGTTGAGCGCACAGTGAAAACGGACTCACCGGCCTATCTCGCGCCCCTCTCATCCCTGGTCCGGAGTCGGGATCACTGATCCGCCCCTGAGTTAGCCGAAGCGCCTCGCGCGTTCTTTTGGCAGACGACTCAAGGAGGAACGAGTTAATGAACCGGCTTACACGGCGCCTACTAACGTTGCTCATCGCTGTCGCTGCCCTGGCTCTCGGCGCGTCGCCGATAGCGGCGCTGGCCGCCACCCAACCACGATTGGGGACGGCCGCAAATTTCGCTGTTCTAGCCGGCAGTGCCGTGACGAACACGGGACCGACGGTTATCACTGGCAATCTCGGGTTGAGCCCCGGTTCGGCGGTGACGGGGTTCCCGCCAGGGCGGGTTACGGCGCAAACGCACAAGACCGACGCCGTGGCGCGTCTCGCCAAAAACTCGCTTGTGACCGCCTACAACGATCTGGCGAGCTGGGCGACGACCCGCAGGATGACCGGCCAGGATCTGGGAGGCAAAACCCTCACCCCAGGCGTCTATACCTTCTCTTCTTCCGCCCAACTGACGGGAACGCTCACTCTCAGCGGCAAAGGAATCTTCATTTTCCGTACGGGCAGCACCCTCACGACGGCGAGCAACTCAAGGGTTGTCACCACGCGGGGTGCTGACGCGTGTGGCGTGTTCTGGAAGGTCGGCAGCTCGGCAACGCTCGGATCTGGAACACAGTTCAAGGGAACGATCGTTGCGCTGACGTCGATCACGATGGTGACAGGAGCCACCATTCTTCCGGGTCGGGCCCTCGCACGGAACGGCGCGGTCACGCTGGATAGCAATCGCATCAGCATTCCCACCGGTGGCTGCAGTGCAACCGGCACAACCGGGACCCTTCCGACGACCACAGGCGCGACGACCACAGGCGCGACGAGCACAGGTGGCTCGGGCACTCTGGCGCAGACTGGCGGCGGGCCTTCGTCGATGCTGTTGCTGATCGCCGGCCTTGCCACCGTGGGATTGGGCCTGAGTGTTCGAGCGCGGCGTCGCAGGACGTAGCGGATGAGGTGGCCCTTTCCACGTCGCGAGCCGACAGTTGGCCGAATCGATATTGAGGAGGCGCAAGGATGAGACGCGTTCTGCACGCCCGACTTCTTTTGTTCGTCGCGTTTGCCATGCTCATGGCGGTGTTGCCGATGGCCGCCCAGGCCGGTGGACCCGGGTTAGGTGCGGCGGCCGGTTTCGCGGTTCTGGCTGATAGCACCGGGCTGACCTGTACCGATTCCACCGTCATCGGACCAGTGGGCGTTAGATCCGGTACCCCGGTCACGTCGACCAGGTGCGTGATGCCGCCGGTTCAAGTCGCCGATGGCGCCTACAACGACTTTCTCGCCTATTACAACTCGATCGCAGCGCAGCTCGGGTGCACGCCCGACCACGTTCTCACCGGCACGCTTGCCGGAGTGAGCCTCGGGGCAGGTACCTATTGTTTCGATGCGGCGGCGACATTGACGGGAACCCTCACGCTTACTGACTCGGGTCCCTATCTATTCGAAATCGGGACGAGTGGAACCGGCGCCCTGACGGCCACCAACTTCACAGTGGTCGGCGGAAGCCCCTGTAACGTGACCTGGTGGGTCCGCCAGGCCATCACACTGACAACGTCGACATTCCAGGGCACGCTTCTGTCAGGCGTCGACATCACCACGAACGGCACGAGCCTTGCTGGTCGCCTCCTGGCAACAGGGGCGGTGACCATGACCGGCAGCCACACCTTCGGCTGCACCGCTTCTAGCGGTTTCCCTTCCGCGCCGGGCGGAGGCAGTTTCGTCATCGGTAACCTGAACTCGGCGATTGGTACGTCTGTCGAGTTTTGGGGTGCCCAGTGGCACAAGATGAACGGGCTTAGCGGGGGACCTGCGCCCGCAAGCTTCAAGGGCTTTGCCGAGTCACCCAGGACGCCCGCCTGCGGCACAAACTGGAGTGCCGATCCGGGCAACTCGACTCCGCCACCCCCAGGACCACTGCCCATGTTCATGGCAGTGATCGTCACAAGCCTGGCCACCCAGTCGGGTAGCACGATCCACGGTAATACTCCGCACATCGTGATCGTCAAGACGAATCCCGGTTACGAGCCCAACCCTGGGCATGCCGGAACCGGCACCGTCGTATTGGCAGTCTGCTAACTCAATCAGGTCCGCGAATTCGGAAAGGGGCCCCCGCAGTGGCGTGGGGCCCCTTCTGCAGGCACCCGCAGTAGAGTCGACCCGATGACGATCGGTCGCCTGGGCGCCCCTGGATCTCCGATGAAGGCTCGCCTGTTAGCCCTGAGCTTTCTAATGCTCTTCGTCGAGCTCGCTCTCATTCGCTGGACGGGCTCCAACATCCTCTACCTGTCGTACTTCTCAAACTTCATCCTGCTGGCGAGCTTTCTGGGGATCGGGCTCGGCTTCCTGCGAGCCGATGCCCGCCACGACCTTTTCCGGTTTGCGCCGATCGGCCTGGCAGTCCTCGTGGTATTCGTGCGCCTTTTCCCAGTAGAAATCGATCGGTCGGGCACCGAACTCATCTTCTTCGGCGCGCTGGGTGCCCAGAGCGGGTTGCCACCCTGGCTCACCCTCCCAGTGCTTTTCCTGGGCGTGGCCGGCGTGATGATGCTCATCGCTGAGGGCGTGGCGCGGACCTTCCGACAATTTCCGCCGCTCGAGGCCTACCGCCTCGACATCCTGGGCAGCATCGCCGGCATCGTCGCTTTCTCGGTTCTGTCGTTTCTCGGCGCGCCACCCGTTGCGTGGGGCGCGGTCGTCGCCGCGCTGCTCTGGCTGCTGCTCGACCGGCGCAGTCGCGTCTGGCAATTGCCGGTGCTCGCCACCATGCTCGTCCTGCTCGGCATCGAGTCGCTCGTTCCAACCGATAGTTGGTCCCCCTACTACAAGATCCGGCTGATCACGCAACCATCGGGAGCGGTGACGGTCCTGGTCAACGGGATTCCGCACCAGACGATGGAACCGGCGGCCCGGCGACTGGACACGGTAACGCTCTACGGCCTCGTTTATCAGCGAACGCGCTCGACACCGAAGGACGTTCTTATCGTGGGCGCCGGAACGGGCGTCGACGTTGCCATCGCGCTACGGGAGGGCGTGCAGCACATAGATGCCGTGGAAATCGACCCCCGTATCCATGCCATCGGCCTGCAACAGAATCCCGACCACGCTTTTCAGGACCCCCGAGTGACCTCATATGTCAACGACGGCCGAGCCTTTCTCGAGCAGACGACCCGACGGTATGACCTGATCCTCTTTGCGCTGCCGGACTCGCTCACGCTGGTTGCCGGCCAGTCGTCGCTGCGACTCGAGAGCTACCTCTTTACGACCGAGGCGATGCAGTCGGCGCGCGCCCACCTCACACCGGGCGGCGCATTCGGCGAGTACAACTACTACCGCGAGGACTGGCTTGTCGACCGGCTGGCGGGCACGCTCCAGCAGGTATATGGGCACACGCCATGCCTGGACTCGACCGGCCACTTCGCACGCCTCGCCCTGCTGATGGCGAGCTCCAGTTCAACGGCGCTGCAGTGCCCCACCGAATGGCACCAGGTCTCCGCAACCACTCCGGCGCCCGCGACCGACGACTATCCCTTTCTTTACCTTCAGGACCGGACCATTCCCGGGTTCTACCTGCTCACGCTCGCCCTGATCCTGCTCTCGGCGCTGCTGCTGGTTCGCGGCACGACCGGCGCGCTGCGGCCGATGGGCCGTTATCTCGACCTGTTTTGCATGGGTGCGGCGTTCCTCCTGCTGGAAACCAAGAACGTGGTGCAGTTCGCGCTCCTCTTTGGGACCACCTGGTTCGTGAATTCGCTCGTCTTCCTTGGAATCCTGATCGCGGTCTACCTCGCGATCGAGGTGGCCCGGCGGATCGACCTTGGTCCGACGTGGCGCCTCTATGCCATCTTGCTGCTGGCACTCGCTGTCGCCTGGGTGGTGCAACCGGATCTATTGCTCAAGCTGGAGATTGGGCCCCGCTTTTTGGTGGCCGTGGCGGTGGCCTTCGGTCCGGTTTTCCTGGCCAACCTGGTTTTCGCGAAGCGCTTCCGGGACGTCGCCGCGTCGAACGTGGCCTTCGGCGCCAACCTCCTAGGGGCGATGGTCGGCGGCACGCTCGAGTACGCGTCGCTGGTGACGGGTTATCGGGCGTTACTGATCCTTGTTGGTGTCCTCTATGCCTTGGCGTTCGGGCTCCAGCGATTCCGGGTGGGCCAACCGACGATAGAAGTTGTCAGCGTGCAGCCCCGGTAGAGTCCAGAGGATGTGGCAGGTCGCGCCAGCCGGCGATCGGGCGCTGCTGATCACCATCGGCACCATCATCGACCCGATGCTTCTCGGCCAGGTGCTCGCGCTCGATCGAGCGCTGCAGGATCGCCGGCCTAAGGGACTGCTCGGCACTGTGCCGGCCTATGCCTCGCTGCTTTGCCACTATGACCCGAGCATCACGGACGCAGGCCGCCTCGAAGAGTTCATCCGCCCGCTCGAAGGAACGGTGGAAGCTGCGATTCCGTCCGGGCATGTGGTCGACGTTGCCACTCGATATGACGGACCCGACTTGCCGGAGGTCGCCGTCAAGACCAACCTGGCGCCGGCGGGTGTGATCGAGCAACACGCGGGTCGGGAATATCTCGTCTACTGCGTCGGCTTCGCGCCCGGCTTCACCTACTGCGGCGGATTGTCCCATCAGCTATCGGTGCCGCGGTTGGCGTCGCCCCGACTGCGGGTGCCGGCCGGATCGGTCGGGATCGCGGGCCGGCAGACCGGCATCTACGGTGTCGAGAGTCCAGGCGGATGGAATCTGATCGGCCGAACCGCCCTTCGGCTCTTCGACCCGGCGGCAGATCCGCCGGTTCGCTTCAAAGCCGGCGACCGTTTGCGATTCGTCCCGGTCCCGTGATCGAAGTCATCGACGGGGGGCGCTGGACCACGATCCAGGATCGCGGCCGCCCCGGCCTCGAGCGCTTCGGCATTCCGCCCGGTGGTGCCGCGGATTGCTTCGCCGCCTGCGTCGCGAACGAACTGGTCGGGAATGAGCCGGACGCAGCCCTGCTCGAATGCACGGCGAGTGGCCCGAGGCTCCGATTCGACGTCGATCGTGTGGTGGCAATCACCGGTGGTAGGGTCGACTCGAGCGATGGCTGGCAAGCCGTTGGCGTCGCCCGTGGCTCGACCCTCGCGATTGGGACGATTTCGCCCGGCCTACGCGCCTACCTCGCCGTTCGGGGTGGGATCGACGTGCCATTGGTGCTCGGGAGCCGGTCCTTCTGCCAGCTCGGGACCTTCGGCGGGGGCTTCGGGCGACCTCTCGCCGCCGGTGATCAACTGCACATCGGTCAGCTGGTCGAGCACGAACCGGCGACCGCGCCGTGGCCACCGTTCCATCGCCTCCCACTACGCGGCCCCTGGGAGATCCGCGTCATTGCCGGGCCCCACGCGGATGCCTTCGCTGGAGCCGCGCTCGAGCGACTGAGCGCGACCGCTTGTCGCCTGACGCCTGCGATCGACCGCATCGGCCTGCGCCTCGAGACGCCAGGTTTGCGCCTCCAGACGCAGGAGATCCTGACAGTGCCGGTCACGGCGGGCGCCGTCCAGGTCACGCCGTCAGGAGGATTGATTGTCCTACACGTCGATCACCAGACCAGCGGTGGCTACCCCGTGATCGCGACTGTGATCAGCGCCGACCTCCCGCTGTTGGCCCAGGCACGACCCGGCGATACCGTTCGCTTCCGGATCGTCGACTCGACCGAAGCAGCTCGTGCCTGGCAGCGGGTATCCGGCTGGCTCGACCTCGACCCGTAAGCCATACTTGGAGAAAGCCGATGCTCAATCACGTTGTCAACCGTTTCATCGACCGGCAGCGCTGGCTCGAGCCGGTGGCCGATTTCCTTCAGAAGGTCGTCGGTGGCACCTACAAAGTGCTCGGCAACCCCGGGCGATCCCTCAAGACCTTCATGCACGGCACCTGGCTGGGGCATCCGCTTCACCCGGTCATCACGGACATCCCGCTTGGCGCCTGGACGCTCGCTCTTCTTTTCGACATCATCTACCTGGTCAGAGGGACTCACGGCTGGGTCTCGGCGGCCGACGTATCGATCGTCGTTGGTCTTCTTGGCGCGCTGGGCGCCGCCGTCACTGGCTATACCGACTGGAACGAGACCATCGGCCGCGAGCGTAGGGTCGGCGTCGCCCACGGTCTACTCAATACCGTCGTCATCGTCATCTACCTCGCGTCGCTGAGCCTCCGCGTGAGCGGTAGTAGTCGCGGCCTGGCGATCGTGCTTGCCGTGATTGGCTACGGCATCGTGATCAGCGCCGCCTTCCTCGGCGGTGAGATGGTCTTCTCAATCGGGACCGGCGTCAACCACCACGCCTGGCAGGAGGTGCCAACCAAGTTCACCAGGGTGATGCTCGAGGGGCAGCTCACCGACAACATGCTGGTGAAGGCCATGGCCGGCGATACCCCAATCCTGCTCTACAAGCGAGGCGACACGATCTGTGCCATCAGCGAGACCTGCTCGCACGCCGGCGGTCCACTGTCCGAGGGCGAGCTCGACGGGAACCTGGTGCAGTGCCCGTGGCACGCGTCACGATTCGACGTCTGCACCGGTCAGGTCAGGGGCGGTCCGGCCACCATCAGCCAGGTTCGATACGAAACCCGAATACAGAACGGACAGATCGAGGTGCGGCGATCGGAAGATACGTTGCAACCAAACTAATGGCTGAACGAGACCACGGCCCGATGGTCGGCGACCTGCGTGACGACGACCTCGAGGGGCGCGATTGGGAGCGGGTTCAGCCTCGCCGTATCAGCGACGCCGACTGGAAACGGTTCGAGGGGTACATTGGCGAGATCCTGCAATCCCTGGGCATGCCGCTCAACACTCCGGGCACGTTGCAAACGCCGATGCGCTATTTGCGTGCGATGTTCGACTCGACCGAGGGTTACGAAGGCGATGAAAAGCTGGTTACGGCCTTCCCCACCGAATGTGAAGGCGGCCCCGACTGCGAGGTCAGTCAGGTGGTGGAGGGCCCGATTCCGTTTTATTCGCTCTGCGAGCACCACGCCTTCCCTTTCTTTGGCCACGCCTACCTGGGCTACGTCGCCCACGAGCACATCATCGGCATCTCCAAACTCACCCGGCTGGTGCGCCTCTTCGCCCGGCGCTTCACCGTTCAAGAACGGATGGGCCGCGAGATCACCAAGTCCTTGTCGCGCATCTTGCAGGCCCACGGCGTTGCCGTTTACCTCGAAGCCATTCACCTCTGCACCCAGATGCGCGGCGTTCGCGAGTCCGAGTCGACGACCCGGACGACCTTCTGGCGCGGCAACTACGAGGCGAATCCGCAGCTGCGAGAGGAGTTCCTTAACATCGCTCGCTCGCGTGGAAACGGGCATCTGAGCTGACTCGACTCAACCGTCTCTTCGAAGCCGATAACCTGCCGGCTGGCGACCTTCCAGCGCAACTGACGAAAATCTACGATGGTGGACTGACGATCCGTGATGGTGCCGTCTACGCCAACTTCGTCAGCTCGATCGATGGCGTGGTTGCGCTGGAGGGCGGCAGCGCCGCCTCGGGGGGAATCATCAGCGGACGCAACGAAATGGACCGCTTCGTCATGGGTCTCTTGCGTGCCTTTGCCGATGCCGTGTTAGTCGGCGCCGGTACCGTCCGCGCCGAAGGCGGCAAAGCGCTTTGGACGCCCGAATACATTTTCCCGGCGGCGGCTGAGGCTTTCGCGGCGCTGCGCCAGTCGCTCAAACGCCAGAAAACGCCACGACTCGTGATCGTTACCGCGCGCGGCGAGTTGAATCCTTCCGAGCCGGCGCTCCAGGTCGGGGCGCTCGTCCTGACGACGGCGGCCACGGCCCCGCGGCTGCGAAAGGCGTTGCCGCAGGCCAGCGAGGTCCGTGCCGTGTCCGACGGAGACAGGGTCGGCGTCGATGAGATCTTCGCGGCGCTTCAGGCAGAGGGCTATCGGACCATCCTCACCGAAGGAGGTCCGGACTTGTTTGGCCAACTGGTCGCCCGCGATCGCATCGATGAGCTCTTCCTGACCGTCTCTCCTAAGCTCGTCGGCCACCCGGACCGGTCCTTCGGCATCATCCGAGGAGTGGATTTCGGCCGGACCTTCAAAGGCGGCCGCTTGCTGAGCGTCCGTCGCGCCGATTCCTATCTCTTCCTTCGCTATGCGCTGGAGGACGCCGCCTGACCATGGCCGACCTTACCGTGGTTTTTGGAGCAACCGGTGGACTTGGGACCGCCGTCGTCGACGCCTTCGCGAACCGCGGCGACCGCACCATCGCGGTGGCTCGTTCGCGCTCCGGCGTATCGGAACTGGCGGCGAAGTATCCAGGGATAGTCACCGGTGACACAGCCGATATGACCTCACGTCAGGATGTCGATGATCTGTGGGAGCGGATCGACCGTGTCGGCGTGCCGCGCTGGGTGGTGAATACGACCGGAGGCTATCGCGGAGGCAAACTGGCGGAGAGCACGCCCGACGACTTCACCGCCGTGATGGACCTCAACCTCGGCACGACATGGTGGTCGTGCCGCGCCGCGGCCCGCAGAATGAAGGATGGAGGCATCGTCAACGTCTCCTCCCGCTCCGGACTTGTTGCCGAGCCAGGGGCCGCGGCCTATGCCATCGCCAAGGCGGGCGTCATCAAACTCACCGAGGTGCTGGCCGCAGAGCTGAAGTCGTCGGGGGTGCGAGTCAACGTTGTAGTTCCGGCCATTATCGATACACCGGAGAACCGGAAATCGCTGCCGGAGAAGGTCATGCAGAAGGCCGTGGCTCCGGCTGAGATCGCAGCCGTCGTCCTGTATCTCTGCAGCGATGCCGCCGCCGCGATCACCGGCGCCGCCCTTCCCGTCTACGGCAAGTTCTGACAATCGACCGGTCCACCTGCCGTTCGTCGTACCGACAGAGCGGCAGAGACGGCCAATGACAGAAGGAGGGCGACATGTTTGGCTTCAACTATTGGGCCGTGCTCGTGGCGGCGGTGGTCGCGTTTGCGGGTTCTGTCATCCACGAGCACTATCCGTGGAAGCTCTATGCGATCCACACCGGTGATGCCCTTACGAAGACACTCGTGATCGCCGTAATCCTGGGCGTCTGGCGTTAGGTTCGGAGCTACTGCCCTGGCATCGCGGGCAGAAATAGGTGAGGCGAGCCTGCTGGCCCTGGGCACGGATTCGAATCGGCGTCCCGCAGCGGGGACATGGTCGTCCGCCCCTTCCGTGCACCGCATGTCGCTGTCGGGCGATGGGCGTCACGAGGTTGCGGCGCATCAGGTCGCGGGCGGTTAGATAGAGCAGGCGAAGCCGCTCGTCATCCAGCTCGGCAGGACGCATCCACGGGTCCAGGCGAAGTCCCCAGAGCGATTCGCACTTATAGATGTTGCCGATTCCAGCGCACACACGCTGTTCCAGTAGCAGCTCCCCAAGCGTGGGCGCCTCCGAAAGGCGGGCACGGCGGATGACTTCATCGATATCGAAGGGATCGACCAGGATATCGGGCCCCAGGTGCGCCACCGGGTGTCGGGCATCGCGAACCAGCTCCATAACGGGTGCGGCAAAGCAGACCGCGACCACGTCGTCAAAACTCAGCACCGCCGTGGCGCGGCGCTCCGGCTGGCGCCAGCGCTCACCCACCCGGTAGAGATGCCAGGCGCCGGTCATTCGCATGTGCGAATGGAGGGCGAGCCCTCCTTCGAATTGCATCACGAGGTGCTTGCCGTTGGGCTCGACCGACTCGACCCGCCGGCCCTTCAGCCGTGCAATCGACGCCGGTCGGGCGTCAATGACGACTTTGCCCGCGATTTGGCGCCGCAGGGCGGCGGCCGTTCGCCAGATCGTGTCGCCTTCAGGCAAGGACGGGTCGCCGCTCGGGCCAGAGGACGACGCCCTTGGGTGTCGTGCCGAACCCGGCCTCGCGCAGCAAACCTTCGAGCGGCGAACCCTTGATCGGGGCGCCGTCGATAGTTTGAATCTCCAGCTTGTCCACTCGCGCGGCAACCGCCGCGAGCGCCTGAAGATGGACGGGCTGCACGTCGCCGACGGTCAGCAGCGATCGTCCACCGCGCTCCAGGTACAGCCTCAGCTCGCCACCATCGAGCACCACGTACGCACCCGCGGCGCGCGCCATCCGCGATTCGTGCTCCGGCCAAGGGATCGTCGTCCCAAAGGGACTTGCCGGGTCGGTGGCGGCCAGCGCGACGACTTTCGTGTCTTCATCGCGCGCTCCGCGGAGGCGGTCCACTGCTCCAGGCAGCGCGAACTGCAACCCGCCCAACCCATCGATGAAGTACCCTCTCCGGATCTTGCCGGCTTCCTCCATCGCGCGAAGCACCGGATAGAGCGCGGCGAACCCGCCCGTGATGTTCTCGCCCAGCGCCGCTTCGCGGGTCAGCACCCCATACCGCTGCAACAGGGTACCCGCCATCGCATGGAGATGCTCGGTCGTCGACACCGCCGGACGGAGCAGGTCCGAGACCAGCGACCAGCGGCCCGCAGCCGCCGGCGGCCCGAGTCGCATCACCGGGCGTCGCGGGTTGCGCCGCGCCCGAGGTCCAAGCATGCGAAGCGGCAGGAAAGTGTCGTTAGTCACCTCTCCGGCCCACACCATGTCCCAGAGTGCGTCCAGCACCGCATCCTCATCGCCGGAGCCGGTCGCGTAATAGAGGTCGCGAAAAAACGAAGCGCCACGACCCTGCAGGTGCTCGCGCAACCGCCCGTGGAGCTCGCCATTCGTCCGCTCGTCCGCTTCACGGATCAGCCGCGGCGCATCGGACCGCAGATAGAGGGCAACCCGTCCGTCGGAGCTGCCGAGCGATCCGCGCCCGGCCCAGACCACGTCGCCCATCGAGATCAGCTGATCGAGCAATTGCGGCCGGTAGTCACGCATCCGCGCCGCCAGCACGTCCCGCTCCAGTACGGACGCCGGGATCGCGCATCCCTGCAGCTGGAAGACAATCTCGGCCAGCCGGTCCAATCCACTCGCCTGGACGCCCACACCGTGCCACGCGGGAAGGAAACGGCCAAGGGTTTCGACCGGCACCGGCTCGACTTCGCGCCGTAGCGCGGCCAGCGACTTCCGCCGTAACGACCTGAGCACATCGGGATGGCAGTACTCGCGGCCTGCCTGGCCGGGCCGGAACTCACCGGCGACGATATCGCCACGGCCCGCGAGCTGCCGCAGGGTATCCTCGACCTCGCGCAGCGGGAGCCTCCAGCGGGCCGCCGGGTCCGCGCTGAAAAACGGTACGTGCGTCCGGGCCCAGCGGACCAACATCGATGACAGTGGGGCGTCGACTCGCTGAAGGAAGGTCTCCGGGAGACCAACGGGCAGGGAGACGCCCAGTGCCTCGCGATACCGGCCGGCATCCTCGGCGGCAATCCATCGCTCTTCGTCGGCAATGCGTACCCGGACGGCGCGACGCTCGCGTTCCAACTGATCGAGCCAGTCCTCGCGGATTCCGCGCGCCTCTGCCTCCGGGGTTGTCAAGTCTCCAAGCCGCCGCAGGAGGTCGGCCGCCTCATCGGTGTCGCGCGGCCAGCGTTCTTTGAGGAGACCCTGCAGTTCAAGTTCGAGAGCCTCAATGGCTCGCGGATCGAGCAGCTCCCGAAGTTCTTCGGTGCCCAGCAGCTCGGCGAGCAGCTCCTTGTCCAGCGTCAGCGCTTGCGCCCGGCGCTCGGCCAGCGGGGCATCGCCGTCGTACATGTACTGGCCGATGTAGTCGAAGACCAGGGTCGACGCAAAGGGCGAGGCGCGCTCGGTGTCGACCACGACGGTGCGCACCCGACGGGCGCGAATGGCCGTCATTAGGTCGCGCAGGCCATCCATGTCGAAGACGTCGCTCAGACATTCGCGGTAGGTCTCGATCAGGATCGGGAACTCGGCGTGCTTGCTCGCCACCTGCAACAGGTCGTGGCTGCGCTGGCGCTGCTGCCAGAGCGGGGTGCGCTCACCCGGGCGGCGTCGTGGCAGCAAAAGGGCGCGGGCCGCGTTTTCGCGGAAGCGCGAGGCGAAGAGTGCGGATCCATGCAGCTGCGAGGTCACCAGCTCGCGCACTTCTTCCGGATCGAGCAGCAGGTCGTCGACGTCTGGCGCACGGTCGGCCTCGGGCAGCCGCAGCGCGAAGCCGTCGTCCGTATAGATCAACTGGATCTCGAGGTCGAGGCGCTCTTGCATCCGAGCGCGTGCGGCGAGCGCCCACGGTGCATGCACACGGGCACCGAAAGGCGTCAGCACCGACAGCCGCCAGTCGCCAAGCTGGTCGCGGAATCGCTCGATCACGATCGTGCGGTCGGTTGGCACGGTGCCCGTTGCTGCGGCCTGGTCGGATAGATAGTTCATCAGGTTGGATGCAGCCCGGTCATCGAATCGCGATCGCTCCTGCAGCCGGGCGATCGCCGCGTCGGGTTCCATCGCCGTGAGCTCGCGCATCGCCTGGCCCATCGCGCGTCCGACCTCGACCGGCCGTCCCAATGCGTCCCCGTGCCAGAACGCGATCCGTCCTGGTTCACCGGGGGCCGGGGTAACCATGACTTGCGATGGGGTGATGTCGGCAACACGCCAGCTGGTGGCGCCGAGGATGAAGACCTCGCCAGGGCGCATCTCGTAGACCATCTCCTCGTCCAGCTCGCCAACCTTCTTTCCATCGTCCAGCAGGTTCACGGAGAAAAGTCCGCGGTCAGGGATGGTGCCGCCGCTGACGACCGCCAATCGTTGCGCACCGGCGCGGCCGCGGATCTTTCCCTCCAACCGGTCCCAGACGATGCGGGGGCGCAGCTCGGCGAACTCGTCGGACGGATACCGCCCGCTTAGCATGTCCAGCGTCGACTCGAGTGCCCGAGGGCCAAGGTCGCTGAAGGGATAGGCGCGATGCACCAACTCGGATAAACCGGAGACGCTCCACTCCTCCATGGCGGTCATCGCCACGATCTGCTGGGCAAGGACGTCGAGCGGATTGCGCGGCACCCGCGTCGTCTCGATCTCGCCGCGCAGCATGCGATCGACGACCACTGCGGTCTCAAGGAGGTCGCCGCGATACTTCGGGAAGATCGTGCCTTTCGACGGCTCGCCTACCGAGTGGCCGGCCCGTCCGATCCGTTGGATACCGCTGGCCACACTCGTGGGCGCCTCCACCTGGATGACGAGATCGACGGCGCCCATGTCGATACCGAGTTCGAGGCTCGAGGTCGCGACCAGTCCCGGCAGGCGGCCGGCTTTGAGCGCATCCTCTATAAGGAGGCGCTGCTCCTTGGCGATCGAGCCGTGATGCGCTCGAACGAGGTCTTCGCCGGCCAGCTCGTTGATGGCCGCCGCCAGCCGCTCGGCGAGTCGACGCGAGTTCACGAAGATGATGGTCGAGCGATGCTGGCGAACCAGTTCGAGGATGCGCGGATGGATCGCCGGCCAGATGCTCCGCCGCGGTGCCTCCTGCTCGGCCCCAATGACTGCCGCCGGGCCGCTGTAGGTCTCAGTTCCCCGCTCGAGATCCGCCATATCGTCGACCGGGACCTCGACCGTGATCTCCAGTTTCTTAACGCGGCCGGCGTCGACGATGCTCACCTCACGGTTGGTGCCGCCGAGGAACCGGGCGGTCTCGCTCAGCGGGCGCTGCGTTGCCGATAGACCAATCCGCTGTGGCTCCGACTTGGTCAGCGCCGCGAGTCGCTCCAGGCTCAACGCCAGATGCGCACCACGCTTCGTCTCCGCCATGGAGTGGATCTCGTCGACGATGACCCAGCGGATGCTGGGCAGGATTTGCCTGGCGGCGCTGGTCAGGAGTAGGAACAGCGATTCGGGCGTCGTAATCAGGATGTCCGGTGGGTGTCGTTCGATCTGACGGCGCTCGCGAGTTGGCGTGTCACCCGTTCGGATCGCGACCGTGATTGGCGACTGCTTCAGTTCGAGCCGCTCCGCCTCGAGGGCGATGCCACGAAGGGGCGCCTGCAGGTTGCGCTCGATGTCGACGGTGAGCGCCTTCAGCGGTGAGACGTAGAGCACCCGACACCGCTCAGCCTCCGGCGGCACCAGCTCGTTCGCTAGCCGATCGATGCACCAGAAAAATGCGGCGAGCGTCTTGCCACTGCCGGTGGGCGCCGACATCAGTGTGTGGTGGCCGGCAGCGACCGAGCGCCAGCCGCCCTCCTGGACCTCGGTCGGAGCCGGGAAGGCGCCCGAAAACCAGGCTCGGGCCGCAGGCGAAAACAGGTCCAGAACAGTGGGCATGGATTCAGTTTACCCATCGAATTCCCCTATCCCGCACGCGGGGGAGGCAGGATGGGGGCTTTAAAACTTGAAGTGCTGCAGCAGTTCTTCGGGGCTCAGATGGTGCCCGGTTGCGAAGACCGCGCGACCCTGCTCCAGCAAGCCGGTGTTGTACGGCGTGGGACGCCCGATCCGCTCACCGAGCGTCACGATCTCGCCGTTGAGGTAATCGAGCTCGCTGCTCGAGCCTCGCTGGAAGCTCTGCAGCGTCGAGGGGCCGTAGGTGCTGTCCGGAGGAAAGTTGCCCGCCAGCCGGCCTCTGAAGATCAAGTAGCTGAGTGGCATGGGAAGCGTCGACATCAGCCGAAAGGTGCGCGCCCGCCGGCTCTGGTCGAGACCGAACCCGCCAAGCTGGGCTGTCTTGACGCCTTCTCGAATCGTCGCAATCGATAGCCGGGTGAGTCCCGGATGGCGAAGCGCCTTGCCGATCGGCCAACCGGTGATCGCCATGATGGCGTTGTTCAGGTTGGCCATCAGCTTGGTCCAGCGAGAGCGGGCGATATCCGGAACGTACTCCGTCTTGATCGCCAGGTTCAGCAGCGCGAGCACGGCATCGACGCGCGCCTTCGACTCGGGGAAGGGAGCGCCCACCTGGAACAGGCCAGCGGTGTTCTGCTCGACCACCCCGGGCTCGAGATAGGTGGCGCTGATATTGAGCACGCAACCCACGACGCGATCGCGTCCGAGGATACCGGCCGCCTCAGCGTCAGACCGCACGCCGTTCTGCATGGTGACGAGCGTGGCGTCCGAATGCAGGGCGGCGATGGTGCGGCAGGCGTCCTGCACGTCCTGTGATTTGACCGTCAAGAGAATAATGTCGGCGGAGTCCGCCAAGGTCGTGGTCGCGGCAAGGTGGACCAATCGGGATTCGTTTTGGCCTTTGACCAGGAGCCCCTTGGCACCGATCGCGGCGACCTGTGCCTCCCGCCCAACCAGGTGAACGTCGATACCGGACTCATGGAGTCGCGCCCCAACGAGACTCCCGATCGCTCCGGCGCCGAATACGGCGATCGCTTGGGGCATGCCGTACAACTTACCTAGGTGGGGGACTGCTGGCGTCGCCACTCCCAATGCTGCGTACGCGTTGCCATACAATCTGCTACCATGTATGTAGCGTTTGAGCCACGCGCCGTACCCATTTGCGGGCTCATGAGGAGAACATCATGGCGGATTCATACGACCGCGAAGTCGTCCGACAGGAGACGACGACGGGCGAGCCGGTGCAGCCGGTCACCCCAGTTACGCCGGTCGCGCCCGTAACGACCGCTTCGACCTCGCGGACCGCCGTCCACAGCGAGGGCGGCTACAACACGCGTGCCATCCAGGCGATCTGGTGGATCGTCGGTTTGATCGATGTCCTGATCGCGATTCGCTTCTTGCTGAAGTTGTTCGGCGCGAATCCGGCGCCCTTTGTCCGCTTCATGTACGACGTGACCTGGCCGCTGGTCGCGCCTTTTCATGGCATCTTCAACACCGCCCAGGAAGGCCGCTCGGTCCTCGAGCCGGAGTCGCTCGTCGCGATGGCGATCTATGCCTTGATCGGATGGGGCATCGTCTCGCTCATCCGGCTCATGTCGCGTCCGCGTTCGAGCACGACCGTCGTCGAGTAACGACTCACACGACCTTTTAAGAGCCGCCCCAAGTAGGGCGGCTTTTCTGTCTGGCGGGCCTCCATGCGGCACTATTCCGCACTGGAGGGGACGCCACTTAGCCAGCCTGCCGGAGCGCCTCCGCCAGCGCGCCAATCCCCTCGTCAAGCTGAGCATCTTCGATCAAAATCGGGGGTAGGAACCGGATCACGGTGCCTCCGGCCGGAAGGACCAGTACACCGCGCTCCTGCATGGCTTTGATGACCGGGGTTGCCGGTTTCTTCAACTCGACCGCTAGTAAGAGGCCGCGCCCGCGGACTTCGCGGATCTGACTCAGGCCGAGCTCGCGGATGCGCTCCTGGAATCGCTTGCCCTTCGCGGCTGCCTGGGCATGGAGGCTTTCGTCGGCGAGGACTTGGAGCGTCGCGACGCCCGCCGCGCAAACCAGCGGATTGCCGGAGAATGTGCCGCCGTGGCTACCCTTGGGCACGCGTTCGCTGACCGCCTCGGTCACGATCGTCACCCCGATCGGAAGGCCACTGGCGATTGATTTGGATAGGCACAGGATGTCGGGCACGATCCCTTCGCGGGTGAAGGCCAGGGGGGCACCCGTTCGAAAGCCGGTCTGAATCTCGTCGATGATCAGCAGGGCGCCCCGCGCGTCGCACAAGTCGCGGATACCCTTCAGATAGCCGTCCGCGGGGACGCGAATCCCGCCTTCACCCTGGATCGGCTCGATGATGACGGCGGCGATCGAGTCGTCCATGACCTCGGCCATCGCCGGCAGATTGTCGAAGGGGACGTGCCGGACGCCCCCCAGCATCGGCATGAAGGGATCCCGATACTTCGCATCCGACGTCGTCGAGAGCGCGCCGAAGGTACGTCCGTGATAGGCACGGTGGGTGGCGATGACGTTGATTCGACCGGTGGCGACCCGCGTGTATTTGAGTGCCGCCTCGACGGCTTCCGCTCCCGAGTTTGCGAACGACATCCGGCTCAGCGCCGGCGGCAGAAACCCCGCGAGCGTGTCGAGAAACTCCTGGCGGACCGGCGAATCGAAGCTCTGATGGGCGTTGGTGAGCAGCGAGGCCTGCCGGTCGATCGCCGCCGTTACCTTCGGATGGGCGTGTCCGAGGAGGTTGACGCCGTAGTTCGTCATCAGGTCGAGATATCGGCGGCCCTGGTCATCCCAGAGATGGCAGCCTTCACCACGGGCCAGGCTGATGCCCCGATCAACATGAAGAGGAATCGGCCGGAGGCTTGTCCCGACCCTCAAGCCGTCACCCATGTCCCTGCTCCCTCGAATGCCCGGATCAGTGGATGCTCACCCCGACCGTCGAGCAGGCCGACCGCCTGGATGCCGTGGCGGATCGCCTGCGCCGCCGCGAGCAGCTTGACACGCGCCCGACCTTTGCCGAATTGTGCCACCTGCTCGACCTCGTCGAGACGAATCAGCGGGATCACGCTGCGCTCGTCGCTGACCTCGCGCATGAACCCCGGCGTGTCGGCGAAGATCAGCAAGCGCTCGGCTTTCAGGGCGGTCGCGATCTCCATCGCCAGGCGATCGCCGTCGACATTGATGGCCGTCCCGTCGTGGCTGATCGCGGGCGGGGTAATCACAGGCAGGTAGCCATTGTCGAGCAGCAGGCGCAGGAGCTTCGGCTCGAGGCGCTCGATGGTGCCGCTATGGTCACCGTGCAGCACTTTGACCTTTTCTCCCTCCTTGATGCGCAGATCAGGCTTGCGCCGCCCGATGGCGATGCCGCCGTCCATCGCGGTCAGGCCTACCGCGTTCGCGCCCAGCGCGTGTAGTCGCTCCACGATGCGCTTGTTCTGCTTGCCGGCATACGCCATCAGGAAGTGATCCATCGTCGTGGCGTCGGTGAATCTGCTGATCTCACCCCGCTCGGAAGTGACCATCCGCGGTGGATGTTGCAGCTGGGCCGAAAGCTCGTTGAGTTCCTTGTTGGCGCCGTGTACTAGGACGAGCGGCTCCTGACACGCCGCGACATCGCGCAGCAACGGATCGAAGTCGGTCAGGCTGCCGCCGATCTTGATGACGAGCATGGCTAGATCGGGTAGAGGCCCGGGAAGTCGAGGGCGGTCCGCTCGTCCCATCCAAAGCGCACGTTGAGCGCCTGCACGGCCTGGCCGGCGGCGCCCTTCATCAGGTTGTCGAGGGCGCTCATCACCACCACGCGGCGCGAGTGCGGGTCCCGTTCGAAGCCGACGTCGGTGTAGTTGGTGCCGGAAAGGATTTTCGGGTTGGGATAGCGGTGAATGCCCTGCGACTCCTTGACGATCCGCATGAACGGCTCGTCCGCGTAGGCCGCCCGATAGATCTTCCAGAGGTCCTTCTCGGACAGGTCCTCTTTGAGGAACACGTGGGAGGTGACCAGGATGCCGCGAACGGCCTCGACGGCGGTCGCCGAGAACGCGACCTTGGGGCCGTGGCCGTTGGGCGACTGCAGCCCAAGTTCCTGGATGATCTCGGCGGTGTGCCGGTGCGCGGTGGGGGCGAAGGAACGCATCTCGCCGCTGCGATGGGGGTGATGCGACGCCGGTCCCGACTCCGCGCCGCCGGCTGAAGAACCGGTCTTGCCTTCGACTACGATCGGCATCGCCTGGTCGATGACGCCGGCGCGTGTCAGCGGATACAGCCCGAGGATGGTCGCCGTCGCCAGGCAGCCGCCGGCGGCGAGGCGATTGGCGGTGCGGATTTGCTCGCGGTGCAGCTCGGGAAGGGCGTAGACGAAGTCGCTGAGCAGCGCCGGGTGCGGGTGCTCCCAGCCGTACCAGGTTGGGTACCCGGCGGGGTCGTGCAGGCGAAAGTCGGCCGACAAGTCGATGATGGTCGGTGCCAGCGACTGCAGGGACTCGATCTCGCGGCTGGTCTGGCCGTGCGGCATCGCCAGGAAGAGGACATCAACCGGCTGCAGGGCGGCACGAGCCTGAAACTTCAGTTCCGTCCGGCGCCGCAGGTGCGGGTGGACGGTGTGCACGAATTTCCCGCCGAGGCGCTCGGACGTCACCTGCGTGATCTCGATCTCCGGATGGGAAAGGAGGAGACGGAGAAGCTCACCGCCGGCGTATCCGGCGCCACCAATGACCGCGGCTTTCATCGCGCCAGGTGGCCGAGGGCTGAGGTCAAGACGTCGACCCCGCGCGCGAAGTCCTCGAGATCCATGGCCTCGTCCGGCGTGTGGTCGAGCTTCGAATCACCGGGTCCGTAGGCCAGCGTGGGGCAGCCCCAGACCGGGGCCAGGATGTTCATATCGGAGGTTCCGGTCTTCATCTTGAACCTTGGGGTGCCACCCCTGTCGCGGATCCCTTTGAGAAAGGCGCGGACGACCGGCGTATTCTTCTCCGCCCGTACCGCGGCATCGGCGTATTCGAAGCGAAGCTCGGCGTTCTCCGCCCAGGCTTCCAGCTCCTTTTGCAGCGCCGGCACGTCGAAATTCGGCGGCAGCCGGAAACCGATCGTCATTGCGGCCGTGTCGTTGAAGCCGTCGTGGTCGGCATGGAACCGGAGGATCCGAACGTCAAGGCGCTCGAAAGCCTCTAATACCGCTCCCCCTCTGGGGGAGGGTAGGGTGGGGGCCCCTGTCGCGTAGTCCTGAACCCTTCGGATGAAGGCGATCGCCCGGTCGGCCGCGCTCTCGCTGGGCCCGGCGCTGTGGCCCATGGGCTTCGATAGCCGGTAGCGAACCTTGAGGCTGCCCTTGTAGCCGAGGGTGATGGCATCCCAGCCGCTCGGTTCCAGGATCACCAGCTGGTCGGGTGGTTTGCGATTCACCAGGTGGCGCGCGCCGCGCGAACTGCCCTCCTCCTCGACCGCGCCGATGATGGTGAACCGGCAGGCGGCGCCGGCCGGTTGCCGCGCAACCGCAGTGATGGCGGCGGCCAGCGGGCCCTTGGCGTCGACGGCGCCCCGCCCGAAGAGGCGCTGCCCCTCGCGGCGGACGGGGATGAATCCGGGAACCGTGTCCATGTGCCCGAGCAGCAGCACCTCGCGCGGTCCACTACCCCAGAAGGCGACGACATTGCCGACCTCGTCGCGCCTAGCGGCAAAGCCCATACCACGCAGCCGCGTGACCAGCCATTGGCCGAGCTCGCGCTCCTGCGTCGAGGGGCTGGGGATCGACACCATCTCCTGCAGCAGCTCGATGCCGGTCTCGGTGACGGGCTCGGTCTCGGCACGCGCGGCACTGATCACGCGGGCACCGCCTCCAACTCGCCAACCCGCAGCACGTAATCGATGATGCGGCCTGGGATGTCGACACCGGTGGTGTCGATGCTATTGCGGAATTCCATTGTGTAATTGACTTCGCTCACGACCATGCCATCGGGGTGCTCGAGAAGGTCGATCGCGAGCACGCCGCCGCCTACGGCTTTCGCGGCTGCCCGCGACAGGCGGTCGATCTCCGGCGTCACTGGGCAGTTGCGCGCCTGGCCGCCGCGAGCGGTGTTGGTGATCCAGTGGGAGGACTCACGATAGATGGCGCAGATGGTCTCGTCGCCGACGACGAAGCTACGGATGTCGCGCGAGGGCTTGTCGACGTACTCCTGGACGTAGAAGATCGCGTGCTGGTAGGAGCCGAGCGTGTCCTTGTGCTCGAGCAGCGCCTCGGCAGCCTCGCGGTCCGAGATCTTCGCCAGCAGGCGCCCCCAGGAGCCGATCGCCGGCTTGAGCACCACCGGATACCCCAGCGTTTCGATCGCCTCGAGCGCGGATTCCGGCGTGAAGGCGATCAGGGTGCGGGGGCTGGGAACTCCGGCGGCGATCAGCGCCGTCGTGGTGTTGATCTTGTCGCCGCAGGTCAGCGCGACCTCGTAGGTGTTAACGGTCGGCACTCCCCACTGATTGAGGATGCGCAGCGCGTAGAGCGCCCGTGAGTGGTGGAGGCAGCGCTCCAGCACCACATCGAAGCGGGCCGGCTCCGCCGCCAGGTCGAAGACCAGCTCGCGGTCGTCGATCTTCTCGATCGTCAGCCCGCGACGGGCAAAGGCCTCGAAAAGCAATTTCTCCTCGGCCCTGATGCGGGAGCAGAGAACGCCGATCCTCACCTCATTCGCCCCAGTCTTCCTCTTCTTCCGGCGCCAGGCGCAGCTCGACCGGGTCCCGCTCGACGACTTCGAGCTCCGCGCCGCAGTCGGCGCAGGGAACGATCTCACCCTTCTCCACGTCGGCCGCGAGCTTGACGTCGGCCGCGCATTCCGGGCACTTCGCGGTTACAGCGGTTGCCATCACGACACCTCCTCGATCGCGGCCCAGCCGCGGGTTTTGATCAGGTCGACCAGCGTCCCGGCTTCCATGATGGCGACCGCCACCGGGCCGGGTGTTTCCCCCTGGAACATCTTGCCATTGGCGTCGATGCCGCCGGAACGGATGTCGATCGAAACCGGATCGCCATCGCCCACCGCGTCGTAGATCGCATCGCACTGGATCACCGGCAAGCCGATGTTGGTGGCGTTGCGGTAGAAGATCCGGGCGAAGCTCCGAGCGACGACCGCCTGGACACCGGCCGCTTTGATCGCCATCGGGGCGTGCTCGCGGGAGCTGCCGCAGCCGAAATTGCGTCCGGCGACGATCACGTCGCCGGACTGGACCGTGGCGGAGAAATCGGGCCGGGCCTCGATGAAGCAGGCCTTGCCCAGTGCCGCCGGATCGGTGGTGACGTTGTACCGACCCGGGATGATGGCATCGGTCGAGATGCCATCGCCGAACTTGAAGATCCTGGCCATCAGTTGATGCCTCGTGGATCCGCGATCATCCCGGCCAGCGCCGAGGCCGCCGCGACCGCCGGGTTCGCGAGGTAGATCTCGGCCTGTGCGCTGCCCATCCGCCCGGCGTAGTTGCGGTTGCTGGTGGAAAGCGCACGCTCACCGGGGCCGAGAACGCCGTGCTGGCGGCCGAGACAGGGGCCACAGCCGGCATTCATCACCAACGCGCCAGCTTCCATGAACGTCTGGATGTAGCCGCGGGCGAGGGCCTCCATATAGATCGCCTTGGAGGCGGGAACGACGATGGTCCGGGTCCTCGGACTGACCTGGCGCCCACGGAAGTAGTCGGCGACGATCGCCAGGTCTTCGATCCGGCCGTTGGCGCAGCTGCCGACGAACACCTCATCGAGCTCCGTCCCTTCGACCACGCTCAGGTCCTGGACGTTGTCGATCGCCGGCGGGCAGGCGATCTGCGGCTGGAGCGCTTCGGCGTCGACCTCGATCACGCTGCGATATTCCGGCCCGACCGGATGCAGGTCGACCACCGCGGCGTCGCCGAGGTAGAGGCGGGTCTGCTCATCCGGCTCGCAGAGTCCGGCCTTGCCGCCGAAGTCGACGGTCAGGTTGGCGAGCGTCAGGCGTTCGTCGACGCGCATCGCCGCGACCGCCTCGCCGCCCCATTCCACGGCCAGGTAGTTGGCGCCCTCGGCGCCCAGCATGCGGATCACCTTCAGCGCCAGGTCCTTGGGGAAGATGCCTGGCGGCAGCGCGCCGCGTAGGTTGATCCGAATCGTCTCCGGGATGCGAAACCACGTCCGGCCGGTGGCGAAGGTCACGGCGATGTCGGTCGATCCAAAGCCCGCGGAGAAGCAGCCGAGCGCGCCGTAGGTGGTGCTGTGCGAGTCGGCGCCGACGACGATCCCACCGGGCCTGATAAACCCTTTCTCCACCATCAACTGGTGGCAGATCCCCTCCTGGAAGACGTGGGTAACGCCGTACTCATCGGCGAAGTCGCGCACGATCTTGTGCAGGCCTGCCGAGGCCACGGTGTTCGCCGGAAGGATGTGGTCGAAGACCATGATGACGCGCTCCGGATCCCACAGCGGCACATCGAGCTTGCGGAATGCCTCGATCGCCAGCGGGCCGGTCACGTCGTGGGCCATCGCATAGTCGACCGGAGCGACGACGATCTCGCCGGCGTGCACCGGTCGCCCCATCCGTCGCGAGAAGATTTCCTCAGTCAGCGTGCCCATTGCTCTCCTCCAATTTCCCTGCCCCTCTGGGGGAGGGCAGGGTGGGGGCTTCTCCCCGAAGCAGGTCGTCGAGTTCGTCGTTGGTCAAGGGGCCGGCATCGGCGCGCCGCTTGACTTCGTTGGTGACGCTCCGCAGCTCGTGGTCCGTCAGCGTCAGTCCCAGCGCCGTTGCCCGGCTGGCGATCGCGTGCCGGCCGGTCAATCGATGTCCGGCCATCACGGTCCGCTCCAGGCCGAACTGGGCGGGGTCGAAGATCTCGTAGCTCGAGGGGTCGCGCAGCACCGCGTTGGTGTGCATCCCGGCCTTGTGGTGGAAGGCGGTGTCGCTGGTGATCGAGGCGTTGAAGGGCACCGCGATCCCGACCATGCCGGCGACCATCCGGTCAAGCGCCGGCAGGATGTCGAGCCGGTAGTGCCCGACCAGGTCGGGCCGCACGCTCAGCAAGCGAGCGATCATGCCGCCAAGCGGCACGATACCGTTGCGCTCGCCGATCCCGAGCACCGTGGTGTCGATGTGCGTGGCCCCGGCCTCGAGCGCCGCGAAGGCGTTGGCGATGGCGCAACCGGTGTCGTTGTGGGCGTGGAACTCGATGTCGCAGTCGACCGCCTTGCGCACCATCGAGACCAGCTCGAAGACCTGGTTGGGCGTGGCGATGCCAACGGTGTCGGCGAGCCCGACTCGCTGCGGATGCAGCCGGTCGATCGCCTGGTAGACGCGCAGCAGGTCGCGCGGCTCCGAGCGGAAGGAGTCCTCGCTACTGAAGCGCACCTCGAGCCCCTGCGCCTGGATGTACTGCACCACCTCCGTGCCGGATTCGATGATCTGATCGACGGTCTTCCCATGCGAAAAGGTGCGCATGGTGGAGGAGGTGCCGAACAGGACGTCGATCCCGTCCGGCCCGGTGTCGACCGCGACCCGAGCGTCATCCAGGTGGCAGCGAACATGGGTCAGGACTTTGGCCTGCAGCGGCAGGGCGGCAATCACCCGCAGGTCGGCCTCGGACTGGGGCGAGGCGCAGGGTGAGGTCAGTTCCAGATACTCGACGCCAAACTCATCGAGCATTTCCGCGATCGCAATCTTTTGCGAGGGGGTGAAATGGGCGGGGCCGAACTGCTCGCCTTCCCGAAGTGTCGACTCGATGATCTTGAACGCTTGAATGGTCATGGCACCTCCGAAAAACAAAAAAGCCTTCGTCCACCGGGACGAGAGGCCTTCTCTCGTGGTACCACCCGATTTTGCCGTTCTCTCGCAAGAACGGCCTCTCTGAGTCCGGGGCCCGCTGCCTGAAGACTCCAGCCCGATCACGGGGGCCATCCGGCTCG
>DASWBA010000012.1:0-8477 GCA_036390825.1 Candidatus Dormiibacterota bacterium
GGCTACGTCCGAACCGAGGGAGAGCGGGCGGAAGTCGCGTTCGCGGTGGCGGACACCTTCCAGGGCCGTGGCATTTCAACCATCCTCCTCGGTCAGCTGGCGGAGATCGCGCACGCGGTCGGCATCACCACGTTCGATGCCTCCGTCCTGTCGGAAAACCATCGCATGATCGGGGTGTTCCGCGAGAGCGGCTTCAACGTGACGACCCGTGCGTCCGCGGGCGTCATCGAGCTGGAGTTCGCCACCTCGTTGCGCCCCGAGGCGGTCGAGCGATTCGCGCGGCGCGAGCAGATGGCCGCGATGGCGGCGCTCGAGCACGTGCTCGCGCCGGCGACGGTGGCGGTCATCGGCGCGTCGCGCACTCGGGGCACCATCGGCGCGGAGCTCTTCCACAACCTGATCGCCGGCGCGTTCAACGGGCCTGTTTATCCCGTCAATCCAGCCGCCTCCGTGGTGCAGTCGGTGGTGGCCTATCCCACGATCCTCGATATCCCGGGGCCGGTCGACCTGGCCGTGATCGCGGTGCCCGCCATCCACGTGGTCGAGACGGCGCGCCAGTGCGCGCAGAAGGGGGTCAAGAGCCTGGTCGTGATCTCCTCCGGGTTCACCGAGTCTGGCGGTGAAGGGCAGAGCCGACAGGCCGAGTTGCTCGCGGTGTGCCGGGCAGCCGGCATGCGAATGGTCGGGCCCAATTGCATGGGCGTGATCAACACGGCGCCGAATATCTCGATGAATGCGACCTTCGGCCCGGCGACACCGCCGCGCGGCCGCGTCGGCTTCATGTCGCAGAGCGGCGCCCTGGGCCTGGCGGTCATCGATTACGCGAAGACCCTCGGCCTCGGCCTGTCGTGGTTCATCTCGGCGGGCAACAAGGCCGATCTATCCGGTAACGACGTCCTCCAGTACGCGGAGTCCGACCCGCAGACCGACCTCGTGCTGCTGTATCTCGAATCGTTTGGGAATCCGCGAAAATTCGCGCGGATCGCCCGTCGCGTCGCACGCACCAAGCCCATCATCGCCGTCAAGAGTGGCCGCTCCACCGCCGGCGCTCGCGCGACCTCATCGCACACCGGCGCTCTGCTCTCGGCCTCGGACGCCACCGTTGACGCGCTCTTTCGCCAGGCTGGAGTCATCCGCACCGATACGCTGGCCGAACTCTTCGACGTCGCGGCCCTGATGTCGAACCAGCCCGCCGCCTCGGGCCGGCGCGTCGCCATCATCACCAACGGCGGCGGGCCCGGCATCCTGTGTGCGGACGCGTGCGAGGCGGAAGGTCTGACCGTGCCGCCTCTTCCGGACGACGTCGTCGCCGGCTTGCGACAATTCCTTCCCGCCGAGGCCTCGGTTCGAAATCCAATCGACATGATTGCCGCAGCCTCAGCTGACGATTACCGGCGGGTGATCCAGCACGTCGCGGCATCGGACAGCATCGACGCCATCGTCGTCATCTTCATCCCGCCGCTGGTGACCCAGCCAGGGGACGTGGCCCGGGCCATCCGGGAAGCCGCGGAGGCGCTGCCCCGGCCGATTCCTCTGGTCACCGTCTTCATGTCGGCGCACGGGGTCCCCGACGAACTAAAAGGGGCCAGCGTCAGCATCCCTTCCTACCGGTTCCCCGAAGATGCCGCCCGCGCGCTGGCCCGGTCGGCCGTTTACGGCGAGTGGCGTCAACGACCTGAAGGCACGGTTCGCGACTTTCCCAACGTCCGGCCCGACGAGGCGGCGGGCATCATCTCATCGGTGCTCGCGACCGGCGCGCGGTGGCTCACCGCCGATGAGACCAATCACCTCCTGGCTTGCTACGGGATCCCTCTGGCCTCCACGCGATTCGTCTCGACACCGCACGAGACGCGGGAGGCCGCGGCCGAGCTGCGGGGACGGCTGGCGCTCAAGGCCATGTCGCCGACGTTATTGCACAAGTCGGACGCCGGTGGTGTCCGCCTGGGATTGACGGTGACCGATATCGAGGCCGCCGCCGAGGAGATGAAGGCGAACGTCGTCCGGCACGGCCACCAGTTGTCCGGATTCCAGGTTCAGGCGATGGTGACCGACGGCGTCGAAATGCTGGTCGGGGTCGTAAACGACCGCCTCTTCGGACCGGTGCTGGCCTGCGGCGCGGGCGGAACGACGGCGGAACTGCTCAAGGACATCGCCGTCCGGATCACGCCGCTATCGGATGAGGATGCCGGCGAGATGCTGCGCTCACTGAAGACATTTCCGCTCCTGGACGGCTACCGCGGCGCTCGGAAGGCCGACGTCGCCGCCCTCGAAGAGGTGATGCTGCGCATCAGTGCCATGGTGGAGGGTCACGCGGAAATCGCCGAGCTCGACTGTAATCCAGTTATGGTTGGCGAGCACGCCGCCACGGTGGTGGATGCCCGCGTCCGCCTGGAAATGCCGTCACCAAGGCCGCCGATCGGTGCACGCTAAGCGATCGCCGCGGCGCTGACCGATCGCCCCAAGGCACGTCTCAGCACCAGGTCTGCCAGCGCGTCGACGAACTCCTTGATCGTCGCCTCACCGACGCGCTGCGCCGTGCCCCGATCGGGGTGGCGATGGGTGCGAGAGCCGGGAACGTAATAGCGGCCGGCGACGGCCAGCTGGGTGCGCCGCTGGCCGATCGAGCCGATCTCCAGGTCGGCGTCCAGGAGCGGCTGGGCGGAGGTGGGTCCGATCAGGGCCCAGGCCATCGTGCGGAGGGTGGTGGATCCGCGCCGTGCGGCAGGCTCCATACCAACGACAACCACCGCGCCGGCCAGGTCAGCGCCTGCGTGTGGATCGGCGTTCACCATGAAGCCCAGGCCCCGCTCATGCGCCTTGTTTGCCGCCATTACGATCCATTCCGGCGGAAGCTCGTCGAGGGCCCAGTCGATCGCCGCCATCGGCAGTGGCAGTTCGACGAAGTAGCGCAGGAAGAACTCCATATCATGAGTCTGGGAAACTCCGGCCGGCCACGCAGCGGGCAAAGGTCCCGAGAGCAGCAGGACGGCGACGCCCATCTCGACGTCGACGAGAGGACCAGGCACTGAATGAAAACCACGGATCGGAACGATGAGCTGCTCGAGTCGGTGCTCGTCATCGCCTCGGACCTCTCCATTCAGGTCGTGCTGCAACGGATCATCGAGCTGGCCGTCAAGCTGACCGACGCGCGCTACGGTGCCCTCGGCGTGGTCGGCTCGGACGGTCGTCTGCTCGACTTCATTACGGTCGGCATTACGCCTGATGAACGTCAGGCCATCGGCCCACTCCCTGTCGGCGAGGGGATCCTGGGCGTGTTGATTCGGGATGCCAAGCCGTTGCGGCTAGCACGAATGTCGAAGGATCCGCGCCGTGTCGGCTTTCCACCCAACCACCCACCGATGGAGTCGTTCCTCGGCGCGCCCATCAAGGCACGCGGCAAGGTCTTCGGCAACATCTACCTCACCCAGAAGATGGGCGCGGCCGAGTTCGATGCCGAGGACGAAGCCGCGCTGCGGGTCCTGGCAACGCATGCCGGCGTCGCCATCGAGAACGCGCGGCTGTTCGAGCGGGCAAAAAGGCGAGGCCAATGGTTGGAGGCGGTTCGCGAGATCAGCACCTCCATCCTGGCCGGCGCCGAGATCGACGGCGTCCTCCAGCTCATCGCTCGCCACGCCCGGGAGTTGGTCGACGCGGCGACGGCGACCATCGTCACGCCGGCCGCGCCTGGCAGAATCGATTCCCTGACGATCAAGGTGGCCGACGGTGCGCATGCCGCGGAGCTGGTCGGATTGCCCGTCCCGACGCAGGGATCCGTCTCCGGCGACGTCATCCGCAGCGGCCGGCCGGTGGTCCTCGCCGACGCCGCGCGGGATCAGCGAACGTACCAGCCCATGATCAGCCTGGGCAACATGGGACCAATGGTGCTCGTTCCCCTCATCCTCCGAGGCCGGCCGTTCGGGACGCTGGCGGTGGCAAACCAGGTCGGCGGACCCGCTTTTGACGAGGAGGCGATGCGCCTCCTCGAGACGTTCGCCGACCAGGCCTCGGTCGCGCTCGAATATGGTCGAGCGCAGAGCGAGCTGACCCGCCTCACCGTGCTCGACGAGCGCGAGCGGATTGGGCGCGAGCTTCACGACGGCGTCATCCAGTCGCTCTTCTCGGTCGGGATGGGCTTGCAGGCCACTGCCAATCGCAGCCGCGACCCCGAAGTGGAGTCTCGCGTCGAGGCGGCCGTGGGCGAGATCGACCGCGCCATTCGCGACCTGCGTAATTACATCTTCGGCCTTCGCCCCGGCATCCTCGCCGATCGCCAGCTGGAACAGGCGCTCGAGGACCTCGCCCGCGAATTTGGGGAGAAGAGCGGTGTGACAACGGTGACCGACATCGACGGGACGGTCGCCGCCGAGCTGGCGCCACGCGCCGCCGACCTGGTGCAGCTCACCCGTGAGGCGCTATCCAACGTCGGCAAGCACGCGCAGGCGACGACCTGTCGGGTCAGCCTTCGTCGAGACGGCGATGAGGCCGTCCTGGAAATCGACGACGACGGCCAGGGCTTCGACCCGGCCGCCCCGCATCGTGGTCTTGGGCTCCGCAATCTCAAGGAGCGAGGCGCCGCGCTCGGCGGGCACGTGACCGTCGAGAGCACGGCCGACGAAGGCACCACCGTCCGCTTCACAATCCCCCTTTAGCGTCGCTACGTCCCACCGATATCGGGACCTGCGGCCCTGATCGGAATCACCCTCGAACCCCAGGATGAGATCGTCATGCAGGCCCACGCCGGCCCCCAGCCCTTTATGCCGCTCCGGGTGATGATCGTCGACGATCACGAGGTCGTCCGCGACGGGATCAAGGCTCTGTTGGCAGAAGAAAACGGCTTGACCGTCGCCGCCGAGGCCGGAGGCGTGCGTGAGGCCATTGAGCGGGCGGAGTGGGCGCGACCCGATGTCGTGGTGATGGATATCCGGCTCCCCGACGGGAGCGGGATCGACGCCACCCGGGAGATCCGCGCCCGCCTCCCCAACACCCAGGTCCTGATGCTGACCACCTTCGCCGATGACGAGGCGCTCTTCGCCTCGATCATGGCCGGGGCGGCCGGATACGTCCTCAAGCAGGTGAACGGTGGCGACCTGGTGCGGGCCATTCGGGCCGTGGGCGCCGGTCAGAACCTTCTCGATCCTACCGTCACCAAGAGCGTTCTCGACCGCCTTCGCAAAGGCAAGCACCTGCTGGGTGATGAGCGACTGGCGCGGCTCTCGGCGCAGGAGGAGCGGATCCTTGGCGAAGTCGCGGACGGCAAGACAAACCGCGAGATCGGCGTCGACTTGAAACTCGCCGAGAAGACTGTCAAGAACTATGTGTCGAGCATCCTTTCCAAGCTGGAGGTGGCCCGCCGCGCCGAGGCGGCTGCCTACCTCGCCCGGCACAGCCAACCGGCCGGATGAGAACCATCGTCACGTCACCCGTTCGGCTCCACGGGGCATCCCCCTGGGACCTGATCCATGGCACGACGCCGGCCCGGTCAACCTACTGGTTGTCGGGCGCCCTGGCACTGGTCACGGCGGCGGCCGCGGCGGCAACCTTCTTCATCCCCGGCGTGCTGCGTGGGCCGGCGGTGATGAACGGATCCGCTCGGGGCACCGCGCTGGTGGTGCTGGTAGTGGCTGTCCCCGTGCTGCTCCTCTCGATGCGGTTGGCGGCTGGCGGCTCTGTCCGTGCCCTGATCGTGTGGTTGGGCGCGATCGCCTATATCGCCTACCAGGCGGTGCTGTTCACCTTCGCAACGCCATTCAACCAGCTCTTCCTCGTCTACGTGGCGATGTTCGCGCTGTCGTTCTGGACGGTCGTCAGCATTGTTCACCAGCTTGATCTCGAGCTGCTGCGCGCGCGATTCTCGCCGAAGCTGCCCGTCCGCGGCCTGGCGACCTACGCGCTGATCATCGTCCTGTTCAACGCGCTCGCGTGGTTGCGAAACGTCGTCCCGGGTATATTGAGCAGCACCCCTCCGAGCTGGCTCGACGGAACCGGGCTCAGCACCAATCCTATCTACATCCAGGACCTCGCCTTCTGGCTACCGCTGGCGGCGGTTGCCGCCGTCTTGCTCTGGCATCGCCGCCCGTGGGGATACCTCGTGGTCGGATCGATTCTCACCGCCTGGGTGATCGAGAGCGTTGGCGTCGCGGTCGACCAGTGGTTTGGCTACGCCGCCGATCCCTCGTCGACCGTTGTATCGCTGGTAATGGTGCCGGTTTTCGGGGCGCTGGCGTTCGTCGGCTTGATCCCGCTCTACGTGTACTTCCACCATCTTCACGAGATCGACTAAAGCCACAAGGAGGCAATCTATGAAAGCGCTTGTATATCACGGACCCGGAAAAAAGAGTTGGGACGACGTGCCCGACCCGGTGATTCAACAGCCGACCGATGCGATCGTCGCCATCGACACCGCGACCATCTGCGGCACCGACCTGCACATTCTGAAGGGGGACGTCCCCGAAACCAAGCCCGGAACGATTCTGGGGCACGAGGCCGTCGGGACCATCGTCGAGGTCGGATCGGCGGTTACCACCGTCAAGAAAGGTGACCACGTGCTGCTGTCATGTATCAGTTCGTGCGGACGCTGCGCCTACTGCAAGCAAGGACGCTACGGTGCCTGCACCGGCGGCGGTGGCTGGATCTTCGGACACACGATCAATGGGACCCAGGCCGACTACGTGCGCGTCCCGTTCGCGGATACCTCCGTCTACAAGATCCCCGCGGGTTTGACCGATGAGCAGGTCCTGTTCCTCTCCGATATCCTGCCGACCTCGTTCGAAGTCGGCGTGCTGAACGGTAAAGTGTCGCCCGGCGATACGATCGCCGTGGTCGGCGCCGGTCCCATCGGCCTGGCGGTCATCCTGACCGCTCGCCTCTTCTCACCTGGGAAGATCATCGCCATCGATCTGGCAGACGCGCGGCTCGCGAAGGCGAAGGAATTCGGCGCGGACGTCACCATCAATAACACGACCGGCGATCCGGTCGCGCAGGTCATGGCCATGACCGATGGTCTTGGCGTGGATGTCGCGATCGAAGCGGTTGGTGTGCCGCCCACCTTCGAGCTGTGCACCGAACTGGTCAAGCCCGGAGGCCACGTGGCCAATGTCGGCGTCCATGGGCACCCGGCAACGCTCCACCTGGAGAAGCTCTGGATCAAGGATGTCACGATCACGACCGGCCTGGTCGACAGCTACACGATTCCGCGGCTGCTGAACCTGATCAAGGGCGGACGCCTCGATCCAACCGTGTTCGTGACCCACCGCTTCGCGCTTGCCGACGCGGTTGCGGCCTACGACGTCTTCGCGGCGGCGGCGACAACCGGCGCGCTCAAGGTAACGCTGAACCGAGCCGCCGTCGTGCCGCAGGCGGTCAAGAAGGAACTGGTCGGGGCCGGCGCCCGCTAGGTCCAACCCCGCTCAACTGAAAAAGGGGCGGCGCCGGGCGCGCCGCTCCTTCGTCTTGTTCGGGCCTGTCTCAGTTGATCGCCAACCGGTCCGGGCGCTGGGGTGGCCGATCTTCAGCCGCTCCGACCTGTCGCAACAATGCGCTCGCCTCGGCCACGGTGGTTCGCGTGCGAAGGAGCGCCAGGGACTTCCACGGGATCAGTGAAATCTCGATGCTCGTCGCGTAACCGCTGGGTTCCGGTCTGCATGGGAGCCTCTTTGCGAAACCTCGGCTACAGAAGCACGCCGATGAGCCTTCCTGACGGCATAGCGAATCAGCGTTTTCGGCACCCTGGCATCCGGCCGGCTCAGGTATTCCTCTTCGTGCGGTCCGTCGACCTCGTAGCCCTGCTCGTGGACGAAGGCGAGCAGGCGTCGAATCGTCGGTTGTTCGGCGGCGTAGGAGCCGAGATGAAGAATCTCGGCCACCTTGCCGTACTTCCAGGTGTCCACTCCCACGCGAAGGGCATGACTCCTTTGGGGAACCCTCCGAGTGCCGGATGGAATCGCCAGTCCCCAGAGACCATGCAGCGCCGTCCGCTTTGGGTTCCGCAGGTTCAGCCAGCGAGCTCGCAGCGGCTTGACCCGGAAATCTCGGTTCAGTTTCTTCTGGGCGAATTTGAGCGTGTACACCGAGCTATAGAGAGCCTGGATTGCCTGCTTGCCGACCTCGTTAGGATCGCCGGTGGTTTCGACCACGGCCATCCGCTCGGCTGGCATGACTACGATGTGCGGGGCAGTCAGGGGGAGGTGCCGCGGCTTCGGTTTCATGAGCGGAGCGCCGGCTCCTTCTCGGTGACCGTCCGGCCGTTGTCGGTGGTGGCTACGTCGGGCTCGTGGTGGAGGAGATGGTACTCACCCACCTCGAGGTGGTCGATTCGCAGCCGCTTGATCCGGCCCTCTCGCAACGCGAGCCGGCCAACCGCCAGGCGACCGATGGCGAAGGTGCCGACCGCGACGGCGCCGGTGGCCAACGCGCCCAGCGCGAACGATCCAATCGCGTAGCTTCCGACCGCCTTGGCTGCGCGTGCCTTCGGCCGTTTG
>DASWBA010000013.1:0-16384 GCA_036390825.1 Candidatus Dormiibacterota bacterium
AGTAGCCGACCGGAGCATCGCCGAGGACGGTGGCACTGTAGCGAGGGCCGGCAGTCGCAGCCGTGCCTCCCGGCCCTCCGGGTGCAGCGGCCGGAGTCGCCCCACAGGCGGAGAGGGCAAGGGCCAGCAGTAGCAGCGGGAACACCTTCCTCACCTAGATGCAACGGCCGCCGGCCGGAGCGCCTTGCGACGCGAGGGCCGACCGGGTACGGTTGGGCACACGCTCTGTTATGGCCAACCCGACGACACTCGCCCGTCTCCATCGCGAAATCTTTCAGTGCACGCGCTGCGTGGCGGCCGGCTACCTGGCGGCGGCGGGGCCGGTGCTGAGCGGATACGCCGACAATCGCATCATGTTGGTCGGGCAGGCGCCCGGCGCGGTCGAGGCGGTTCGACGGCTCCCCTTTCAGGGCCGCTCCGGAAAGGTACTGATGGCCTGGATGGAACGTGCCGGCTTCGCCTCAGAGGACCAGGTCCGGCGCCGCGTCTACATGACCTCAATTACCAAGTGTTTTCCGGGCAAGGGCACCGGTGGGGGAGACCGGCGCCCCAGCCGGGTCGAGGTGGACCTCTGCCGTCCGCACCTGGATCGGCAGCTCGCGCTGATCAAGCCGCAGCTTCTGATCCTGGTCGGGGGACTGGCCCACGAGCGCTTCCTTCCTGGCCGCCCTCTGGATGCCCTGGTTGGCCGGGTCTTCGACCTCTCCGGCAAAGCACTGTCGAACCGGACCCAGGTCCGACCGCTTCTCGTGCCGCTGCCGCATCCGTCTGGTGCCAGCCGTTGGCTGAATGCCGCAGAGAACCGGCTCCTACTCGAGCGGGCGTTGCGACGGCTGCGCCCAATCGTCCGCGGTTTGCTTGACGCTCAAATGGTGGGCGCATAAACTTCCGACAACATGCCGAGAGGTCGGAAGCGCGACGCCGTCGAGCCTGAAGAAGCCCCGCCCGCGCCACTGACCCGTCCAGAGGAAGCCCCGGCCGCCGGCAAATCGGCCGAAAGCATCCTGGCCGCGATCTTCTCCCCGGTTCCCGAGGCAAGTCCCCTCGAGCAATTGGAGCAGACCATCCGGCATCCGAAGAAGCTGATCTACGTCGCCATGTCCAACCGCAACTTCTTCTGGCGGATGCACGTGTCGAAGCTGGTGCTGGACGAAGGCTACGTACCAATCAACCCCTTCATGCTGTTCGACTACTACCTGCTCCACACGGTGCCCAAGCAGCTGGTGCGCGAGGCGATCAATAACCTGCTCGCGCGCTGCGACGAGGTTTGGGTGTTCGGCACCATGAGCCTCGGCGTCAAGGTGCAGCTCGGGATCGCCAAGCGGCTGAAGAAACCGCTCCGCTTCTACGACATCGCTGACCTGCCCGAACAGGTCTACCGGATCTCAGAGAAGCTGGCCCAGGAGGAAGGGCGGGACTAGATCAGATTCGCGTAATCAGATCGCGCTCGAGGCTGGTGCGCGTCTGCAGCACCAGCCGGCGCAGCGACGGCCGCTCGATGACCGCCCACTCGATCTGTCGAAGCGCGCTGTACAGACCCTTGAGGGCCTTGATCGCGTCTCCCAGCTCGATGTCGGCGGGGGCCTGGATCTCGGTCAGTGGCCGGCCGCTGCACCAGTCGTAGGTGAAGTTGACGTAATCCCCGGAGAGCGGCCGAAAGTTCTCTTCGCCGCGGTCTTTCTCCCGCGCCGAGAACCTGTAATAGATGATGCGTAAGCGTTTCTGGGCCAGGGCGATGGCGCTGGTGGGAAAGCGCCGCCGTGGACGAGGCCGGTCCCGGTTGCGATCCTCGGCGGTGACCATGACCAGCGATGCCGCCAGCTCCGCGGGCGTGAGCTCTTCCAGCCAGCCGTCGGCGATCGCCTGGGTGATGATCAAGCTGTTCTCGCCGTAGATCCGTGATGCCAGTAACCCCTTCTCGGTCGGCACATCGGCCTCCAGGAAACCCAGCTCGCCGAGCACGCCGCGCAACGCGTGCAACCGCCGGCGATACTCCCCCTGGCTGCGTTGGGCGTCCTGCTCCGAGATTCGGATGCGGGCTTGCAGATCCTTCACCTCGGCGTGGTGCGCCCGATGCTCGGCGAGGAAGGGGCACTTACGGCAGGGCAACTCATAGACCTTCTGCTGCGCGATGGCCAGTTGCTCTTTCAGCTCGCGCAACGTGTGGCCGCCGGCGTCCCGGCCAACCACGCGTCGCCGCCGGCCGCGTCCGCGACCCTGCCAGTGGTCCCGCTTGATGCGGCGCATCTGGACACGAAGCGAGGCGATCTCCTCCTCCGCACGGATGAACGAGCTGAAGGTTTTCTCCGTGCAGCATGGCTCGCCTTCGGCCTGGAAGCGGGTCGCGGTCACGTCCGCCAGGCGCTGGACCAGGTTGGCCAGGCGGGCGTCGAGGTTGCCACGCGCCACCACCTTCTGGTACTGGCCGAAGGACTGCTCCATCAACTGATCGACCTCTTCCGGTCGGTGGTAGCGAAGCAGGTTGAGCACCATGTTGTAGGTCGGGGCGAACTTGCTCTCCACCGTCATCTCTTCGCCGGTGGCCGCCTCATAGACGGTCCCGATGTCGACGTCGGGTTCTTTGAGGATCACCCCATGCCCTATCGGGTCGATGCCGCGCCGTCCCGCCCGTCCCATCAGCTGGGTCAGCTCGCCCGAAGTGAGCGGCGCAAAATCCTTTCCATCGAACTTGGTGAAAGACGAGACCACGCAGGCGCGCGCCGGCATGTGGATGCCCAGTGACAGCGTCTCGGTTGCGAAAACGACTTTGATCAGGCCGCGCTGGAAGAGTTCCTCGACGAGTTCCTTGAGGTAGGGGAGGAGCCCGGCGTGGTGCATCGCCAGGCCACGACGCAGCGTTCCGCCGTCGAGGAGATCGCGGTAGAGCTCGGCTTCGTCGGGATCCTCGATCTGATCCAGGCGGGCCTTCACCACCTGGTCGATGATGGCTTTCTCCGCGTCGGTGGTCAGGTCGAAGCCGTGCGTCGCGCAGCGGGCCAGGGCCTCCCGGCAGCCGCGGCGAGAAAAAATGAAATAGATCGCGGGGAGAAATTCGCGATGTCGCAGGCGATCGACGACCGGCAGCAAGTCATTTTCGGGCGGCCGCCGAAACTGGGACAATCGCCGATCGGTTGAATCTTCGCTCTGCGCCCGCTGACGGGTCTCTCGCGGAATCGCGCCCTGGTCGTCGAGCAGCGGGTAGAAGTCGTTGCGCATGGCAAGCCAGAGCCGCAGCTCGACCGGTCGTTTGGTCACGCTCACGGTGGCGATATCGCCCCGCTGCTGACTCATCCAGCCCGCCACTTCCTGGAAGTTGCTGATGGTGGCGGAGAGCCCGATGAACTTGATGTGGCGCGGGGCCTGGATGATGATTTCCTCCCAGACGGCGCCGCGTGGGAAATCATCGATGTAGTGGACCTCGTCGAGAATCACGTAGTGGACGCGCTGCAGCCGCTGCGGGTCCTCGTAGATAAGGTTGCGCAGGATCTCGGTGGTCATCACGACCACCGGCGCCGCCGGGTTGATGGTGTTCTCGCCGGTGACCAGCCCGACAAAGCCTTCCCCGTGAAGCCGGCGGTAATCGCGAAATTTCTGGTTGGACAGGGCCTTGAGTGGGGTGGTGTAGATGGCGCGGGCGTCCGTTTGCAGGGCGCGATAGATGGCGTAGTCGGCGATCACGGTCTTGCCCGAGCTGGTCGGCGCCGAGACCAGGACGCCCTGGTGGCCCTCGAGCTTTTCGATCGCCTCGATCTGGAAGGCATCCAGCGGCCAGGGGAGGGTGGCCTGAAAGGCGTCGATCAGCGATTGTGGCGTGGCGCTAATCGGCTGGCTCAAGGGACCGGGGCAGCGACTGAAGCCGATGATTGAGCTCGCCAACTTCGTCGGGGGTGAGCGACCTCGACGGTTGGGCAACCGTTGGGTCGTCGATGATGCCCCACGATTTCAGTACATGCTTGAGGCTGCTCACGGTGGCGGCGTTCGCCGATCCGCCGTGAGCGACGTCCGCCAGGTCGTCGTAGCGGGTCGCCAGCGCTTGCGCCGCTCCGGCGCCGGCCCAATCGCCCGCCACGGCCGATTCGTAGGCCATCACGCAGGCCCGTGGCACCACGTTCGAATTGGCCGGAATGGCGCCGTGAGCCCCGGCCACGACCCCGACATCGATCAGGGTGCGGGTCCCGAGGAAGAGGCGGAACTGCGACTCCCGTCCCTCCTCGTGGATGGTGGCCGCCAGCGTACGAAACCACTGCAGATCGTTCTGGCTGTCCTTGATCCCCGATGCCGTGCCCTCGCGGGCCAGCTGCAGGGTGGCCTCCAGCGTCATCCGAACCTTGACCGTCTGCGGAATGTTGTAGATGAAGAGCGGCTGCTCGGGAAACGCCAGCTTGAGGGTTCGATAGTGGGTCATCACCTCGTCCATCGAATGCAGGAAGTAATGGGGTGGCGTGCAGGCGAGCGCATCCGCACCGGCCTCCACCGCGTGCCGTGCATGGCGCAGCGCGAGCGCGGTCGAGCTGTCGCCGACGTTGGCGATCACCGGAACGCGACCGGCGACGTGTTCGACGGTCAATGCCACCGCCCGCGCTCGCTCGGTCTCGAGCAGCAACGCGAACTCGCCAGTCGTGCCCATCACCCAGATGCCGTGGACGCCGCCGTCGATTAGGAAGTCGATCAGGCGGGGCAGCGAAGCCTGGTCGACCCTCTCGTCGTGGTTCAAGGGCGTCAGCATCGGGCAGAAGATGCCCCGGAATGGCGCCATTCTTACGAGCGCTTCTTCAGCGGGCCCATCAGCTCGGCGGTCGCCGAGCGATCGCGATCTTTCAACCAGCGCAGGCGAGTCTCCTCGACGTCTTCGGTGTACCGCTGCCGGCTGCGGCGCATCGCCTTGGCCACCGCGTTGCGAACCAGTGGCTCGGGACCTTTGGCGAGGCGCTCGAGGATGGACTTGGCCGCGGGCCAGTGGAAGGATCCGATGGCGCTGGAAAAGGCCATCGCCACATTCCACCGGACCATCTCGTCGCGGTCCTTCGACCATTCGCGCAAAGCGCGCAAGGTTTCCTTGGGGTCGACCCGAAGTAGCGCGTCCCCGAGGGTGAAGGCGCCGAGGTTGCGTCGGACGTAGGGCTCCTGGTCGCGCAATAGCGGTTGGAGCAACTGAAGCAGCTCCGGCACCCGCCCGGGCTTGTCGCGGCGCGCCGCGTACTTGACGGCCAACACCACCGCGCGCCGAAGATTCTCCGAGCGCGAGGATCGCAGCGTCTCGAGGCGCCCACGGATTCGGTCGAAGTCGCGATCGAGCAGGGTGCCGAGTAATCCGCCGGCTGCCTCCCGAACCTCCCAGTGCGGGTCCTCGGCCAGCATCTCGGCGGTGCGCAAAACCATGACCGGGTCATCGGGATAGCGGCTGGCGAGCAGCAAACAAGCGACCTGGCGAGCCGTCGGTGACGGCGAGCTGGCGAGCGCCTCGATCCAGCGGCTGGCACGGCTCGACTCTTTGGAAAGCGCCACGGCCAGTCGCTCGCCGACCTGCTGCCGAAGGGCCGCCGGGCTGCCTGGCTGTCCGTGGTGCAGCTGCCCGTCGAGGGCGGCGACCACGCCACCCGGGTCATCGCGGGCGAGGGCGGCAAGCACGGCGGAGAGCGGACCTTCCTCGACGGTGCCGATCTCAGTCACGCGCGCGGCCGGGCTCATGTCCTGAGGATCTCGATCCGATGCTGATGCAAGACGGCGCCGCCATTGTGCTCGTCGACATAGTCGACGATCTTGCTCATCACCTCGTTGGCATGCCGGCTGTCGTTGGTGGCACAGGTCACCCCGATCGCCAGCGTCTGCCAGCGGTCAAGGTCGGCCACCTCGGCGACCGAGACATTGAAGCGGCTACGAATTCGTTGCACCAATGAGCGGCTCACCTGGCGTTTTCCCTTGAGGCTGTGGTTTTCCGGTAATTGGAAAATGAGCTCGCAGGTGCCCACAACCATGTCTGTATCCATAGGATACGTAACATCTCGACAAAGGCTGATGGCGCCGCGAAAAGTTCTCCTATAGTGGCGGCATGAATGCGGCCCTTCAAGCATCCGAGCCCACGCCCCACCCCAAGGGGCTACCGGAGACGGTGCCGGCGCTCTTCCAGCAGACGGCGGCGCGCCGACCGGATCAGCCGGCACTCTTTTTCAAGGCTGGGGAACGCTGGGTGCCGATCAACTGGTCGGAATATGGCCGGGCGGTGACCCGGCTGGGCAATGCGCTGCTGGCAGAGGGCCTCCACCCGCAGGATCGTGTCGCGATCTGGTCCGCGAACCGGCCGGAATGGCAGATCGCCGACCTTGCCATCCTCCACGCCGGCCTGGTCACTGTCGCCATCTATCAAACGCTGGCGCCGGACCAGGTGAAGTACCTGCTCAGCCATTCGGAGTCGAAGGTCCTGATCGTCGAGGATGCCAAGCTGTTCGACCAGGTGTTGTCGATGCGTCGCGAGCTGCCGGCGTTGCAGCGCGTCATCCTGCTCCGGGGCGACGTTGGCGGCGTCGAGGGGTGGGCGATCAACTGGGAGCAGGCGATGGGTCGCGGAGACGAGTTCGGCCGCGGGCGGCCCGGACTCCTCACCAGTCGCTGGCAGGCCCTGGAGCCGGATGACACCGCCAGCCTGATCTATACCTCGGGCACGACCGGCATCCCGAAGGCCGCCATGCTGACCCATCGCAACCTGACGTGGACGGCGATCGCGACCCTCGAATGTTTCCGAGGCGACGCCAATGATCGCGTAGTGTCCTATCTTCCGCTGGCGCACATTCTTGAGCGCGTCGTCAGCCATCTACGCCAACTCTGTACCGGCTGCCAGGTCTATTTCTGTCCCAGCATCGACCAGGTGCGGGAGGTTGTGCGCGAGGTGCGGCCCACCTATTTCACCTCGGTGCCGCGGCTCTGGGAAAAGATGTTTGCCGGGATTCGCGCCGAAATGGACAAAGTCCGTGGCCCGCGCCGGGTCATCCGAGACTGGGCGCTGCTGATGGGCGCGCTGCGAACCGGCGCCTACGAGCAGGGGAAGGCGCCGTCGCCCTGGGTGCAGTGGCAATGGGCGCTGGCCGATCGGCTGGTGTTCAGCAAAATCCGCGAGCGGCTCGGGTTCGACAAGGTCCAGATCTGTATCAGCGGGTCGGCGGCGGTGTCCCCCGACATCCTGCGGTTCTTTTACGGACTGGGCATCGAGATTCTCGAGGGCTACGGTCTGACCGAGACCACCGCGCCGGCCAGCTTCAACCGGCCGGGCGAAGCCCGCTTCGGCACGGTCGGCCCGCCTTTGCCGGGAGTGGAGATCCGGATCGCTCCCGACGGCGAGATCGTGGTGAAGGGTAACAACGTGTTCAGTGGCTACTTCAAGGACGTAAAGGCGACGCGCGAAGCGCTGGTGGACGGCTGGCTCCATACCGGCGATATCGGGGAACTCGACAAGGACGGTTTCCTCAAGATCACCGATCGGAAGAAGGATCTTTTCAAGACGTCGGGTGGGAAATACATCGCACCGGGCGCGATGGAGACCAGCCTTCGCGACCATCGCGGCATCGCGCAGGCGGTCGTACTGGGCGACGGACGCCCCTTCGTGGCTGCGCTGATTACGCTCGACCCGGACGTCGCCGAAACGAAAAACGGCCCGATGGATCCCGGGGCCAGACGCCTGGTCGATGAAGCGGTTGCCGACGTCAACCACGGCCTCTCCCATCCCGAACAGATCAAGAAGTGGACGATTCTCGATGCCGACTTCGTGGTAGGCGACGAGCTGACCCCCACGATGAAGGTCAAGCGGAAGCGGATTGCGGAGAAATTTGGTGCCGAGATCGAAGCCCTCTACAGCGAAAAGAAAACCGCTTGATCCGATAGCCCAGATCGGTTGGATCCAGACCGATTGTCATGATCCAGAGCGGCTTGCCGCATTCTGGGGAGCCGTGTTAGGGGTCGAAGTTGAGGACCGGTTTGGCGACCCGCCGCAATACGTGAATCTCGGTCCTGCAACGCCGGACGCGCCGCGCGTCTGCTTTCAACGAGTGCCCGAGGCCAAGGTGACGAAGAATCGCGTTCACCTTGATGTGGCGGTCCAGGATGTCGACGTGGCGGCTTCACGCATTACCGCCCTCGGGGGAAGACGACTTCCTCATGATGACTACCACGAAGATGGATACAGCTGGCGAATCATGGCGGACCCCGAAGGAAACGAGTTCTGCCTTATTTACGGCCAATACCAGCCAGGACCGAGCTGGTAGCGGAACAGCACGAGAATCGCCGCCGGGCAGAGTCCTTTGGGGCCGACGCCGAGCGCTACGATCGGTCGCGCCCGTCATACCCTGAGGCGATGGTCGATGCCCTGCTGGCCAATAAGCCGACCCGAGTGCTCGACGTTGGTTGCGGAACCGGCAAGGTGGCCCGACTATTCCTCGCCAGGGGCTGCGACGTGCTTGGGGTCGAGCCGGACTCGCGAATGGCCGGCGTTGCCGAATCGCATGGCATTCCCGTGGAAATTGCAAGCTTCGAAGCCTGGGACTCGGCCCATCGAAGCTTCGACCTTGTGGTTTCGGGACAGGCCTGGCACTGGGTCGATCCGTCGGTGGGCCCCATGAAAGCGGGTGCAATCCTCGTGCCTGGAGGGCGGTTGGCCATCTTCTGGAATCGCGGCCGACACGACGCCGAGACCAGGGCCGCACTCGATGACGCCTACGGACGATTCGCGCCAGAGCTCGCCAAAGAGTCAGCTCCAATCGGTACTAAGCCGAATGACCGTGCCGGCGACATCGCGGCTATCGCGGCGACTCGCCTATTCGCACCATGCGAGCTACGCACGTACGTATGGGCTCAGCGGTATTCGCGTGACGAATGGCTCGACCAATTGGGTACGCACAGCGATCACATCGCGCTCGAGCCGCAGCAACGTGCCGCGCTGTTTGCGGCTGTCGGTGCCACCATCGACCGGCTGGGCGGGTCGATCACGCTTCATTACGAAACCGAGCTCATCAGCGCAAAGCGCACGGCTTAGCGAATCCGCAGATACGGGTTTCCGATCCGCTCGGCGCCGATGGTCGTGTTGGGACCATGGCCCGGATAGACAACCGTATTGTCGGGAAGCGTCAGCAGCTGCCCGTGCAGGCTGAGCAACATTTGCTGCGGGCTCGAGCCGGGTAGGTCGACGCGACCGATCTTTCCGGCGAGCAGCGTGTCGCCCGTGAAGACGTGGTTGCCCACCTTGTACGACAGACCGCCCGGCGTGTGACCCGGCGTGATGAGAACTTCGAGGGCGAAACGGCCGAAGGGAAGCGTATCCGTCGAGATCAAATAGCGCTCCGCCGACTTCAGGTAGGTGGTGGCATCGGCCAGGTGCATGGCCGTCGTCGCGTTGGTCGCGGCCTTGACCTCGTCCTTGGCACCGATATGACCCGGGTGGGCATGGGTGAAGGCGATCCACTTCACGCTGAGACCGTTGAGCTGGGACAGGATTTTCGGCGCATCGCCGCCGGGGTCGATGACGACAGCCTCCTTGGTATCGGTGCAGGCGACCACGTAGCAATTGGTGTCCTTCTCGCCGACGTGCACCTTCTGAATCGAGAGACGAGGCATCAATCAAGATTAGTGCCGCCCCACTCTGGCCTCCCCCAGAGGGGGCGGGGAAAGGTAGGCTTTAGGCAGTGCCTGAAGCTCGCCAGGTCGTCAAGTACACCTTCCTCAAAGTCGATCCAGCGGTGCTCGGCTGGCCCATCGACGACCGAGAGACGGCCGTCCGTGAGTTCACGGATCTGCTCGAAGCCGGTCCGACGGCCGCGTCGCTCCTCACCTACTCGACCGTGGGTCTGCGAGGGGACTGTGACCTCCTCGTCTGGCAGGCGGCCGACACCGTGGACGCGATCCAGCGGGCCGAGTCGCAATGGCGTGGCACCCGGCTAGGACCGTATTTGCAGGCGGCGCACTCCTTCCTCGCAATGATGCGACCCTCCCCGTACCTGGGACGCCACAAACACCCCGACCAGGAGGGGCGCCGCACCCGCCTCAAACCGTCCGGTGGGCGCTATCTCTTCGTCTACCCGATGGTGAAGAAGCGCACCTGGTACCGGCTGCCCTACGAGACGCGCAAGGCGATGATGGTCGAGCACTTCGCGATCGGTCACCGCTACCCGCAGATCAAGATCAACACCGCGTACTCCTTCGGCCTGGACGACCAGGAATTCATGGTGGCCTTCGAATCCGACGAGCCCGCCGCCTTCCTCGACCTGGTCATGGAGCTGCGCGAATCGCAGGCCAGCCGCTACACCGAACGGGAGACGCCGATCTTCACCTGCATCTTGATGGCGCCCTCCGAGACGCTACAACTTGCGCTCGGGCTGAACGTCCCGCATCGCGACGAGGCGCGCGACCTACAGCAACGGGTCAGCCTGATCGCCGGCGGATGAGGACGGTCGAGGCGGGCGAAGTCGGCCGGCGGGCGGCCGGTCACCCGCTGCCCGCCCTAGTGCGGGCCGCTCGCCGCGAGCCGCTGGATCGCCGACCCGTCTGGTTCATGCGACAGGCCGGTCGATCGCTTCCGGAGTACCGGAAGGTGCGCGAGTCTTACGACCTCTTTACCATCTGCCAGAACCCGGAGCTTTGCGCCGAGGTCACCCTCCAGCCGGTTCGGCGCCTGGGCGTCGACGGCGCCGTGCTGTTCGCCGACATCATGCTGCCGGTTGCCTTCGGGCTGGGCGTCGAGCTGCAGTTGGTGGACGGGGTCGGGCCGGTGGTCGAACACCCGGTCCGCGCACAGGCCGATATAGATAGGTTGCAGCTGAGGTCGGCCGAGGAAGCGGTCCCCTTCGTTTTGGAGACCATCAAGCTGCTCCGCCGCCAATTGAAACCGTCGGTCGCCGTGATCGGCTTCTCGGGCGCGCCCTTCACGCTGGCCGGCTACCTGATCGAGGGCAAGCCGTCCCGCGAGTTCCTCAAGACCAAGGCCATGATGTACGGGGAACCGGCGCTCTGGGATGCGCTCATGACGAGGCTGTCGCAGCTGGTGCTCGATTACCTGCTGGCCCAGATCAAGGCGGGCGCGCAGTTGGTGCAGGTCTTCGACAGCTGGGTCGGCGCCCTGTCGCCGTCCGACTACCGGCGCTACGTGCTGCCACACATGGCCGGCATCTTCAGCGGTCTGCAGCGTGCCGCCGCACCGTCGATCCATTTCGCCACCGGAACCGCCGGCATCCTTACATTGATGCGTGAGGCTGGCGGCGACGTGATCGGGGTGGACTGGCGGGTCGACCTCGGAGAGGCCTGGCGCCTGGTCGGGTTCGACCGCGGCATCCAGGGGAACCTGGACCCCGCCCTCCTGCTCGGACCCTGGCCCGTTATCGAAGACGGCGCGCGACGGGTGATCGAGGCCGCCGGCGGCCGCCCCGGCCATATCTTCAATCTCGGTCACGGGGTGCTGCCCGATAGCCCGGTCGAGCACTTACAGCGCCTGGTGGAGTACGTCCATGCCGCCTAGGCACACCGCCGTTCTCCTGATGGCCTACGGCAGCCCGAATCGCCTTGAGGACGTCGAACCGTATTTCACGGACATCCGCGGTGGGCGGAAGCCATCGCGCGAGGCGGTCGAGGATCTGACCTCGCGGTACCGTCGGGTCGGCGTGCCGACACCCCTGCTGGCCGTCTCGATGGAACTTGGCCGCGAGCTCGAACGACGCCTCAACCTCGATCCGCCCGGCGACGAGATCTACACCGTCCACGTGGGCATGAAACACTGGACGCCGCATATCGCAAGTGCCGTCGAAGAGATCATCGACAGCGGCGCCGACCGAATGATCGCGATCGTGCTGGCCCCGCATTACTCGACGATCAGTACCGAAGGCTATCGGCGGCAGATCGAGGCCGCGCTCACGACCGCGCGCGGCAGGTCGACGCCGAACGGCTCGGCCGCACCCCTTAGCGTCGACTTTGTCGAGAGCTGGTACGAGCTCGACGGCTACCTGGATGCGGTCGCCGAGAACGTGAAAGTGGTCCGCACGGAGTTCGCCCACCCCGATGACGTCGTCGCGGTCTTCACCGCGCACAGCCTGCCGGCCAGAATCCTCGCGGAGGGCGATCCCTACCAGAGTCAGCTGCTGCGCACCTCGGAGCTGGTCGCGGGGCGGGCCGGCATCGAGCAATGGCGCTTCTCATATCAAAGTCAGAGTCATACGGGCGAGCCGTGGCTGGGCCCGGACCTGGTCGATACCGTCGAAGAACTGGCCGCCCAGGGCCATCGCGCGATCCTGGTCGCGTCGGTCGGGTTCATCGCCGACCATCTCGAGATCTACTACGACATCGACATCGAGGCCAAGGAGAGGGCCGATGCGCTCGGGATCGAGCTGCGGCGGACGCCGATGCTCAACGCCGACCCGCGGCTGGCGCAGGCCCTGCATGCGCTGGTCGCGCAGCGGGTTACCGCAGCGTCGACCGTCCGTTTGTGAATTAAAATAGCCTGCTCATGATGTTCCTCTCCCGCATGCTGGCGATCACACGCGGCCATCGGGGCCTGCTCTCGATCGCGGTCGCTGGCTCCGTCCTTTACACGGCGCTCAGCATCCTGCCCGCCCTGATCATCCGGCAGATGCTGACCGCGCTCGCGCGCCCCTCGCCGGCCGGCAGCACCCTCGTCTGGCTCGGCCTGGCCATGGTGGGCGCCACCGCACTAATGGCCATCAGTCGCTATCTGGAAGGCGGGTTTGGCCATATTGCCGCCTTCAAGGTCCTGCACGACATGCGGATGCGAATCTACGAGCAACTGCAGCGGCTCTCGATGGGGTACCACACCCGACAGCAGTCGGGCACGATCGCCGCCAAGGTCATCGGCGACGTCGAGACCCTCGAGTTTTTCACCGCTCACGCCGGCATCCAGCTGATCAGCGCGGCGACGGTCCCCCTGCTGATCGGCATCGTGATGCTGCTCGTCAATTGGAAGCTGGCGCTTGTGGCGCTGGCGCCGCTGCTGTTGATCCTCTTCATCCTGCTGGCCTTTCGACGGACGGCGTTCGAGGCCTTCAAGCGCTACCGCGACGAGCTAGGGCGGTTGAACGGGATCATCATCGACTACATCCAGGGCGTCGGCGTGCTGAAGGCCTTTGGAGCGCTGAGGCATGCGCGTCGCGCCATCGACGAGCGAAGCGATGAGCTGAAGAAGGCCTCGACCCAGGCCAACTTGATTCACACCTGGTACTTCTCCGGCGTCGAGTGGATGGCCGCCATCCCGGTGGCGCTGGTGCTGCTGGTCGGCGGCCTGCTGGCCAACGCCGGTCAGCTCAGCGTCGCCAACCTCGTCTTCTTCGTCTTTCTCACCACGCTGCTCTACCGGCCCGTCACCGAGCTCAACCGGCAGCTCGAAGGTCTTCGCAACGCCGAAGCCGCGACCGACCGCATCTTCGAGATCCTCAACACGCCGGTCGACGTGCAGGACTCGCCGACCGCGCGGGTACCGCAGGAACCGGGCTACGACATCGCACTCGATCGCGTCACCTTCGCGTATGAGACAGGGCGGTCGGTCTTGCACGACGTCTCGATCGACTTGAAAGAAGGTACGGTGCTCGCGCTGGTTGGGCCGAGCGGCGCGGGCAAGACGACGGTCGCGAACCTGATTGCCCGCTTCTGGGATCCGCAACAAGGGGCGGTGCGGCTCGGCGGTGTCGACATCCGCGACCTCCCGCTCGAGTACGTCCATCGCTCGATCAGTCTCGTGCTGCAGGACGTGTTCCTCTTCAACGACACCGTTAAGGCCAACATCAAAATTGGCAACCCGGATGCGAGTGACGCGCTGGTGGAGGCGGCGGCGCGCGCCGCCTATGCCCACGAGTTCGTGGAGGAACTGCCGAAGGGCTACGACACGATCATCGGTGAGCGAGGCGTGAGACTCTCTGGCGGCCAGAAACAGCGGATCTCGATCGCGCGAGCGCTGCTGCACGACGCGCCCATCCTGATCCTCGACGAGGCCACCTCATCCGTGGACCCAGAAGCCGAGCACCTGATCCAGGCGGCGCTCGCCCGCCTGGTCGCGGAGCGAACCGTGCTCGTCATCGCGCACCGGCTCTCGACCATCCGGCAGGCGGGTGAGATCGTGGTCCTCGACAAAGGCCGAGTGGTGCAGCGGGGCCGCCACGATGAGCTGGTCGATGCGCCCGGGCTTTATGCCACGCTCTACCGGGCCCAGCAGGTGGCCCGACGCTGGGACGTGGCGACCTCGCAGCGCGCCGACGAGGACCGGTTACCGCAGGCCGTCGAGTAGAAGCTGACGGAGCGCCTCGAGGCGCTCGAACTCCTCCATGCCCAGCTTGGTCGTGTTCTTCAGGTTGTGCGGGTACTTGATCTTCTGCACCGCGTCGATCAGCGATTGCACCTGGGCCTCGGTCAGCCGGTACTCGTAGTACGAGACCGTTTCGCCATGGACCTGGCGTTGGAGAGGCAGGTGATGGATCGGCGCCTGAACCGGCTCCGGGTCGGTCTCGGCCAGCACCTCGGGTGTGCTGGAGGTCTCCCGAAAGAGTTCCGCTGATCCTTCCAGCGAAACCCGCTTAAACACGAGAGGCAACGGGCTGCTTCGTCTCGACCGGGGCGGCCGGCGCCCGCTTGATGACTGCCTTGGCGAGGGCGCGGTAGGCGTTCGCGCCTTCGGAGCTGCCCGCGTATTGGAGGATCGACATCCCGGCCAGCGGCGTCTCCGCAAACCGGATGCTGTCCTTGATGACGACGTCGAAGACGACGTCGCCGTAGCGCTCACGAACCAGCTCCAGCACCTCCTGCGAATGCAGCGTCCTCGACTTGTGGATGGTGGCGAGGATGCCGCTGATGCGAAGGCTGGGGTTGAGCTTGGCCCGCACCCGCTCGATGGTGTTGTGCAGCAGCTGCATGCCTTTCATGCCGAAGTATTCGCACTGCAGCGGGATGATGACCTCGGTGGAGGCGACCAGGGCATTGACGCAGAGGAGGCCGAGGGAGGGCGGGCAATCGATCACCATGAAGTCGTACTCGTCCTGGCCCGGGGCCAGCTTTTCCTTGAGGAAGGTCTCGCGCCCCATCTCGGACACCAGCTGGATCTCGGCCCCGGAGAGTTCGATGTTCGAGGGAATGAAGTCGACGCCGAGGTTGCTGTGCTTGACCACGTGGCCGAGGGTGACCTGTGGATCGAGAAGGAGGTGGTACAGGGTGAGCTCGATCTGGTCGGGCTGCTTGAAGCCCATGTTGATGGTCAGATGGCCCTGGGGATCGAGGTCGATAAGGAGGACGCGCTTCCCGAGCTCAGCGAGTGCGCATCCCAGATTTACTGCCGTCGTCGTCTTGCCAACCCCGCCTTTCTGATTGGCAACCGCGATGACTCTGCTCAAACGGTGGCTAGACCTCTGTGCTGGAACGTGGCTGGGGCCTATTTAACTTGAATAGCGCGGCCGCGTCAAGCGCCAGTTCAAACCGGACCGGCCGAAGGCGCCCTTTTGAATAGACTGTGGAGCGAGGAGATGATCTTTTACCCGCTCGTCGCGACGCTGATCAGCGCCGCGTTCGCCACCACCCTCTACGTGCAGTACCGGGCAAAACATCGGCCCTACCTGCTGGCCTGGGCGGTGGCGCTGGCCCTCTACGCGATTGCTGCCCTCACCGAGGTGATCGGGGCCGCCAGCGGCTGGAACCCGCTCCTTTATCGAACCTACTACTACTTTGGGGCGATCATCCTGGTCGGGCTGCTGGCCCTGGGAAGCATTTACCTGCTCGCTCCACGATTCAGCCGTGTCGCCCTCTGGGTATTGATCGTGCTGGCCGGCATCGGCCTCGCCGGCGTGCTGGGCGCGCACCTGCAGGAGCTCAAACTCGAGACGCACCAGGTCCCCGATGCTGACACCATCCGGGTCCAGGGCGGCCTCTTCAACGTGGTCGCCATCGTGATGGCGGCCGTGATCAACAGCGTGGGCAGCGTGATTCTGATCGGTGGCGCGCTGTGGTCCGCGGTCGGTGTTTGGCGCAAGGGCGGCGCCCAATCCCGGCTGATCGCCAATATCCTGATCGCGGCCGGCGCCTTCATCGTGGCCGGCGCGTCGACGCTCACCCGCGTCTTCCACGTCTACGAGCTGTTCTACGTCGGGCAGGCGATCGGGGTGCTGGTCATGTTCGGCGGCTTCCTGGCAGCGCAGCGTGCGCCACGACGGGCCGCGAACCTCAATCCGGCCGCCTCGCGGTAAGCCCCCACCCTACCCTCCCCCCAGAGGGGGAGGGAATCGAAAAAGAACTACCATAAGCTCGCCGTTGCATCACGGAGAAACCATGGGGATCTTTCGCATGTCGTGCACCTGGTGGGCCTCGAACGACGGGCAGCCTCCACCGGCGGCCGGGCACGGGCCGAATCCCGACTCGGACGCGCAAT
>DASWBA010000014.1:0-32285 GCA_036390825.1 Candidatus Dormiibacterota bacterium
AGGCCGGGCGGAGTATCGCCGTTGAGATTCCGCCGCCACAGCTCGGCCCGCTGCAGCGCATCCGGCACGGGCGCCTCGCAGATGAACGGAACGTCGCGCGCCCAGGCCGGGTCCCAGCTGCGAGAACCGACCAGCACAATCAGCGCCGGCATTTCCGAGAAGGCGCGAACCGCCGGCAGCCCTTTCGCGAACAGCACCTCCACCGGCCCGGCGACAACCCCCGCACCGGTCAGGCCCGCCTCACGCGCGGTCAGCGCCGCGACCATCGTCGGGTCATCATCCGAGCGCAGCCGCTCGAGGTCCAGCGCCAGCGTTGGCCGGCCGATCTCGCTGAAGGCGCTCGAGGCGAGTGCCGCGCCCGAGGCTCCAGGTCGCTCGCGAATATAGGCCAGCCTCGATGGGGCGCTGTCTCGCATCCACCGCACAAGCACCGCCGCCTGGTCGGGCGTCGTCTCATCGCCCTCGTAGGCCAGCGCCGCCACAACCGGGTCGCGGATGTCGCTGCCGAGCAGGTGCGCGGTGACGCGGTCGGGCACACGCAACGAGCGAGTTAGCACCGGGCGTTCGCCTTCTTCGACCAGCACCAGGTAGTCGTCGACCAGCGGGGCGCCGGCGGCGAGCCGGCTGCGCGCGTAGGCGCCGCTCGAGGGGAGCCCGCAGAGCTCGAGCCCGAGGCCAACGCTGGCGCGGCGGCGGGAGACATCGTCTTGCAGAAAGCCGTAGAGACGCTCGAAGCGGGCGTCAACATCGGGCGCCATCGCAATCAGCAACAGTTCGACGTCGATCTCATCGAGACCAAAGTTGCGCGCCAGATGGCGCAACCGAAGATCGGCCCCCTCCTTCTCGGCGACATCGGCAGCGGCTTCGATCTCCTCCCGGGCTTTCGCGGCCGCAGGGTCGGGCGGCGCAGGCGCTGCCTGATCGGCGAGCAGACGATCGACGTGCGTCTGCGATATGTAGAGGCCACGAAACCGGTCGTCGGTTTCAGGATCAGCCGTGCGGCGTCGGGCGACGGCAGCCCGGACGCGCGACTCGACCAGCTCGAGCCGCCGCATCACATGGATCAGAGAAGCGTCGGCGACGGCAGTCGGCGGAGGCGCCGCCATCGCCCTAGGAACGGTTGACGCCGCGAACGCGCAGGATACGGCCGGGTTGTTTCTCTTTGCCGGAGCGGACCGTTTCCTCTTGATCGGGCGCCACGCCCGGCTTGTTGGCCGGCTCGCCGGGCTTGAGCCGTCCCGACGCCTTCGGCCCGCCGGGCCCCGGCGTGCCCACCGGTTTCGCATCCTCGGCGGCTGCGGCGCCACGGCGGCCTTTCGCAGGACGCGACGCGGACCCGGCAGTCTCGTCGGTCTCGCCGTCTGAACCAGCGAAGCTCAACTTTGGCTCTTCCAGGACCGGCGGCCCTGCCGCGATCGCCACCTTGATTTCGAACGGGGCGTTGACGACCAGGTCGAGCGAGGGCTTGAGCTCGCCTCCCAGTGCCGACCACACGTCAGAGATCGAGCGATCCTGCGGCGGCGGCAGGGCGATGTTGAGCGTGATGGGTTGTCGCGAGTCGACCAGCGTCCCACTCAAGGCGTCCGCCGGCATCGTCGGATGGCGAAGAAAGCAGCCCAACAATGCCGACAGCAGCCGGTGCTCGTCCTCGGGTCGCTGGGTCCAGGCGGTCACGAGATATGACAGTTTGAAGCGGCGTGGGGGCGGGCGGCGCTCCGTGACCAGCCTCGGATCGCGCGCATCGCCACGAATGTCCTGCCACATCACTTCGCGCTGCTCGAGGTCTTCCCGGATGTCGTAGAGGTAGAGGTCGACGGTGGGCGTGTTGCGGCGGGAGGACCACTCTTTGGTGGGCGCGTCGAAAGCGACATCGGCTTTTGATCCGTTCAGGGCATCGCGTTTCACGAGGGCGCGCAGGGACTCATCCACGTCCTGGATCATCGCCCTCTAGGGTCGCCGCCGATGTCCATCCGAACAAGTTGCGCGGGGGCAGTCATTGGGGTGAAATTCCTGCCTGAACGGGCAACCGCGGGCTCGACGTAGCGTCCCTTTGGGCATCCCGGCTTTCCCGTTCACTGGCCCGGTCGCCCCTTGTGGCGAACCAGACCCGATGCGACGCTCGCAGCGTTCCTGACGGCACTCAAACCAGGAGGAGATTGCCCATGCCCAATTATTTGTCGCCCGGTGTATACGTCGAGGAGGTCGAGGCAGGCTCACGCCCGATTGAGGGCGTCGGCACCGCGACCGCCGCATTCGTCGGCCTGGCCGAGAAGGGCCCGGCAAACGCGCCCACGCTGGTCACCAACTGGAGCCAGTTTGCCCAAACGTTCGGCGGGTTTATCGAAGGCTCGTACCTGGCGCACTCCGTGTATGGCTACTTTCTCAACGGCGGCGGCTCAGCTTATGTGGTTCGCATCGGTGCCAACGGGCACGCCCCGGCTGCGCAGGCGGAACTGGCAAGCGCGAAGGACAAGTCGCTCGCCGGCTATCGCGTACTGGCGTTGGAGGGTGGCCAGCCTGGCAACGACATCCAGGTCGAGGTAGCCGAAGCGTCGCAACCCGCGGAAGACACGTTCAAGCTGATTGTCACGCGTGGCAAGGATCGCGAAGAGTACGACAACGTCACGACGCGCAAAGGCAAGAACAACGTTGTCACTGCTGTCAAGACCGCGTCGAAGCTAATCCAGCTCGAGGAGATCGGGACCGCCGGCGCACTGGAGAAGGTCCCCGCCCCGGGCAAGGTTACGCTTCAGGGCGGCGGCGCGACGATGCCTGCCCGGGTCACCCCGGACGAGTACGTAGGCAACTCCGCCGACCGCACCGGATTCGCCGGTCTCGAGGCAGTCGATACCGTGACGATGCTTTGCGTTCCCGACCTGATGGCCGCGTATCAGCGCGGCATGATCGACTCCGAGCAGGTCAAGGCCGTACAGCTGGCCATGATCGCGCACTGCGAGCTGATGGGCGACCGTGTCGCGATTCTCGATGCACCGCCCGGCCTCAACGCCCAGCAGATTCGCGAATGGCGCGTCGACAAGGCCGGCTACGACTCCAAGTACGCAACGCTGTATTGGCCGTGGGTCAAGGTCTTCGACCCGCTCGCCGGGCAGGCCAACTTCGTGCCACCGGGCGGCCACATGGCCGGCATCTGGGCGCGCAGCGATGACACCCGCGGCGTGCACAAGGCTCCGGCCAATGAAGTCGTCCGCGGCGCGATCTCCCTCGAGCTGCAGGTGACGAAGAGCGAGCACGACCTGCTCAACCCACAGGGGATCAACGTCATCCGCGCCTTCCCCGGCCGCGGCATCCGGGTCTGGGGCGCACGCACGCTCTCCAGCGATCCGGCCTGGCGCTACATCAACGTCCGGCGCTTGTTCAACTACATCGAGGGCTCCATCTTGCTCGGTACCCAGTGGGTGGTCTTCGAGCCGAACGACATGGCGCTCTGGGAACGTGTCAAGCGCACCATCAGTGCCTTCCTGGTTCGCGTCTGGCGCGACGGCGCCCTGTTTGGCGCCACGCCAAGCGAGGCGTTCTACGTGAAATGCGACGGTGAGAACAATACCGCCGAGACGATCGACGCCGGCCAGCTCATCGTCGAAATCGGGATCGCGCCGGTTAAGCCGGCCGAGTTCGTCGTCTTCAAGATCGCCCAGTTCTCGGGCGGCACGTCACTCAGCGAATAAGGAGGGATAAATGCCAGCTGGTATTCCGAACGTTTCGTCCAATGATGCGATTGCGGCACGCAACTTCGCCATCGAAATCGATGGCACGACCATCGCGCAATTCACCGAGCTGAGCGGCTTGACGTCTGAGATGGATGTCACCGAGCTGAAGGAGAACGGCCCCGACGGCAAGATGATCATCAAGAAGATCCCGGGCGCGCACAAGACGCCGACGCTCACGCTGAAGCGTGCCAAGAACGTTTCGATGGACCTCTACAAGTGGCACAAGGCCGCACTCGACGGCAAGGTCAAGGAAGCGCGCAAGAACGGGTCCGTGATCCTCTACGACTTCGAGAACGGCGAGATCGCTCGCTGGAACTTCGTCAACGCCTGGCCGTCCAAGTTGTCGACCGGTGCCCTGAAGGCCGGGTCCAACGAGGTCGTGACCGAGGAAGCCACCATCGTCATGGAATCGTTCGAGCGCGTGAAGTGAGTCCGGTATCGAGCATGGCGGAGGTCGGGCGTCCGACCTCCGCCGAAACGCTCCACACGGAATTCGCCTTTGTGCTGCCGCGCGGCTATGTCGACGAGACCGGCGCGATCCACCGCGAGGGGGTGATGCGGCTGGCGACGGCACGGGACGAGATCCTGCCCCAGCGTGACCCGCGGGTGCGCGAAAACGAGGCCTACCTGACGGTCCTGCTGCTGTCGCGGGTGGTCACCAGGCTCGGCTCGGTTCCGCAGGTGACCTCCGGCACCATCGAAGGACTCTTCGCCTCCGATCTCGCCTTTCTGCAAGATCTCTATCGGCGGATCAACCAGGAGGGGCACACGCAGGCGGCCGTCACCTGCCCGGACTGCAAGCATCAGTTCACCGTGGACATGGCAGGTGGTCGCCTGGGGGGGTCGTGACGTACGCGACCGACCGTCTCTTCGAGGAGATCGCGTACGTGGCCTATCACCTGCACTGGTCGTTCGAAGAGATCCTCGACTTAGAGCATCCGGTGCGGCAGCGAGTCGTCGAGGAAGTCGCCAGTATCAATCGGCGCCTCGCCGAAGAGCAGGAGAACTGACCCGTGTGGCCCTTTCAACGCAAGGCTGAGGCGCCGGCCGATTCGGGTTCGCGCCCGACCCCGGCGCCCGTGATCCGCCGCGACTGGACTGGACTAGCGCCCATCCAGCGGCTGATTGGACAGCATCCCCTTACCGCGCCCAGCGATCGATTCAGCGATGACCTGGCGACCCATCACGATCCATCGGTGAGCACGGAGCCGATGGGCCACCAGGTCAGTGCCGAAGCACCAGCGGGTATCGTGCTGGCGCTCGCCAGGCCGACCACGCGCAACGACGGCCCGGCGATGATTTCGCGCCCTCGCGTGCAACGCCGCGTGCAGGGCGCGATCGCGGAGTCGGGGGAGTGGGATGGGGACGAGGCCGCGTCTCCTGCGACGCGGCCCGCCCCTCTTCCCGCTGGTCCGCAAGCGGCCACCGTCAGGGAACTTCCGGTCGTCACTCCCGCGCCGGTCGCGCAGCGGCTGACTACTCTGTCGCCCGAGGTTGAGCCGGTGCCGGTCGAGAGCCCACCACGCCGCTCGAGAATCGAGCAGCCACTGGATCTTTCGGCCACGAGCCGCGCAGACCTGTCTGACGCGCCGGTGGCGGCGCCACCGCGACTGACGCTCGGCCAGGCGCGTCGCCTCGGATTGGGTGCCCCGATCAGCCGCGTACCCGGTCGTGCCGTGCAACGTGCGATCGCCCAGTCTACGGCGATGCCGCTTGCACCGTCTTCGGTGCCCCAACCCTCGATTGCAACCAAGGACGCGGCACCAGCCCGCCCCGACCGTACGGCCGGGTCACCCGAGGAGGCCACGACCACGGCTCCTCTCGATTTGCCACTGGCACCTCGCGAGTCCACACGAATCCCCCAACCTGACGCGTCGCTCGAGGCAGGTGGGCTGTCCGTCGAGCCGCCCGTGCAACGGGCCATGGATATTTCTGCCGCGTCTTCCACGGACCGGGCCACGGACAACTTCACCGATGCGGCGACACCAGGACCGACGGAAATTCCGCTCAAACCAGTAGCGACGCTGCCGCTGGTTCAACGAAGCCAGATCCAACGTGCCCCCACCCTGTCCTCCCCCGCAAGCGACCACAGGGAAACGCGGGCCTCCCACACAGACCTGGGAAGGGAACCGCAGTCCTTTCCTCTGATCCGACGAGGGGAATTGGAGGCCTCTCCCGGGAGCGTGCAAGGGGAGGTATCGGCCCCCACCCTGCCCTCCCCCGTAACCGGTCGGGGGGAATTGCATGGTGAGTTGGCTCCGCTGGTCAGCGCGAGGCCCCTTCGGCCGACGACCCTGCAACGGTCGACCGAACCAGCGCCGATTGACCCTTACCCCGCAGCGCCGTTGGCCGACGAGACGTCGACCTACACCGATGAGATCGTTTTGCCCTCGCCGCGCGCAGCGTCGCCGGACGGGCCGACCCGATCGCTCGTCTTACCCGAGCTCACCGCCGTCGCGGCGCAACCGCGGTACGGCCCCGTCCCGCAAAACCACCAATTAGCCGCCAGCCGGCACGTTCAACTCCAGGCATCGTCGGGGCGGTCCTTCGTACGCGCGGCGGCGCTGCCACTGGCACCCTTGCAGCGCACCGCCGCAGCGGAGTCACCGCAACAGGAGCCCGGCGGCGAGTGGACCTCCGAGGTGGTGCAGCGTGAAATCTTTAGTTCACCGTCGGCCGGGGTCAGCACTCTTTCATCGCCGGGACCCTCGCCCGCCGACGCGGGCTCCGCCGCCAGCACGGTGGCCTCGGCTGCCGGGTCTATGTTCGGAAGACACAACCCGATCGAAACCGACATGGATGAACTCGCCGGCAAGCTCTATGACCGGATCCGCACGCGCTTGAAGTCAGAACTGCTTGTCGATCGGGAGCGCGCGGGCCTCCTGACCGACCTGCGCTGAGGAGGGTCATCATGCCCGATTACCCCATTGGTCAGGCGATGCGATTCCGAGTCAAGCTGGACGGTGGCGCCGACCTCGGGGACTGGTCGAAGTGCGACGGCCTCTCCGTCGAGTACGAGATCCTCGAGTACAAGGAAGGTGGCGAGAACGCTTTCGTACACCGTATCCCTGGTCGGGCCAAGTATCAGAACATCAAGCTGACTCGACCATTGAACAAAGATTCCAAGCGGGTCACCGACTGGATCGCCAGTCTCAAGCTCGAGGTCAAGCGCCAGACCGCGGAGATTTCGGCGCTTGACACCGAGGGGAACCCGATCACCACCTGGAACCTTGAGGGTGTCTATCCGGTGAAGTGGAATGGACCATCGATGGACCTCGGCAACAACCAGGCGGCCACCGAGACGCTCGAGCTTGCGCACAACGGATTTCTCATTGGATAGGAGCAAAGACAACCTATGACCAGCCCGATGAAGATGGTGAAGGCCCGCCTCGAGGAGGTCGGGGGGGCGGGCAGCCTGGAATTCAAGTTCAATCCGACCGAGTACTCGGTCAGAAAAAGCGCGAAGTGGAATATCCCGGCGCGAAACATGAAGGGCAAGGCTGGCGCCAAGCCGGAATTCCTGGGAACCGATCCTCAGACCATCAGCATGCAGATCTTGTTCGATGATTGGGAGAGCGCCGTCGGCGACGTGACCAAACAGGTCGAACTGCTCTTCGACTGGTGCACGCCGAGCAAATTGTCGCTGAGCAGCGAAAAAGGCCAGCCGCCGGAGCTTCATTTCATCTGGGGCAGCAACCTCCAGTTGGCAGAGAAGAAGTTCTACCTCGAGTCGGTGAACGTGAAATACACGATGTTCGGCCGCACGGGTAACCCGCTTCGGGCCACCGCCGACATCTCGCTGAAAGAAGCACCGACGGACATGCTCGGCCAGAATCCGACGTCGGGCTCGATCCACGCGCGCGCCACACACCTGATCTCGGACGGGGATACCTTGCAGTCGATCGCCAGCAAGGAGTACGGCAATCCAAACTTCTGGCGAGGCCTCGCTCTTTTCAACGACATCGACGACCCGCTGCGGCTGACCTTGGGCAATCGCATCCTTCTGCCGAGCGCCGACGAGGCGGCGGAGATCAGCAAGAACTGAAATGTCGCAGCAGTATCATCTCTGGCCCGATGTCGAGATCGATGGATCGCCCCTCCCCGATGCCATGGAAGGACTTCTCGAGCAGGTCGTGGTCGATCATCACCAGCACCTGCCAGGAATGTTCGCGATCACCTTTCACGATCCAGCCCGCGACGTCATCAGCCAGCTCAACGTCAACATCGGCTCGACGGTCACCATCAAGATGACGCCGCCCGGCGGCACTCCGGACACGCTGATCAAGGGCGAGGTCACCGGCTTCGAGGCGGAGTACGACGCCACCCGGCTACGCACGATCCTGCGCGGCTATGACCTCTCCCATCGGCTACATCGCGGTCGCAATACCCAGACCTATAAAAACGTCACCGATTCGGACATCGCGCGTCAGGTCGCCGGTAACGCGAGCCTGCCGATCGGCAACATCGACTCCACGAGCGTCACCTATGACCACGTCTCGCAGGGCAACCAGTCGGATTGGGACTTCCTCAAAGCGCGGGCGCGCGAGATCGGCTACGAGATGGGCATGGACGACGGACAGTTCTACTTCCGCCAGCCGCTGCAGTCGTCCAACGCTCCCCAAACCGGCGACTACCAAAGCCACACCGATCCCTTGCAACTGGTCTTCGGCGACGACCTGATCGAATTTCGTCCCCGCGTGACGTCGGCCGAGCAGGTGGGCACAGTCAACGTGCGCGGCTGGGACCCCGACGGAAAGCAGGTTGTCGTTGGGTCCGCGAGCGCGAGCACGGTGGCGGCCTCGGTCCAGGACGATCCCAGCACGCTCGCCGGCAATTTCGGAAGCCCAACCTTTACCGCTGTCGACCGGCCGCTTCCGCAGCAACCCATGGTGGACGGCGTAGCGACGGCGATCGCTGAGATTATTGGCAGCTCCTTCGCCGAAGCGGATGGCGTGGCCCGCGGGAATCCCAAGCTCAAAGCCGGTGCCACGGTCAGCGTCGGTGTGGTCGGCGACCGGTTCGAAGGTCAGTACACCCTGAGTGGAGCGCGTCACGTGTTTGGCCAGAACGGATACCGGACACACTTCGTCATCAGCGGCCGGCAGGACCGCTCCTTGCTGGGGCTGGCCTCGCTTGGCGCGTCGAACGGGCATGCCTCGGCGGGGGGCGCGCCCATCAACGGCGTCGTCATCGCCCAGGTCACGGACAACAACGACCCGAATGACCAGGCGCGCGTCAAACTCAAATTCCCCTGGCTCGATGACAACTACGAATCCGACTGGGCCCGGGTGACCCAGCTCGGCGCCGGTCCCAACAGCGGCGCGCTCTTCATGCCCGAGGTCAACGACGAGGTGCTGGTGGCCTTCGAGTTCGGCGATATCCGCCGGCCGTTCGTCGTCGGCAGCCTCTACAACGGTCAGGACACCCCGAATCTCGGCAGCAGCCTCTTCAACAACGGCCAGGTCATGCGCCGCGGATTGATCTCCCGCAAGGGACACCAGTTCATCTTTTTCGACGACCCGAACAAGGCGGGTGTTGCCATCATCAGCAGCGACGGCAACCTCAAGATCTCGCTCAACGAGACTAACTCGGAGATCCATATCTCGTCGCAGGGCAAGGTGCACGTCGAATGCCAGCAGGACATGACGCTCGAGTCGCAGGCGAACCTGAACCTGAAGGCGGGGCAGGGTCTCAAGGTCGAAGCCGGGACGAATCTCGACATGAAGGGCGGATCGGGGGCAAAACTCGATGGTGGGCCGCAGCTCGAAGTCAAAGCCAGCGGGCAATTGAAAGTCAGTGGCGCGATGGTTGACGTCAACAACGGCGCCCTACAGGTGATGTGATGCCGGGACCAATCGTCAACATGGGCGGCTCGGTCACCTGCATGCACGGTGGCCAGGCGCAGTGCACCACGGTGAGCCCCAAGGTGATGGTTGGAAGTCAGCCGGTGGTGACCATCCCCGCGTCGTACATGGTCGCCGGGTGCGCATTCCCGCCGCCGCCGGCCGCCAATGGGCCCTGCGTCAGCGGCATCATCCCGTCGGGCAGCACGAAGGTCCTGGTCGGTGGCATGCCGGTTCTGCTCGCGTTACCACCGGTGGCGGGGACCTGCGTGCCGACCGGCACGCCGATGATGATCGCCTCGGCCGGTCAGACCAAGGTGATCGCGCAATGAGCGAGGAGTTCATTGGTTCAGGTTGGGCTTTCCCACTGCGAACCGACGCCACCGGGCGGATCGCCCTCGTCTCGCGAGAGCAGGAGATCGAGGAGAGTATGCGGCTGATCCTTGGCACCGCGATCGGCGAGCGGCCGATGCGGCCCGAGTTCGGCTGCGAGATTCACGATTACGTCTTTGAGAGCGCCGATGCCGAGACGGCGGCCCGAGTGGCCGCCGCGGTACGCGCCTCGCTTCGCCGCTGGGAGCCGCGGATCGAAGTCCGCGACGTGGTCGCGAGTTTCGACAGCGCCGACTCGAGCACGATCTATATCGATATCCGCTACACCGTGGGCGAGACCAACGATCCGCGCAACCTGGTCTTCCCCTTCTACGTGATCCCGGCGGAGTCGACATGACCGAACAGAACAGTGTTGGAGGAGGGTGAGCATGGCACTTCCGGTCCCGAACCTCGACGATCGACGCTTCCAGGACCTTGTCGACGATGCCAAGCGCCTCGTCCAGCAGAAGTGTCCCGAATGGACCGACCACAACGTGTCCGATCCGGGCGTCACCCTGATCGAGACCTTCGCCTGGATGACGGACCAGGTGCTCTACCGGCTCAACCGGGTCCCCGACCGCAATTACATCAAGTTCCTCGAGTTGATCGGCGTCCGGCTCTTCCCGCCCACCGCGGCCCGGGCCGCGATCACCTTCTGGCTGGCCGGCCCGCAACCGGCCACGGTGCATATCCGCCCCGGGACGCAGGTGGCCACGCTTCGCACCGACACCGATGAGGCGATCGCCTTTACCACCGTTGGCGACCTGCCGGTGGTGCCGACCTCACTCAGCTACCTGGCCTCGTCGCTGGCCGATGACAAAGAGGTGCGCGACCACACCGAAGCGCTGCTGGCGAAGACCTCGTTCTACTGCTTCAACAAGGTGCCCAAGCCCGATGACGTGCTGCTGGTCGGGCTGTCCGACGCCGCTCCATCGTGCGCCGTTACCCTGCGATTCAAGTGCGACATCGAGGGTGTTGGCGTCGACCCTGAGAATCCGCCCCTGCTCTGGGAAGCCTGGGACGGCTATGCCTGGGCGCCCTGCGAGGTCGATCGCGACGGCACCGGCGGCTTGAATCGCGACGGCGACGTCGTGCTACACATACCCAAGAGTCACACCGTATCGGTCATCCAGCAGCAACGGGCCGGCTGGTTACGCGCGCGGGTGCTCAAGCCCGAAGTCGACCAGCCCACCTACAGCGCCTCACCGACGATCAAGGGCCTCAGTGCCTTTACCATCGGCGGCACCGCAGAGGCCGTGAATGCGGAGCTGGTGGAGAACGAGATCCTTGGCGTCTCGGAAGGTGTGCCCGGACAGCGCTTCGCGCTGAAGCGCCACCCCGTCGTACCTGGCGGTTCGAACGCGGTCCTCGAGGTGAGTGACATCGACGGCTGGCAGGAGTGGAAGCAGGTGCAGGATTTCGTCGAGAGCAAGCCGGACGATCGCCATTTCGTGCTCGACGCCGTCACCGGCGAAGTCCACCTCGGACCCGGTGTTCGTGAGCCGGACGGCGCGCTGCGCAACTACGGTGCGGTTCCCCCGAAAGGCGCTCGACTGCGCATCCGCTCTTACCTGATTGGCGGTGGTCGCCGCGGCAACGTGGCGCGCAATTCGATCAGCGTGCTGAAGTCCTCGATTCCCTACGTCTCGAAGGTGCAGAACCGCCGCGCCGCCGAGGGCGGGGTCGATGGCGAGGATATCGAGAATGCCAAGGTGCGCGGCCCAATCGTGCTGCGCACCCGCGACCGCGCGGTCACGATGGAGGACTACGAACACCTCGCGCGTGAGGCGGCGCCGGAGGTGGCACGAATTCGTTGCGTCACCGCGGGCGACGGGACCGAGGCCGGCGGCGTTCGCATCCTGGTGGTTCCGGCCGCCGGCAGTCAAGACGGCCGGCTTCGCTTCGAGCAGCTGGTCCCGGCGGAAGAGACGCTGCAGCGGATCAGCCGCCGGCTCGACGAATCGCGCGTCATCGGGACCCGGGTGGCGGTCGAGCCCCCCGTCTATCGCGGCGTCACCGTAGTGGCCAAGCTGCGCCCGCGCCCAGGGGCCAACGCGGCACGGTTGCAGGCCGATGCGCTCGATGCCCTCTACCACTACTTCCATCCCATCAGCGGCGGCCCGGACCGAAATGGCTGGCCGTTTGGGCGCCCGGTGCACGTCGGCGAGGTCTACTCGGTGCTGCAGGGATTGCGAGGCACCGAGTTGGTCGAAGACGCTCGACTTTTTGGCGCCGACCCGGTGACCGGGCAGCGTGGCCAGGCGGTCCAGCGTCTGGTGATCGAACCGCACGCGCTCGTTTTCTCGTACGAGCACCAGGTCCTGGTGGAAGGGGCATGATCGCGACCGCTGCCATCGATCACCAGCGAGGCCTCGTCCGTAGCCTGATCAGTCCCCATCCCCTGGGTGAATCGCTGCCGGCGCTCTACCAGGAGGATGACTTTACTCAGCGCTTCGTCTCGGCCTTCGATGCGGCGCTGGCCCCCATCTTCGCGGCGCTCGACAACTTCCCTGCGTACCTCGACCCGTGGCTGACGCCCGAGGACTTCCTCGAGTGGCTGGGCAGCTGGTTCGGCATCGTCCTTGACGAAAGCTGGGAGCTGACGCGCCGCCGGGTCCTGGTCAGCCGCGCCTTCGAGTTCTACCGCATGCGTGGGACGGCCAGCGGCCTCAAGGAGCAGGTGGCGGTGCTCACCGGTGGCACCGTCGAGCTGCACGAGACCGGCGGGGTGGCGACGTCAACGACCGCCGGGGGAGCTCTCCCCGGATCGCCGAACTTCGCCGTCCTCGTCCGGGTCACCGTCGCCGACCCGGCCACGATCAACCAGGCCAGGCTGGAGGCGCTGGTCATGGCCGCCAAACCGGCCCATGTGACCCACAAAGTGGAGATTGTCAAACGCGCCGAAGTGACGGATGCTGTGGAGGTGACCAGCGGGTGATCGTCTGCAAGCAGTGCGGGCACCACAACGAGGACAGCGACACGTTCTGCGGGTCGTGCGGAAAGTTCCTGGAATGGACCGGCGAGCGCATCGTGGTGGCGGAGCCGGAACCGGAACCGCCCGCGCCCGAACCGGAGCCCGAGCCGGCGAAGCTTGGCCTGATCGATCGGGTCAAGCAGGCGGTCGGCATGGAAGAGGTGGCGGCCCAGGCCGCCGCTCCGGTTGAACCTGAGCCGGTTGCCCCTCCTCCGATCGTGCGCGCCGTGGCCGTGACATCGACGGCCCCCACCCCAACCTCCCCCAGAGTGGGAGGCGAATTACCGGGCCCCGCCCCGGCGCCAGAGCCTGTGCTGGCCAGCGTCGGCGCGCCTAACGCCGCCGCCGCCCCAACCCCCACCCCGGCCGCGGTTGCCCCCACGGATGAACCGATTTCCCGCCGCCCCATCTCGGTGGCCCCCACGACAGCGCGGCCCCGTTCGGCCCCGCGCACTCTCGAGGCCCCGACGCGGCGTCATCCGGGTGACCTGATCTGCGGCCAGTGCGGCGAGGGCAACGACCCGGTTCGCCATTTCTGCCGGCGGTGCGGCAATTCGCTAGACGAGGCGGTCGCCGTCCGGCTGCCGTGGTACCGGCGCTTCTTCAACAAGGTCTTCGGCGTCCGGACGCGCGAAGCCGGCTGGCGGCCGGGTCGTGTCGGCCCGCCGAACGTCATGGGCGGAGTCTGGCGGATCGTCCGGCTCGCCATCGCCGCCCTGATCGTGGTCGCGCTGCTCGCCTTCTTGCTGGTCCCCGGATTCCACAATCTGGTCGTGGATCGCGCCACGTCCACCTTCACCGCGATTCGAAAAGTTGTTCACCCGAACTATGAGCCGGTCACCCCGATCGGCGCGTCCGCCAGCAGCGCCGTCGCCGGCCATGGGCCCATGCTCGCCATCGACGGCTACAGCAACACCTACTGGTCGGCGCTTGCCAGCGACCGCGCGCCGGTGCTCGTGGTCCGATTCAGCGGGTTGCAGGATGTCGCGGCGGTCGTGTTTCGGTCTGGCGCGTCAGGGAGCGCCCCGGCCGACGCCGCCAACTTGCAGCCGCGGCCCCACCTCCTTCACCTGGTCTTCTCGAATGGGTACGCGACCGATGTGAACCTCAACGACGACGCGACCCAGACACAGTCGACGTTTCTCGAGGACGGGAAAGCCAAACAGGTGTCCTTCGTCGAGATCCACGTCCAGTCGGTCTACGCACCGGCCGGCGCGTCAGCGTCGTCGGTAGCGATCACCGAAGTCGAGTTCAGGACGAAGAACTAGACCGCACGGTGGCGCTGAGGCCGAGCTCCTCGAGGACTCGGGCGTAGTCACGGCGCGCGCGGCTGGCCGCTACGCGATCGCCCGCACGCTCGCGCGCCTGGATCAAGAGTTTCCAGAGCGGATCGTGCAGCCGGTCGATCCACAGCCCGGTGGAGCAGACACTGGCCGCCGCCGCCGGGTCGCCCCGTTTGAGCAACAGTTCGGCCAGGCCCTGCGCCGCCTCGAGCGCGCCGGCATGAAAGCGTTCGCGCGGCTCGATCGCCCACTCCGCCGGGCCGTCCTCGGGTAGCAGCTCCCCGGCATAGAGTTCGAGGGCCTGCTCGAAGTGCGCGATCGCCGCCTCCGGCTCTCCGCGCAACCGCGCCACACGCGCTGAGGCGAGCGCCTTCGAAAACTGGACGAGATCGACCTCGGCGTCCGACTGCAGGGCCAGGAGATAGGCGTCCCCATGACGGAGCAGGATCGATGACCCGCCGCGGCCCATGCCGGGTTCGAGCCAGGAGCGAAGCGAGGAGACCGCGACGTGCAGGTTGCGAGCCCCGGTCTCCGCATCGGCATCCGGCCAGAAGGCCGCGCCAAGCACTTCGCGATGAACCGGGGTGCCGGCGTGCACGGCCAGCAGCCGGAGAACCGCGCGTGCCCGCGGCTTGACCGCGGTCAGGTCCACGGCCCGGCCCTTGATCGCGAGGCTAAAACCACCGAAGCAGCGAATGCTCAGCGATACGACCGACCGGACCTTGCCCATGCGAATCACGTTCTCGGGCGCGGGCAGTGGGGCCGAGGGACTGAGTGGGGCGAGGCCACTCTCGTCCTGCACCGCCGTCGCGAGCTCGCCATACTCGGCGGCGCGAGCCGGCTCGATTTCAGCCAGCGCCAGATAGGGAAAATACCGAGCGCCAGGGGTACCCGTGTAGCGCGCGAGATTCTCGGCCTGGAAGGCGGCTTCACGCGCCTCCGGCACGCCACTGCGCGCGAGTGCCAGCGAGAGTAGCGCCCGCGACCAGGCCTCGAGCACCCCGGCGCCGAGCTGGTGGAAGGTGTTGGTCGCCTCTTCCAGTGGCGCTAGGGCCGTCTCACCGGCGTAGATCGCCGCCCAACCGAGCATCAGTCCGATGAGCGCGCTCCCCCACCGATCGCCGTCGCGATCGCTGGCCAGCCGCAGCGCCTCCGCCTCCGCCGCGCTCCCGGGCCGCCCGGCGAGGACCCGGGCCGCGCGAGCGAGGCGGGCGACCCACCCCATCCCGAGCGACTCGGCCGCCTCCGCGGACTCCTCGACGTCGAAGATGCCCTGCAGGTCACCGCTGAGCAGTGCGGCGACGCCAGCCGTGAGCCGCGCGGCGGTAGCCAGGGCAACCGGTGCGTCGCGACTGTCGGCGGCGACATTCAGTTGGCGGTGCGCCTGTGTCAACTGCCCGGCGAGCAGGCAGACAAGGCCCGCGGCGAGCTTGCCGGTCGCCTCGGGCAAGAGCGCGGCGGCCTGCTTCACGGCCAGCGGATCGTGGGCGACCGCTTTCCGCAGGATGCCGGCCCAATCGTTGCCCGGCATCGGCGCCGGCTCGAGCCAGCCCGCGAGCGCTTTGCGTTCGGTGGCGCAGAGAAGGCCGGCGTCGCTCGATCCGAACACCCGTTCGGCGCGATGGTAGGCGTCAATCGCTTCCCGCCAGCGCCCTTCGGCACGATGACGCCGGGCGCTGCCCAGCATCAACCACGGGTCCTGGCGCAGCAGCGCGGGCGGCAGGGCATCGATCCAGGTGTCCGGGCCTTCGAGCACCTCACCGCCCTGGCGATGGAGCAAGCGGTCAACCGCCTCCCAATCCTCACCGCGGGAATAGGCCTGCACCGCATCGGGAAAAGCGCCACTGGTCTCCAGCAGGCGTCCGGCGCGCTGGTAGGCGGCGCGGGCCTGGATCTCGCCGAGCTCATCGACCAGCACCTGTTCAAGATGCGAGCGCAGCACCTCGTGATAGCGGTAGCCGCCTCGGTCGTCCGTAGCATAGGTGAAGATCTGACGGCGTTCGAGCTCCTCCAGCACCTGCTGCCCCCCGACTCGCTCGAGGAAGGCATCGCAGATCGGCCCGGTGAGGCGCGGCAGCACGCAGGTCCGGACGAGGAACCAGCGCAGCTCGGCGGGCAACTGATCGAGGACGTTACGGGTCAGATACTCGCGCGTCAGCCGCGACTGCCCCCCGAGCGCGGTCAGAATCCGGCGCCGTTCCTGCGGCGACTTGCCGCGCGTTGCCAGGTGGAAGAGCTGAAGGCCGGCCGCCCAGCCCTCGGTGCGGCGTGCCAGCTCCGCGAGCTCTTCGGGAGGAAGCGGCTCGCGATAGAAATCGCGAAAGAGTCGTTCGACTTCCCAGGAACGAAACCGCAAGTCCTCACTCCCAATCTCGAGCAAAGCGCCCGAGACCCGCAACCGCGAGAGGTTGAAGCCAGGAAGCGCACGCGAACCGATCAGGAAGGTGATGTTGGGCGGGGCGTAATCGATGAGCCGCTCGAGCGCGAGCTCAGCAGGGCTGTCTTCCAAGGTGTGGAGGTCATCGATGATGAGCAGAGCGCGGTTGCCGGCCCAGGCCTCGAGAGCACGAGCAGCGGTCTCGATCGACTCCCAGCGATCGGGGATTGCTCCGAGGGCGGCGGTGAACGCCGATTCCAGGTGGCTGAGCAGGGTACTGGTCTTTGCGTCCCAGCTCTCGGCGCGATACCACGCGACCGGCACCGTCGCGGCGCCGGCGAAGCCGGCCAGCAGGGTGCTCTTCCCCGAGCCAGCCGGCGCAACGACGAGCCCGACCCGGTGTTGCCAGATCCGCGCGAGCAGCGCGTCGACCCGTTCACGGGCAAGGGACTGCACCTGCGGGATCAGCACCTTGGCTGAAACCACGGCCGCGGACCCCTCCCTCACTTGGTGTCCCCTCGCCCCACTCGGGCCGGTTCGCACAAGCTTCGCCACGGCGCCGCCTGCGCTCACCCCTTACACGTTCCTGCCTTTTACCCGATGTCGTCGATCCGCTCGCTCAGTACCGCAACCTTACACTCACATTCTTTTTTGTCAATATGGTTGTGACAAATAGCACAGCGCTTCGGGGCCTCGCAAGAAGCGCCCCCTGCAGGATTCGAACCTGCGACCTAGTGCTTAGAAGGCACCCGCTCTGGTCCACTGAGCTAAGGGGGCAGCAGCGCGGATTATAAGGATGATCTCTCGATTATTCGCGGGCAGCCTGGGGCAGGACCCGCGAGGCCACCCAGCCGGACCCCTCCAGCAAGAGGACCGACGCGATGATCAGTGCGCCTCCGAGATACTGCAGCGGACTGGCCAGCTCGCCCAGGATGATCACGGCCAGCAGCACCGTGCTCGCCGGCTCGAAGGTGCTGAGGATGGCAGCGCGGGACGGCCCGACCAGGCGCAAGCCGAGGATGAAGGTCAGCACCGGGATGGTCGTGCCCAGCAGCGCAAAGCTACCAATCAGTGCCACGCGCGGCGCGGTCCATCCGACCGCGAGTTGGCCGGTGACGGCGGCATAGGTCCCCCAGACGAGCGCGGCCGCCGTCATGATCGTCGCCGTGGCTGATACGGGCGGAAGTCCGGGCAGCAGGCGGCTTCCGTAAAGGATGTAGCCGGAGTAGAAGGCGGCCGAAGACAGGCCGAGGACGATGCCGATCGGTGGGGCGGCATGCAGTTGGGCCTCGACCACAAGCAGCGTGCCCAAGAATGCAAGGCCGCAGGCGGCCAGCTTCACCCAGCCGAGCGTTTCGCGGAAAAGGAGGGCCGCGAGCAAAGTGACCACGACCGGAAACGTGTAGAGCAGCAGCGCATTCATCGATGCCGGGATGAAATGCAGCGCGCTGAAATAACTGCCCGACTGGCCGACGTACCCCGCGCCGCCCATGATGGCGAGCCCGAGAAGACTGCGCCGCGGCGGGATGGGCTGCCGGATCAATATGGCTGTTAGCCAGAGCAGAACGGCCGCGAGGGCGAACCGATAGCTCAGAAGCTGCGGAGTGGTGAGCCCGAGACGGTAGGCGAGCTTGCCGAAGACGCCCAAGGTGCCAAAGCACACGGCGGAACCGATGACGAGCGCCACGCCCATGGCGTTTCGATTGGGCGCGGCGGCTGGCACCACGCCATTGTATGGACGACGGCGCTACTGGACGATGACGGGTGTATAGGCGAGCGCCAGCGGGTTGTAGCTCTCGGCCACCAGGCCGTTACCTTGCGTCTGGAGCTTGTATGAGAGGACCTGGCCGTAGCCCGACCCTGACGTACCGCCACCTAGTTGCACGTTGTCGTCGGGCGCCACGATCGCCCCCTTGATGCTGATGCTGCCACCGCCACCCACGCCAACGACCATGCTTCCCAAACCGATGTGAAGGGCGCAGGCGCTCGTCGCACAACCGGCGGCAGACAGGGCCGCCGCGGTCGTGTAGTTGAGCGTGGTCCCGACTTCGTGCGTGTAGTCGACGTAAACCACGATGTTGTGGTAGCGAGGCGAAGACGACAGGTAAACCGCGGATCCCGCCCAGATCGAGAACTGGTTGTCATCGCCCCAGGTGCTGTTGTTGGTGCAGTAGTACTGCCCCGACGCCGCCGGGTTCTGGTTCGTGCAGGTTCCCGCCTGATCGGTTCCATGCGGGAAGAAGATGATGACGACGCCGAAGTCGGGGCTCTTGCAGGCGAACTTGACGCTGCCAGCATCGGCGCGGCTCAAGGTAGCGCCTCCACTACCGGTGAAACCGCTGGGGCAGGCGGTCGGGTTTCCGGCGGAGCTTGTCGTCCAGCAGGCGGGCACGACGTAGCCGTAGCAGTCACCAGTAACCACCGACGCGCCGCTGTTCTTCGTGAGCAGGCCGGAGCCCGATGCGGTGCCCTCGAAGAAGTACACGCCCGGCATCAACACCAGGGTCGTTCCGTTGCCAATCTGAACGGAGCCGTAGCGGGGACCGGGACCCAGGCTGGGGTCGGCGGGAATCGTCGGAGCCAATGCCCAGGTACCGCCACCGGGGCTGACGTTGACGCACGTACCAGCGGTGGCACAGGTGGTGGCGCCATAGGGATCGGGCGGTAGATGGATGGGTGGCAACTGCTGGAGCGCGATGGCTTTATCGGCCGAGCCGCTGCTGCAGCCCTTCGTTACCGACCCGGCGCCGATTCCTGACGCACCCGTCGTGACGTACTCGTAGAGGTCGCCGCCGTAGCCCGACCCGCCGCTTGGGAGCACCGAGCAGTTGAAGCTGATGTTCGAGCCACCGACATGGGCGTAGCTCCCGTTGGTGCCGATGTCCATGTTCGCCGACAGCGACGCGTTACCGTTGGTCTTAAAGTCCTCAGGATCGTAGTACTTCAGCGTATAGAGGGCGTACGGCAGCGCGTAGTTCCGCGCCGTCGATTGGACGTGAACGCCCAGGTTTGGAAAGTACTCGCCGCCAATGAGCAGCGGCAGGCGGTGGACGAGGTCCACGTGGATGTGCGCCTCGTTCTCGATGCCGTTGTAGTTAAAGGGCGTTGTGATCGTAAGCGTATAGGCGCCGGTGGAGTCATTCCAGGTGCAGCACGCGTCGCTGTACGGTGGGTTGCAAGCGCTTGGCGCGCAGTTTGATCCCAGGCCGGGGTACAGGTAGTGCGCCTGGGTGCTGGTGTAGTTGTTCGAGAAGCTGATGTTGAGCGCCTGCTCGATGGCATAGACCGTGTTGTCCTTGGCGATGCGGCTCTGCGACGGGCTCGTCCCGGGTCCAATGTCGAGGGCCCCGGTCAGAGCCGCGCCGTCAGCGGCGTTCTGGAGGCTGCGCTGCTCCATCAGGACCCGACCACCGTCGAAGGCAAGCGCCAGGATCCCGAACAGGGCCACGGCGGAAACGGCGAAGATCACCAGCATCTGGCCGCGGCTCGCGCGCCGCCCGGGCCGGCGGAGCAGAAGGCGCGACATCATCCGACGTACTCCTTGATCATTACCGAGTCCGCCCAGAGGTACATCGTCCCGGTGATGGCACTGATCATGGGCGTCGTTGGCCGGAACGCATACACGACGGTGACCGTGACGGTCTCCGGGTTACACGTCGGGATGATGCACTTGACGACCCAGTAGTAAGCCTGACCAACCCCCGGGAGTTGACAGGGCAGGCCTGGAGGGCCGACGGGACGGGCGCACAAGGCCGCGGTTTTGAGCACGGGCGTGTTGATCGTCGTGGCATTGGCCTGTCCCTTGATGTAGGCGTCGATGTTGGCGCTGGTAAAGCCGGTGCCGGAGTTGTAGGCCGCGCTGTAGCGCGCCGTCTGCTTCGCCAGGTCAACGATCGAGACGTAGTAGAAACCAGCCCGGCCGAAGTCGAGGACGCCGATCAGCAGGAAGAAGAAGGCGGGCGCCAGCAGGGCAAACTCGACCAGCGATTGGCCGGAGCGTCGGGTGAGGAAACGGCGGATCTTACTCATGGATTCAGTACCAGGTGACGTACGTGGTCTTCGCCTGGATCGTGATCGTCGACCCCATGAACCACTGGATCAGGACGGTGATCGGTTTGAAGTCGGTCTTGGCGGTCACGGTCACCAGATTGCGTCCAGGCAGCCGTTGCGGCGGCGTCACGCCGGTGTTGGCTGCCGGGCTGATGATCAGCGTCGGCGACCCACCGCCGCAGTTGAGCGCGTACAAGGGCAACCCCTCGTTGTGGCCGGCCGTGCAGGCCGCCGTATCGCTGTACTGGTAGGGGTAGTCGATGATGACCCGCGCGGCCTCCCGGCTGGCATTGCTGAGGACGATGTAGGTGTAGAACGCCCGCGTCAGATCGGTTGCGCCCATCAGCATCAATGCCAGCAAAGGCGCCACAAGGGCAAATTCGACGAGCGCCTGGCCATGACGCACAGACGAACGCCGGGAGTCGACTCCCTTGAGCACAGCCACAACCTTAGTGACGAGTTCCTACGTCGAGTCTTACGGGGCCCCGATCCTCAACAACCGCAACCAGTTGTCGCCGTATCGTTGCAACGGCAACGAGATGGTGACAAGAGCTACTGGGTCAGGCCTTTCATATAGGGGACGGAATTCGGATCGAAGGTCTCATTGACATTGCCATTGCCGTTGATCAGCAGCGTCCAGGCCACGACCTGACCAACCCCGGTGCCGCAGCCGCTGCCGGTCAGCACCATGTTGTCGGCGGGGCCGTAGATCGCACCCCCGATGCTGTAGCACGCATTGCCGGAAAACCGGACGACGTTGGTGCCAAGGGGCTGGCTGGTACAGACGGTCTGCCAGTTCGGCATGGTCTCGATGTAGAGGCTGATATTGAAGTACTTGGGCGAGGGCTGCAGGGTAATGGTTGAGGTCGCAGCCGCCGAAAAGATGTGCTTGTTGCACTGCGTGTTCCCGGAGGCGTTCGCCGGCGTCACTTCGATGATGACCCCCGTATCGGCTGGCAAAGCCGTGAGAAGCTGGCCGCAGACCGTCTGGTTAAGATCGCTGCCGTTGAGCGTTCGCAGCGTTCCCTGGATATTGACCCCGTTTGCCTGGACCTGGTAAACGCCCGGAGCTAGCACCGCCGTCGCTCCGTTTTGGACGGAAATCTGGTTCGTGTATTGACCGGGGCAAAGATACGTCGGCGGCCCATTGACAATGGTGCTCCCGTTGTAGGTGGCGGCGGGTGGCACGGGCTCGGGGTAGGTCGGGAAGTCAAGATGTGAGGCAGACCTTGGAAGGCCGGTTACGCCGGCTGTTTGCTGGCCACTCACCACCCCAGCGGTTTGCAGAGCACTCCGATCCGTGTTGCTCTCATTGACCGCCCAGAGATCCCCCTGCGCGCCTCCGGGGCTGAACGTGATGGACGGGGTCCCGTTGCCCGGCGCGATGCTGGCGTTGGAGAAGATTCCGCCTCGGTCATTCGGATTCGATCCGCCGGGGCCCTGGATCGTGATTCCGCCGGGCGTGCCGTTGATATTGAAGTTTGAGTAGGTGGCGTACTGCGGCTTGTCCTGCAGCAGGACGACGGCGTAGGGCAAATTGGCGTTCTGGGCCGTAGCCCGCGCAGCCAGCGTGATGGTCGGCTGAAAGCCGTGGATCGGCGCGACTACGACGTTATGCGAATGCCAGATGGTCACCTGGTACGTGTAAGAGGTGGGCGCCGTCAGTTCGACGTGGTACCCGGCCCCCAGGTCGAGCGTCCCAACCCCGTTGCCACCCGGCAGGCCGATCGTCTTCTGAATCGGGCAGGAAACACTACAAACGGTCCCGCCCTTGCTCGTGCCGGGAAGGTTTTGGAGGAGGTTGGCCACGGCGGCGTTGTGCATGGTCGCGTAGCTCGGTGGCGCCGTCATCAGCCGCTCCGCTCCGGCCAGTGCGGCCGAGTCGGCCGCATTCTGCAGCTGCCGTTTGTCGAGGTAGATGCTGCCGCCATCGAGGGCCAGCGCCAGGATGGCGGTCAGCGCCAGCACGGCGATGGCGACCAGGACGACCGCCTGCCCTGACTGCTTTCGCAACCAGGATCCCTGCATCAGTACTCCGTGCTCATGGTGCTGGTAACAGTCATGACGATGCCACCCGGGAAAAACTGCGAGCCGAAAGGCGTCAGTGGCATGAAGCTGTACCTGATCGTGACCGTCAGGGGGTTGTGGCTGGCGTAGCTCGGGACTACCGCCTGGCAGCCGCCGGCGCCTGCCGGTGCCTGACCGGAGGGCGCGTTGGGCGTGACGTTTCCGTTCCCGCCGCCGATGTAGACGAACCCGGTGTTTGGCGACATGGTGGGGCTTGGCGCCGGGGTGTCGTTGACGCAGCTGCCGGCGCTGAGCGCCAGCCCGAACGCGTTCTGCACGACGGCTCCGATCACGCGGTTGTTATCCGGCCGGTTGTTCCCGGTCGTAATGGCCGCGCGCGCCCCCTCGCGGGCAGCTGCGGCAAGCGTCGAGTAGTCGTAGGCGGCACGGCCGCAGTCGATCACCGTCAGCAGGATCATGATGAGGAAGGGCGCGATCAGCGCCATCTCGACCAGCGATTGGCCTTGCCGCTTGTTTTTCACTGCTGGTGCTGCACCACCATGGTTGTCGACGACACGACATGCACCGTGCCAGCCCCGACGATGTCCGCCAGCGGCGTCACCGGCTGGAAGTTGTAGAGAATCGTGACCTGGATCGTGCTGGTCGCGATGGACGGGGCGGGGTTGTCCTGCCCGTCGAAGCAGATGTAGACGTATCCGGTATTCGGGGCCGTCGGGTAGTTCGCCGACCAGCTCGATTGCGGACCCGTCAGGCAGTGCAATGGGGCGATGGTCGACGGTGCCAGCGTGACGTCGCCCGGCACGTCGCGCTGGGCGGCGGCCAGGATGTCGGCGTAATCATCAAAGGTGTTGGCCGGCGGACTGGCTGTCGGGTCGTAATAGGTCCCCTGCCGGGCCGCCTCGCGCGCGGCGTTGGTCACGGCGATCGAGTAGTAGAAGACCCGACCGAGGTCGGCGCTGCCCATCGTGAGCAGCATCAGGAGCGGCAGCAGCAGTGCAGTTTCGACGATCGCCTGGCCCCTCTTGGAATAGCAAAGACGGCGGCACCGCATAACGCTGTTAAGGATGCGGCCCGGGCCTCGCTTTGCGTCCCTGCCGTTGGGCCCATTCATCATGGCCATACGACGACAAAAACGTTGCGGGCGGCGTTATGTTGGCGCTAGCCGGTGAGCTCCCGTGACGGCGAAAGCCGCTGCTCGGGCCCGATCAATGGCAGATAGAGGCTGATCAGCAACGCGGAGAGGCCGATAACGAAGGCGGCCAGCACGATCGGGATCCCGGGGTCCTTGTTGATCGTCAGGTCGGTGTAGCGCTTGAGGCCGGTGAAACTGAGCCGGTAGCCGTCGGGCGTGGCCACGCTTTCGCCGACCCGCAGCGCGCCGCGCCAGCGCAGGTCCATGTTGCTGGTATCGAGCGCGTAGATGTTTTGCGGCTGGTTGAGGTGGAGATCGCCGCGGTATAGCCGCACCAGCAAGATCGGGTTTCTCAGCTGCGGCGTGCCAGGGCCAATCGCCTGGTCGGTGATCTGTGGATCGGGCATGAAGATCGCCGTGACGCCCAGTTGCTGATCGCCCGGCCCGGCGGAAGGCGCCTTGATCACGCCGTTGGCAAACTGGGGGTCGCCGACGAAGATTGTCGGGGTGTCCTCGACGACGCGGCCGTCCGGAGTCTCGATCTTGAGCGTGGGCGCCCAGCCGAAGCCAGCCTGGTAGATCTTCACCCCCCGGTAGTCGACGTAGTGGTTGACCTGGATGCTCTTCGTTTCGACGAGCCGTCCGCCGTCGTAGATGCGGACGCGGGAGGCGAAGTCTCGCGGCGCGCCGCTCGACCAGTAGGTGGCGCTGAAGCTGTCGACCTTCACCTCGAAGTTGGCGTGCTGCGTGGCCAGGATGCCTTCGCTCAGGTTGTCGTAATTGGCGCGCGCCTCGGTGAAGCTATCCCCCTCCACCACCGCGACATTCCCGAGGAAGCCGGCGGCCTTGCCGAAGATCACCCCGACCAGCAGGATGAAGAAGCTCCCGTGAAAGATGATGCTCGCCACCTCGGCCCAGAGCCCGCGGTTGCGCTGGGTCGGGTCCGTCGCCCGCCGCCAGGCGGCCGGCACACGAATGAACATGCTGGCCCCGATCGAGGTGTACATCAGGACGGCGACGATGATGAAGGGCCAGGAGCTGAAGATGTCGAACAGGCCGAGGCGGGCGAACCAGGGGGCGGTCACTGGATGACGGAGCACATAGCCCATCACGCCATTGGGGTTCTGCGGCAGTTGCGGTAGGAGGGTGCCGACAACGGCCAGCAGCGCCAGGATCGCGAGCAGGATGATCGCGGTCCGCATCTTGCGCAGCTCGCGCCAGCCGCGACCGGCAATTTTCAGGGCGGCAGCGGCTAAACCCCAACCCTGCCCTCCCCCAGAGGGGTAGGGAGATCGATCCGGCGGCGCGATCTCGGGCGCACGGGCGGCGCGCAGGCTCATCGGACCTTAGAAGTGTAGAGAGGCAGCCCGGGTCGCCCAGTCGAGGACGACCGCGGGAAAGATCCCCAGAACCAGGGTCGCCAGGGCGGTCGCGCCCAGCACGGTGCTGGTCGGAATCCCGAGTGGTCGCTTCTCGACGACCGCCTCATCCGGGGCCGCCAGCATGACGACGATCACCCGCAAGTAGTAATAGAAGGACACGATCGTCATGATCACGGCCACGATCAGCGGCGCCCAGATCTGGGCGCTGACCAGGGCCTGGAAGACGAAGAGTTTGGCGAAGAAGCCGACCGTCGGCGGAATGCCTGCCAGCGAGATCATGAAGATCGTCATCACCGTGGCCAGGAACGGCCGCCGGTAGAAGAGGCCCCGCCAGTGCGATAGGTCGGCGGTCTGCTCGCCGCCGGCGGCGACGGCCGTGACCACGGCGAAGGCACCGAAGTTCATCACGGAGTAGGAGGCCACGTAAAAGAGCGTGGCGGAAAAGCCCTGCGCCGTCCCGGGCAGTATGCCGAGCAGGATGTAGCCGGCGTGCGCAATCCCCGAATAGGCGAGCATCCGCTTGATGTTGTCCTGCGTGATCGCGACCAGGTTGCCGATGAAGAGCGAGAAGATGGCAATCAGCGCCAGTGGGAAATACCAGCGGCTCGAGATCGAGGGGAAGGTCGCGATGAAGACGCGGCCGATGGCGGCGAAGGCCGCCGACTTGGTGGCGACCGACATGAAGGTCGTGACGATGGAAGGCGCCCCCTCGTAGACGTCGGGGGTCCACATGTGGAACGGGGCGGCCGACGCCTTAAAGGCCAGCCCGACCGAGAGGAACCCGATGCCGAGTAAGAGCAGAACGTTGCCGCCGGCGTTCGAGGACACCGCGGCCGTGAAAGCCGCGATGCCGCGAAGGGTCGTGCTGCCGGTCGCACCATAGATGAGCGCCATGCCGTAGAGCAGGAAGCCGGTGGCGAAGCCGCCCAGCAACAAATATTTCAGCGCCGACTCCTGTGAGCGAAGCGCCGTGCGCGCGAAGCCTGAGAGAACGTAGAGCGAGATCGAGAGCAGCTCGATCCCAAGGAAGATCGTCATCAAGCTGGTGGCGGCCGCCAGCAGCATCATGCCTGCGGTGGCGCCCAGGATCAGGATGTAGTACTCGCCGTAGTCCAGGTCCAGAGCCTGCAGGTAGCGGGGCGAGATCGCCACGGTGAGGATGGTGATCACGATCAGGAGCACGTTGAAGAAGGCAGCCAGGCTGTCGGCGATCACGGTGTCGCCAAACGCCGACCGGTTCTGGCCCCACAAGGGGATGGTGGCCACCAGCGCACCGACGAGGCCGATCACGGTCACGGCCGCCAGCCAGCGGCGCCGATCGGGTGGCACGACGAGCTCGAGGAAGAGCACGACGATGGCCGTGCCGGCCACGACCAGCTCGGGGAGAATGGCGCCGTAGTCGATGCCGATGCCGCTGAGGTTGATCGTCATCGCAACAACACCGGAAGGGCCTTGACGGTCGCGTCGACCGCGGCCGGGAAGAAGCCGGGGCTGACGCCGATCAGCACCATCAATGCCAGCAGCGGCGTCAGGATGCCGACGTCGGCAAGCCGCAGCTCACCGAAGCCGGCCGGCTGCGGGGGCGCCTCTTGCGTTGAGCCCTGATAGAACCGAAGCACGTACCAGGCGGCCAGGATGACGCCGATGCCGGCGCCGACCGCCATCGGGATAAACGAGGCCCAGGCGCCCAGCATGATCAGGAACTCGCCGACGAAGCCGTTGAGGCCGGGCAGCCCGAGGGCGGCGAGCGAGATCACGAGGAAGAGGGCGGCAAAGAGCGGGGCCGTCGCCCCCAGGCCACGGAGCTCGGCGCGGAGGCGTGTGCCGGCGCGACGCTCGATCATGCCGACGACGAGGAAGAGCGCGGCGATGATCACTCCATGGTTGATCATCTGTACCAGCGCTCCCTCGATCCCGAGCAGGTTGCCGGCGAAGATGCCGAGCCCGATGAAGCCGAGGTGACTCATCGAGGCATAGGCCACCAGGCGCTTGAGGTCGGTTTGCACCAGCGCCATGAAGGCGCCATAGAGGATGCCGATGGTCGCCAGCACTGCCAGCAGGCCGCCCAGGCTGTGGGCGGCGTCCGGGAAGAGTGCCAGGTTGAAGCGCAGGAAACCGTAGGCGCCGAGCTTCGAGACCAGCCCCGCGAAGACGATCACCACCGGGATCGGCGAGGAGGTGTAGGCCGGCGGCAACCAGGTGTGCAGCGGGAAGATCGGCATCTTGATCGCGAAGGCGAGGCCGAACCCGATGAACAGCAGTTGCTGGATCCCGACCGTCCCCAGGCCGGCGGGCAGATGCCAGATCCCGGCCGCCGGGTGCTGGACCAGCACCGTCCAGTCGAAACTCAGCTGCCCGGTTGCGGAAAAGTTGATGGCGGCGACGGCCAGGATCGCGATCAGCATGGCGAAGCTGCCGATCACGGTGTAAATCAAGAACTTGAAGGCCGCGTACACCCGCCGCCCCTCACCCCAGACACCGATCAGGAAGTAGAGCGGAACCAGCATCGCCTCCCAGAAGACATAGAAGAGGACGAGGTCCAGCGACAGCAGGATGCCGGCGGTGGCGGCCTCGAGGATCAGCAGCAGCAGGATGAATTGCTTGAGACGGGGCATCTGCGGGTCGACGATGACGATCGCGATCAGGAAGAGCAGCGCGTTGAGCCCCAGCAGGAAGAGGCTGAGGCCGTCGACCCCGAGGTGATAGCTGATGCCGAGGGAGGGAATCCATCGCAGCGATTCCTCGAACTGCAGGTGCAAATTGCCGACCCCGTGCTGGAAGCCGCCGATGATCGCCAGCACCAGCACCAGGGTGACGACGGCGCTGAGCACTCCAAGCTGCTTGACGACGCGGCGGACTTCGCCCGGCGTCAGCGCCACCAGCAGCGCCCCGGCGAGCGGGATCACCAGCGAAAGCGTCAACCAGGGCACGCTGCCGGGCAACGTGTACCAGCTCATCCGCCCAGCCTCACCGGCAGGTATCCGAGGAAGGCGGCCACCACCAGCACGACACCGATTGCGCCGCCCAGCGTCCAGAGCGCGTAGGTGCCAACCCGACCCGTCTGGATCAGGCGGAACTCCCGCGCCTCGAGCAGGAAGAAGTCGGCCACCCCGTTGACGGCCCCGTCGATGACGCGTGGCTCGACGATGTCGTTCAGGAAACGCGCCAGGGCCATGCCCGGACGGACGAAGAGGCGGTCGTAGAGCTCATCGATGTAGTACTTGTGCTCGACCAGCGTGTGGATCGGCCCGAGCCGGGTTCGCCACACGACCGCGAGATCGGGGCGCCGGGCGTGCAGCACGTAGGCTGCCAGGAAGCCGATCAGGCCGACCAGCACCGACAGCGCGGCCAGCCCGATGAAGGCTCCGGTCCCCACTTCGACCGCGTGCCCGAAGACGGGCGAGAGGAAGCTCGCCACCGGGACGTAGCCGCCTACCACAGCGCCCACCGCGAGAATGACGATCGGCACCGTCTGGACCGGCGGCGCCTCGTGGAGGTGACGCTCGTCGTGCGACAGCCATTCCCAGCCAAAGGCAATGAAGAAAAGCCGGAACATGTAGTAGGCCGTCAACCCGGCGGTGAGTAGCGCGATGACGCCCAGCCAGAACTCGCTGCCGGGCGCGCTCAGGGCGGCCCGAATAATTTCGTCCTTGCTGAAGAAGCCGGCCAGCAGCGGGAAGCCGCTGATGGAGAGCGTGCCGATCAGGAATGTCCAGAAGGTGATCGGCAGGCCGGCCCGCAGATTGCCCATGTGGCGGATGTCCTGGTCGTCGTGGAAGGCGTGGATGACGTTGCCGGCGGCCATGAAGAGGAGCGCCTTGAAAAATGCGTGGGTCATGAAATGGAACATGCCCGCGGCGTAGGCCCCGATCCCTACCGCGAGGAACATGTAGCCGATCTGACTCATGGTCGAGTAGGCAAGGATTCGCTTGATGTCCACCTGCGAGGTGCCGATGGTGGCCGCGAACAGCGCGGTGACGCCGCCGATGACGGCGACGGTGGCGGCCGCGACCGGTGCCCAATCGTAGAGCAGGTGCATGCGCGCCACGAGGTAGACGCCCGCGGTCACCATGGTGGCGGCGTGGATCAGCGCGGAGACCGGCGTCGGACCTTCCATGGCGTCAGGCAGCCAGGTATGGAGTGGCAGCTGGGCGGATTTCGCCACCGCCCCGACCAGCAGCAGCAGGCAGATGGCGGTGATCACGCTGCCCCCCTTGGGCAGCTGGTGGACGCGGGAAAAGAGACCCTGGTAGTCGAGGACCCGCAGGTTGAGGAAGATCAGGAAGGCGGCGAAGACCATCCCGACGTCGCCGATGGTGTTCATCACGAAGGCCTTGCGCGCCGCCAGCACCGCCGAGGTGCGCTCGAACCAGAAGCCGATCAAGAGGTAGGAGCTGAGCCCGACGCCCGCCCAGCCGATGATCAGCCAGAGGAGATTGCCGGAGAGGACGAGCAGCAGCATCGCGAAGACGAAGAGGTTCATATAGGCGAAGAAGCGCGAGTATCCGGGATCCTCGCGCATGTACCCGATCGAGTAGACGTGGATCAGGAAGCCGACCCCGGTGATGACGAGGACCATCAGCGTCGACAGCCGATCAACGTACAGGTTGAACGGAACGTTGAAGTCGCTGCTCTGCCACCAGGTGAAGTACGTCTGATCCAGTGGCTTCGCACCGGTCAACAGCTGGAGCAGGAGGTTCACCGAGAAGATGAATGCGATGCCCACGCTGCCGGCGCCGATCCACGCGACGGCGCGGCGGGGCAGCAAGCGTCCGAAGAGGGCGTTGACCAGGAAGCCGGCGAGCGGCGCAATTAGGACGAACGGCGCCAGCGTGTCCATCATCGCGCTTACTCCTTCATCAGGTCGAGGTCGTCCACATCCATCGGCCGGCCGGCGCGGTAGACCTGGACGATGATGGCGATGCCGACGACGACCTCGGCCGCCGCGACCGTGATCACGAGAAAGGCGAACACCACGCCGTCCAGCGAGTTGAGATAGCGGCTGATCGCGACGAACGCCAGGTTGACGGCGTTCAGCATCAGCTCGATGCACATGAAGACCACCAGCGGGTTGCGGCGGAGCAGGAAGCCGACTGCCCCCATGGTAAAAAGCACGCCGCTCAGCAGCAGGAAGCTATAAGCGGGAACCGGCATCAGCGGATCCTCCGCATCGCCAGGTAGACGGCGCCGACGGCTGCGATCAGCAGCAGCAGCGAGGTGACTTCGACTGGGAACAAGAACTTCGTATAGAGCGCGATGCCAACCGTCTGCACGTTGCCGACCGCGGCGATCGCTTCCGGCGTCAGGGTACCCGGCCTCCCGGTCAGCCCGCGGTTGAAGAGCAGGGACACCAGCAGCGCCGCGAAGATGACGCCGAAGACCGCGCCGTAGATCCATTCGTTGCCACGCGGCGGGAGCGCGACATCCGATTCCGGGTTCATCAGCGCGATGATGAAGACGAAGAGCACCATGACCGCACCGGCGTAGACGATCACCTGGGCGGCGAAGAGGAATTGGGCGTTGAGCATCAGGAAGAGCACCGCCAGGCCGAGCATGTTGGCGACCAGCGAGAGCGCGTTGTAGATCGGTTTGCGGAAGGCGACGACGCCGGCGGCGGTGACGATCTCCCAGGCCGCCACGAGGGCGAACCCGACTACCACTTGCGCGCTACCGGTTGCGCCGAGGGGGCGCCGGAGGGGATGGCCGTGTCGCTGACGCTGGCGCTGAGCGGCTCAAGCAGGTCCTCTTTGACGGCGATGAACTTGTCGGGGTGATCATCCGCCAGGTCGTAGCGCGGACCCATGGTGATGGCATCGTAGGGGCAGGCCTCCTCGCACATCCCGCAGTAGATGCAGCGCAAGAGGTTGATCTCGTAGCGCTTGGCATAGCGCTCGCCGGGTGACACGCGATGTTCGGGGGTGTTCTCGGCGGCCTCGACCACGATGCAGCCGACCGGGCAGGCGATGGCACAGAGCTCGCACCCGACGCATTTCTCCAGGCCATCGGCGTAGCGATGGAGGATGTGTTTGCCGCGCTCCCGGGGCGGGACGGCCTTCTGCCGTTCCGGGTACTCGATGGTAACGATCGGCTTGGTGTTGTGCTTGAAGGTCGTGGCCAGCGCACGGGCGATGTAGATGGGCCCGAGCAGGACCTCCTTGAGCGCCATCAGAACACCCCCTTGGCGGCGACCACCACTACGGCGGTGACCATCATCATCGCCAGCGACAGCGGGAAGAGTGATTTCCAGCCGAGCGCCATCAGCCGGTCATAACGTAGCCGCGGCAGGGTCGCTCGGACCCAGACATAGACGTAGAGCAGCGCAACCACCTTCAGCAGGAACCACCATGGACCCGGCAGGATCCCCGCCGGCCCCCACCATCCGCCGAGGAAGACGACGGTCGCGATCGAGCTGACGATGATCATGTTGATGTACTCGGCCATGAAGAACAATGCGAACCGCAATCCCGAGTACTCGGTGTGATAGCCGGCCACCAGCTCGGTCTCGGCCTCCGGAAGGTCGAAGGGCGCTCGGTTGGTTTCCGCGATGCCGGCAATCAGGTAGAGGAAGAAGGCAGGCAGCAGCGGGATGATGAACCACCAGGTGTGCTGGGCGTTGACGATATCGACCAGCCGGACCGATCCCGCCAGGATGAAGACCGGCACCAGCGATAGACCCAGCGCCATCTCGTAGCTGATCATCTGCGCCGACGACCTCAGCGCGCCCAGCATCGAGTACTTGCTGTTCGAAGCGTAGCCCGCGAGAAAAATGCCGTATACCCCGACCGATGTGACGGCCAGGTACCAGAGAATGCCGATATTGACGTTCATCACGTACCAGCCGATCGAGTGGCCGAAGAGGTTGAGCGTGCCGGGCCCGCTGATGGGGATGATGGCGAAGCTGGCCAGCGACGCCATGATCGAGATCATCGGCGCCAGCAGGTAGAGGAACCGGTCGCGGCCCGAGGGCGCGCTGCTCGATTTGAAGAACAGCTTCAGCCCGTCGGCGGCCGGCTGCAACAATCCCCAGGGGCCCACGCGGTTTGGCCCGGGCCGCTGCTGCAGTCGAGCCTGGACCTTGCGCTCGAAGAGCGTCAGGTAGGCAAAGCCGGTCAGCAG
>DASWBA010000015.1:0-8336 GCA_036390825.1 Candidatus Dormiibacterota bacterium
CTTCGTCTGGCGGAGGGCGATGTTGGAGCGGCGGCGGCGGCCATCAAGCGGGGCCTGGCCGCCGAGCCCCAACCGATTGCGCGCTCGCGGATGCTGCCGGCGCAGGTGACGATCGCATTGGCCGCAGGCGATCGAGCGACAGCCTCGGCCGCCGCTGCGGAGCTCGCAACGATCAGCGCAACCTATACGACCCCGGCGCTGAGAGCACACACGCATTACGCGCGCGCCGCCGTGGCGCTGGCCGAAGGAAATCCCGACAGTGCGGTGCGAGATTTATGTACGGCGCTGGCATTGTGGCGGGAAGTCGGCGCGCCTTACGAGGAGGCCACGACCCGCGCCGCGCTGGGTGCCGCCTACCAGGCGGGTGGCGACCTCGAGGGTGCCGTCCTCGAACTGCGCGCGGCCCATGCGACCTTCGCCCGGCTCGGCGCCGTACTGGACGAGCGTCGCGTCGGACAGTTGCTTGCCGACGCGGGCGAAAAGCCGTCGGCATCGCTGCCGAGTGATCCGGCGACCCGCACCTTCATGTTCACCGACATCGTGAAGTCGACAGCGCTGGTCGAGGCTATGGGCGACGAGGCCTGGAACGAGGTGCTGCACTGGCACGACCAGACGCTCCGCGCGTTGATCTCGCGGCATGCTGGCGAGGAGATCAGTCACGGTGGGGATAGCGTGTTCGCCAGCTTCGCGCAGCCCGAGCGCGCCATCGAATGCGCGGTGCAGATCCAGCGGACGCTCGCCGATCATCGTCGAACGCACGGCTTCGCGCCCCAGGTGCGCATCGGCATTCATCAAGCCGCGGCAACTCGAGTCGGACTCGATTACCGCGGCAAGGGCGTCCATGAGGCAGCTCGCATCGCCGCCGAAGCCCTGGGCGGAGAGGTGCTCGCCAGCTGGCACACCGTCCAACCGTGCAAGTTCGCTCTATCGGAGCCTCGCGAGGTGACCCTGAAGGGCATCGCCCAACCGGTCCAGGTCGTTAGCGTCAGCTGGCGTTAGCTCCCCCCTCGGGGGGAGGGCAGGGTGGGGGCGACCTTCGGCGCCGCGACGTAGCGCGTCGAGACCACACGATCACCATCGAGCTCAACCTCGAGGCGGCCCGCTCGGCCGACCTGTTTGCGGGCCATCTCGGATTCCTTGTGTGGCCGGCCGTCGAGCAGGATCCAGGCGGCCTGGAGCGGGTCAGCATGACTGATGCAGAGCGAGACCTCGCCCGGGTGCTCGTGAGCGAGCCGATGCACGACGTTGAGCACGCGCCCTCCAAGCGTCTCGATGCTCTCGTCGCCGTCGAGCGAGCCGCGCTGGAGTCTGTGCATCACCCATTTCGGTCGCCGGATCGGGATCTGCCAGAAGGGGACGCCCTGCAGGTAGCGGCTGAACTCCGCCTCCCACAGTGCCGGCTCGACCTCTAGCGGCACCGTTGCTGGGAGTTGGGCGTTGACAATCTCGGCCGTCTCGCGGGCGCGCTCCAACGGGCTGTGGACGATTCGCTTGATGCCGCGATCGCGCAGCGATTGCCCAACCGCCGCGGCCTGCGCCCGTCCGAGCGCACTGAGGTAAAAGCCCGGCAGGTGGCCGTAGAGAACCCGGTTTGGATTTTCCACATCCGCATGCCGCATCAGCAGTACCTGGGTGGTCGCACTCACCGCGTCAGCTTATCGATCCGACTCACTAACATTGGCCGGGATCACCAGGGAAGGAGGGCGCACGCGCATGAGCGAAGAGCGAACGCTACGGCAGCGAAAGGCGGACACGGTGGCGGCTTTGAACCGACAACGCGATCTCTGGCTCGCCACAGCGGATAAGGGCGGGAAGCCACACCTGATCGCGGTGTCGGCCTGGTGGGATGGCAGTCACCTCATCATCGCCACGGCGGCCGCCAGCCGTTCGGCCCGCAATCTCGACACCAACGGAATCGCCCGGCTGGCGCTGGGCTCGCCAGACGACGTCATCGTGATCGATGCGGCGGTTGCTGACCGCGTGAAAGTACGCGAGGCCACGGCGGAGTTCGCCGGCGGGTTCACTGCCGCCGTCGGCTGGGATCCGCGAGAGATCAACGCGGACTGGGTCTTCTTTCGTTTGACGCCCACGCGGATCCAGGCATACCGCGGCTACGACGAACTGGAAGGCCGTGATGTCATGCAGCTAGGCCGCTGGCTGGACTGACCCGTCGCAGTGGGAGCGCCCGTCGCGGGTTGGACCAGTTACCTGCAGGCGCTCGAGTGCACCACCTGCGGCACTGCGTACGATGCCGACCGGATCCATGGAACTTGTCCCAGTTGTGGCAAGGTGCTCTTTGCGCGATACGACCTGCCGGCGTTGCAAACGGCGGTGACGCCGAACGATCTCCGTGGTCGTCCGAGGGACATGTGGCGCTACCGGGAGCTGCTCCCGGTCCGCCGCGAATCCAATGTCGTCACGCTGGGCGAGGGCATGACCCCACTGCTGGACAGCGATCGACGAGTGTCGGCCGGGCTCGGCTTCGACCATGGGCGGGTGCGCATCAAGGACGAAGGTAAGAACCCCACCGGCAGCTTCAAGGCGCGTGGGATGGCGGCGGCCATCTCGCGGGCGAAGGAGCTCGGCATTAAAGAGGTTGCGCTTCCCAGCGCTGGCAACGCCGGTTCGGCTGCAGCCGCGTATGCCGCCTCCGCCGGGATCCGCGCGCACATCGCGGTGCCGCGGGATGTGCCGCCCGTCAACCTGGCAGACATGCGGATGTATGGCGCCGACGTCCTGCTCGTCGACGGCTTGATCGACGACGCCGGTCGCATCCTTCATCAGATGGCGATCGAGCGCGGGTGGTTCGAGCTAGCCACGTTGAAGGAGCCATACCGGCAGGAAGGCAAGAAAACGCTCGGCTTCGAGCTCGCCGAGCAGGGCGGCTGGGGCGACGACTGCCTGCCGGATGTGATCGTCTTCCCGACCGGTGGCGGCACCGGCATCGTCGGCATGTGGAAGGCGTTCGAGGAGCTGGGAACGCTCGGCTGGATTGGAGCGAAGCGGCCGAAGATGGTCGTCGTCCAGGCAGCGGGCTGTGCGCCCCTGGTCAGGGCGTTCGAACAGGGTGCTGAGCACGCGCAGCGGTGGGAGGGAGCGGCCACGATTGCCGCCGGACTCCGTGTCCCATCGGCCATTGGGGACTACCTGGTGCTCAAAGCGATTCGCGAAAGTGGTGGGACCGCGCTGACCGTCAGCGACGATGACATGCGGGCGGCCCAGGTCGAGATGGCCGAGGCCATCGGCATTGATACCTCTCCGGAAGGCGCCGCCACCTGGGCCGCCCTGAAGGCGCTCCGTCAGCGCGAGTTCCTGACGGGTGACGAGGACGTAGTTCTCTTCGCCACTGGCTCTGGCACCGCGGGCTGACCTCCGCTCCTGTAACGGCTTCCGTATGAACTGAGAAGACACGGCACCAAAACTCAGGAGCAATCCATGAAGCGATTGATTCTTTTCGGCGTGAGCGCCATCGCGCTGGCGGCCTGTGGTCAAGCGGTGAGCGCCGGCACGCCCTCCGCGACGCCGTCGCGGATGGCGGTCGCGGTCCACGTCGGTAGCAATGCGGCGCTCGGCTCCTTCTTGACGACCGCCGGCGGCAGGACGCTGTACTACTTCACGCCCGAGCACGACGCGCATATCGCCTGCGTCGACGCCTGTGTGCAAACCTGGATCCCCTACAAAGACAACTCGGGACTACTGACGACGAACGTGATCCTCCCGGGAACGCTGACGACCATCCCGCGGCCGGACGGCGGCCGCCAGGTGACCTACAGCGATTGGCCGCTGTACACCTTCAGCGGCGACAACGTGCCTGGCGACACCAATGGCCAGGGCATGTTGGGCCAATGGTTCGTGGCGACGACGGGGCTGATGGAGGATCTGCCGACCCCAACGCCCGCGCCGACGCCGGCACCCACCCCGGCACCGACTCATGTGGTCGTGCCCGCTCCGACGATGCATCCCGCGCCGCTCCCAACCCGGCGCCCAACGCCGACCCCGATGCCGACGAGCTGCATTCCGGGCAGCAACGGCGGGGACCATGACGGTGACAACAACGGTGGTCCCAGCGACGGGGACGGCTGCCAGTAGGCGCGAGCCCGAGACTAGCCAGCGGGCAGCGTAAACCGAACGGTCGTTCCAGACCCGACGGTGCTGCTTGCTGAGATCGTGCCGCCGTGGGCGGTGACGAGATCGCGTGCGATCGCTAATCCCAGGCCTGACCCGCTGGATCCGGGCGTCTTGACGAAGCGGTCGAAGATGCGCGGCAACAGATCCGCGGAAATGCCCTCACCGGTATCGGTCACCGAGACGGTGACGCCACCGTCCGCCCGTGCCGCGCTGACCCGAACCGAACCGCCGGCCGGCGTGTGGGAAATTGCGTTGGCGAGCAGATTGGCGATCACGCCGCGGATCCGCACGGCATCCGCCGAAACGCTCGGGAGGTCACTGGCGATGTCAGCGGCCAGGGTCACGCCCTTCGTCTGCGCCTGAGACTCGAAGGACGCGAGCGTGTCATTGATCAGGGGCGCGATGTCAACCGGCTCTCGCTGCAATTGGAGATGACCGGTCTCGGCCAGCGCAAGCGTCCGAAGGTCGTCGACCAGTCGCGCCAGCGTCTGCGTCGCCTCGACGATCGGTGCCAGGTGGGCGGCGTCGGCGGGGTAGAGGCCGTCGGCGATCCCTTCCGCCTGTCCACGGATGATCGACAGCGGCGTGCGGAGCTCATGGGTGACGTCGGCGAGAAAAGAGCGCCGCTGTTTCTCACTCGCCTCCAGCTGCGCCGTCATCGCATTGAACGCCTGCGCCACGGAGCGAAGCTCAGGCGCGCCGTCCTCGCGGACCCGGACACTGTAGTCGCCGCCGCGGATGCGGCCGGCGGCCTCGACGAGATTCTCGACCGGCGCCGCAATTCGCCGGACGCGGCGTCCCGCGGCCAGCACGAGGAAGATCACCAGCAGGATGACGAACACCCAGCCAAAGAAGAAGCCGCGGGCCGGGGGACCTTCCCCGCTGCCCACATGCGCGAACTGGAAGATCACGATGTTGAGCAAGACGATGAAGCCCACGAACCCGAGGAACAGGAGCAGGAGCCGTCGAGCGAAACGGCCTCGGTAACGCATCCACGGCGGACGCGTCGGCGGCCATGGCTCGCCTTCGGGCCACCACGGCGGGCGAGAGCTTCCCGGGCGCATCCATGGCGGCGGTCCGCCACCCGACCAACGGCCGCCGTCCTGGCCGGGGCTCATCGCGGCGCGTCCGCGAAGCGATATCCGACGCCATAGGCAGTGAGCAGGTAGCGGGGCGCACGCGGGTCGGGCTCAATCTTCCGCCGGATGTTCTTGACGTGCGCATCGATCGCTCGCTCATACGATTCGAAGGCGACCCCGCGGATCGCGCTCAGCAGCTGCGCGCGGGTGAAGATCCGGCCCGGCTGGCGGGCCATGGTCGCGAGCAGCTCGAACTCGGTGCGGGTGAGGTCGATGCGGCGGCCGCCGATGGTGGCTTCCATCTTCGGGACATCGAGCTCGACGTCGGTGCCGACCCGAACGATATCGCTCTGCCGTTCCATGCCTTGCGCGCGGCGTAGCACGGCGCGCACCCGCGCCACCAGTTCCTTCGGGCTGAAGGGCTTGGTGACGTAGTCGTCCGCGCCCAGCTCGAGGCCGACCAGTTTGTCGGACTCGTCGGTACGGGCGGTCAGCATGATGATCGGCACGGCCGCTTCGCGGCGCAGCGAACGTGTCACATCGAGCCCGTCGACGACCGGTAGTCCGAGGTCGAGGATGACCAGATCGGGATGCCCGGTCCGGGCGCTGCGTAACGCGGCCAGCCCATCGGAGGCGGTGATCACCGCAAAGCCGGCGTTCTCGAGATAGTCCCGAACCAGCTGCACGATCTTCGGCTCGTCGTCCACCACCAGCACGGTCGCCACGCTGGGAATCGTATCGTCGCCGGGCTTGGAAGAAACGCCGGGGGCGGCCCGAGTGGGTCGCCCCTGGCTGGACGGGGGAGGAGGGAGGTCAGGCGCTTTTGGGCTGCTCAGGCTCCCCACCTGCGGGTGGCGTCGTCGGTGTGGTCGGCGCCGTCGGGCCGCCCTGCTCGTGCGGGTGCTGGTGCCAGTAGCCGCCGTAAGGGCCACCGCCCCAGTACCCGCGCCTCCAGCCCATGCCGCGCCGGAAAACCGCGAAGAGCAGGAACACGATCAGCAGGAACCACAGAAAGCCGAAGAAGGGGAAGAAGCCAGGGCCAAAGTGGCCATAGTAGTAGCCGTCGTTGACGGCTCCCCCAACTCCCGGGTTGGTCGTCACGACCTGCGTAGCGTGGCCCGCGATGAAGGCGAACACGCCCACGACCGACGCGATGACCAGGGTCGCGAGTCCCCAGATCCATCCGAAACCGAACGGTCGATTCATATTGAGACCTCCTTGTTGTCTTGCCTTGATCTTGGGCTCGACTTGTGAAGGCCCTATGAATCGGCGGCGTACTAATTGCGGAGGCCTTACGGGCCGGGGAACCACTCCTTGAAGGCGGCGGCGAGCGCGGGATCGCCGTGCAACTCGACACCATGTTCTTCGGGCTTTCCGCGTCCCATGATCACCCAGTAGAGACCTTCGGCGGATCCCCGCATGGCCACGTCGGCCTTGGCGTGGCCGGGCTCGACGACCGACTCGCCACCATTCGCCCGTAGGACCCATTCACCCTCGCCGTCGGTGCGGTGGATGTGAAAGCTCGCCGACTTGCCCTTGTGTGGCGAACGCGGATGGAGCCGCGTCATCCGATTTACGGCATCGCCCAGGGCGCGATCGAAGAACCAATCGGGAGCCGGGATGGGTCGGCCGATCGCGGGCCCCAGGTCATGGCCGTGAATGATGTACTCGTTCAGCCGCATGCTGCGCAGCACGGGCATCGGCGCCGGGCCGATGGGCATGTTAACGATCGTCTCCGGGGCATGTTCGAGCGCTTCGGCGACCACGGTGACCGTCTGCTCGGACTCTTTGCGGGCATTCTCCTTGAGCTTCGCCGGGTCCCAGGTCGACACGACCTGGAATCGCCGCTGGCGGTCCGCGAAATCCACCGGGAGGTCCTGACCGTGGCGATCCTGCCCGGTGGCGTCCCAGATGAGTCCGCGGATGAGCTGGTCGCCGGTGATCACATGGGCCACGACATTCGATGCCGTCCAGCCCTCACAGAGCGTGAGCCCTGACCAGCCATCGGCCGGCACAGCGTCGACCGCCTGCAGGTACCAATCCCGTGCCTGAGCGAGCCGGCTCGGCGGGGCGTCCATTTGGCTTTTACGTTACGCCTGCGCCGCATGCCGCGTTTCGCGCGTCTGATGGGCGGAATTCCTTAACCGCACATCGGAGGACGTCGAAATGGCCGCTACGCAACCGACCCGCACTCAATCGTTTCGTCTCGGGCATGCCCTGGCGATCGTGAGCATCGCCCTGGCGCTCGCCCTCGGTGCCCTTGTTGTCGGCACGGTGGCGTCGCTTGACGCCGTCACTATTTTCTCCCGCACGACCAGCGGCGATCTGGCGCCCAGCCCCCAACCGGTAGGATCGCCGCTCGCGCCCTCGCCGCCCGTGGCCCCGACAACCCCGACACCAGCGGCGACGGCTACGGCGACTCCAACAGCGAACTCGCGCACGACCGGAAAGCTGATTGTGGTCTCGATCGCGGAGCAGCGGCTAACGGCCTTCGAGGATGGTCGGACCGTGCTGACGACCGTCGTCGCCACCGGCCGGCCGGAATTGCCGACCCCGACTGGGACGTTCCAGATCATGTCGAAGGCGGCGCCCTATAAGTTCGTCTCGCCCTGGCCCCGCGGCGATCAGTACTGGTATCCGACCGAGTGGGTCTCCTACGCCATGCTCTTCGCCGACGACGGCTACTTCCTGCACGACGCGCCCTGGCGGAAGGTCTACGGCCCCGGCGCAAACGTGAGTAACGGAACCCATGGCTGCGTCAACGTCCCGACGGCGGCAATGGCGACCCTCTATGGCTGGGCCACCACCGGCACGGCCGTGATCGTCGAATAACCGCAAACGCTGACCCTCGGGAGGCGCTTTTCCCCGGCGCCTCCCTTTTTTTGTGCCCATGCGCCGCAAGCCACGTTTCGTGCGTCTGATGGGCGGAATTCGTGCGGCATTCATCGGAGGAACGCGAAATGAACGGACTCAACTCGATTCGCAAGGCAGTGATTCTCGGAAGGCCCGGGCGTGTCGCCCTGGCTTCGGCGCTGATGGCAGGCGGCTTCCTGGCCGCAACTTGGTCGCTCTATGCGCTGCCCAATCACCCAGGGACGCAGCCGGTGCTGGCCGACGCAGGGCCAACGC
>DASWBA010000016.1:0-3622 GCA_036390825.1 Candidatus Dormiibacterota bacterium
CGATGCGCTACGACTACATCGTCCACCAGGAGCTGTGCCTGGGGATCGGGCGGGTGCTCAGCATCGGCTGCTTCCTGCTGCTCGCCGCCCCGATCAACCAGATGCTCCTCGCCCGCATCGTTGTCGTGGTGGCGGGCGTGGCTCCCATCCTCATCTGGGCTGCCTTTGCCCGCATCCCCGGGGTCGTTCCGATTGCGCCGCCGGAAAGCCGGGCGCTGCCCGCGGCCGCGTAGACCCGATCGGGATGTCCTGTCCCGTTAGGTGATTCGTAAGGTTCCTGCCGTTACTAAGCCAACACGATGGGATGAAGGGTGCAGTTCGCGACCCTTCGCCGACACGCGGGCCGTAAGCAGCCGGACGTTAATAGGTATGAGAGGGCATAGAGGCCGAGGCCTAAGCCCAGAAAAACATGATTCAGTGGATACGCGATCACCTACGGTCAAAGGGACAATCCATGGTGGAGTTCGCCCTCCTCCTCGTTCTGGTCGCGTGCGTTGCCATGGTCACCATCGCTGCGACCGGCAATCAGCTCAGCCTGACGTTCCAGGACATCGAGGAAGCGGTGGCCAATCCCGGTGATGCGGGAGCGACGAGTGCCTACACCTGTCCGGACGGCACCACGGCGGTCCAGCACGGCCACAAGTACCACTGCCACTGATGCCGCCCGGCCGACGTAACCGGGTTGGTGGAGCGAAAGAGACTCGAACTCTCGACCTCCGCAATGCGAGTGCGGCGCTCTGCCAGCTGAGCTATCGCCCCGGTCGGGATTATACGTTCAGTTAGCGACCGGACCCATCCCTGGTTGGGGGGCGAAAGCCACCAACTCGGCTACCATCGGGACCGTGACCGAAGGCTTTGGCCGATCGAGCTTGTTTCATTCTCATGAGGCGCGCATAGACTAGCCATATGGCGCAGTTCCGGCCCGACCAGACGCCGCCTCCGCAGGCACCCAAGACCCCACGGCAGACCAGTTCCTGGCTGCGCTTGGCGCTGCTCGCCGGGCTGAGCCTGTACCTGGTAATCCTGACGGCGCCGTTCGTGAGCAAACTTGGGGGACCGGCCCGGGTCGACCTGAGCTACTCGCAGCTCGTGAGCCAGGTTGAGGACGGCAATGTCGCCGACATCACGATCCAGGGCCAGTCGGCCCAGGGTGACCTCAAGACCGCCGTTGCCAACGATGGCGTCACCAACACCCAGTTCAATGCAACCGTTCCGGACAATGTCGGCTTGACCGATCCGACATTTTTCCCGCTGCTGAAGAGCAACCACGTGGCCACCTCCGTCAAGACGGACAACGGCGGCCTCGGCAACCTGCTGTTTACCTTCCTGCCCTTCGTCGTGCTGATCGCGATCTGGATCTGGTTCGTGCGCCGATCCGGCCAGGCCGCCCAGGGCATCTTCAGCTTCGGCCGTAGCCGGGCCCGCCTGCAGGAGCCGGGCACGCCCAAGACGACCTTCCACGACGTCGCCGGCGTGGAGCAGGCCCAGTTCGAGTTGCAGGAGATGGTCGACTTCCTGCGCGATCCCGGGAAGTTCCAGAAGCTGGGCGGCCGGATGCCGAAGGGTGTCTTGCTGATCGGCCCGCCGGGGACTGGCAAAACCCTCTTGGCCCGTGCCATCGCCGGCGAGGCGGGGGTGCCGTTCTTCAGCATCTCGGCGTCGGAGTTCGTCGAGATGTTCGTCGGTGTCGGCGCCTCCCGCGTCCGCAGCCTCTTCGAAGATGCCAAGAAGCACTCGCCCTCGGTGATCTTCGTCGACGAGCTGGACGCGGTCGGTCGCCAGCGCGGCGCCGGCCTCGGTGGTGGCAACGACGAGCGCGAGCAGACCCTGAACCAGTTGCTGGTCGAGATGGACGGCTTCGATCAGCGCGAGGCCGTGGTCGTGGTCGCCGCGTCGAACCGGGCGGACGTGCTCGACCCGGCGCTGCTGCGTCCCGGCCGCTTCGATCGGCGCGTCGTCGTCGACCGGCCCGACCGGCGCGGCCGCGCCGCGATTTTGAAAGTGCACACGCGCAGCGTGCCGCTCGATCCCGACGTCGACCTGGAGATCATCGCTCGCTCGACACCGGGCCTGGTGGGCGCGGACCTCGCCAACCTGGTCAACGAAGCCGCCCTGCACGCCTCGCGCACCAACCGGACCACGGTGGCGATGGAGGACTTCGAGGAGTCGTTCGACCGCGTGGTCCTCGGATCCGAACGCAAGATCTATCTCAGCGAGGCGGAGCGCCGCGTGATCGCCTACCACGAGTCGGGCCACGCGCTGGTGGCCTGGTACCAGCCGCAGTCGGATCCGGTCCACAAGATCACGATCGTGCCGCGCGGCATGGCACTGGGCGTCACCCAATCGATTCCAACGGACGATCGGCACAACCTCTCGCAGGAGTATCTGGAGGCACGCATCGCCATGGCGCTCGGCGGACGAGCCGCCGAACAATTGGGGCTCGGTTCGATCACGACCGGGGCCCAGAACGACCTCGAGACCGCCACCGAACTGGCGCGGCACATGGTGGTGAGCTGGGGGATGAGCAAGAAGATGGGACTTTTCTCCTTCGATGATTCGCCCCAGGCAGTGTTCCTCGGTCGCGAGCTCGCCGGCAGCCCCCACGTCAGCCAGCGAACCGCGGCCATCATCGACGAAGAAGTGACCCGGCTGTTGAGCGACGGCTACCAGACGGCGGAGGACATCCTGACCGCGAACCGCGCCAAGCTCGATACCCTGGCCACGGCCCTGCTGCAGGAAGAAGTCCTCGACGAGGATCAGATCGCGCGGCTGATCGGACCGCGGGCGCTCGAAGGCGGCATTGCCTCGCCCAAGGCCTGGCGGGCGGCCGCCAGCGACGCGGGAGCGCAGGTCTAAGGACCATGGCCGACGCCGTCGAGTTGCGGTGCATTCCTCTTGTTCCCTTGCGGGACGACGTCGTGTTTCCCAAGCTGATCGTCCCGCTGTCCGTGGGTCGACGCACGTCGATCGCGGCCATTACCGCCGCGATGGAGAAGGACAAGCAAGTCCTGCTGGTCGCCCAGCGCGACCCGCAGGTCGACGACACCACCGAGCAAGACCTCTACACGACCGGCACCATCGCCGAGATCAATGGCATGCGCCAGACTCCGGCCGGCGTGCAGATGCTGGTCGCCGGCGCCCAGCGGGCGCGCATCGTGCGCTTCGTCCAGTTCAAGCCCTTCATCGAGGTCGAGATCGAAACCGTCGCCGACCAGGTGGGGGAGGGCCTCGAGATGGAGGCGCACATGCGATCCGTCAAGAGCCTCTATGAAAAGTACGTCGAGTCGGGCGCCGCGGTCGCGCCGGAAATCGCCGCGACCGTTTCCAAAGCCGATGATCCCGTGTACCTGGCTGACCTGGTCTCGGCCGCCCCCGATCAGACGCTCGAGCAGAAACAACACATGCTGGAGACGCCCAACGTCATCGAACGCCTCCGCCTGCTGTCGCTCTTCTTGAGCAAGCAGGTCGAAATCCTCGAGCTCAAGGCCAAGATCCAGAACGAGGTCCAGAGCACGATCGGCAAGCTGCAGCGCGACCAGATCCTGCGCGAGCAGCTCAAGGCGATCCGCAAAGAGCTCGGCGAAGACGAGGAAGGCGCCGAACTGCATAACTTACGCGAGAA
>DASWBA010000017.1:0-12552 GCA_036390825.1 Candidatus Dormiibacterota bacterium
CGGTATCGGAAGGCCCACCGCCTGGGTCTCACGCGCTTTATCGATACTGGCCACGGGCCCGCTCTCAACACGCGCCTGGAACTTGAAGGTCTTCATCGCGACGGCCATGAATTCCCGATCGAGCTCTCAATCTCGGCGACGGCGTCGGGCAACCGCTACGTGTTCAGTGCCTTTGTGCGGGATATCACTGAGCGCCACCGCGCCGAGGAAGCGCTCCGAGCCAGCGAAGCACGTTACCGGAGGATCGTTGAAACCGCCTTCGAAGGCGTGTGGATCATCGATCGCAACAATCTGACGACCTTTGTAAATCGCCCCATGGCTGACATGCTGGGCTACGCGCCCGAGGAGATGTTGGGAAAGCCGGTCCTCACCTTTATGGATGCTGGATCACAGGCTGCGTTCGCTGCGAACCGCGAAGGTCGGCAGGAGGGCCACCAGCCCACGCACGAGTTCCGATTCAAACGAAAGGATGGGTCGGACCTGTGGGCAATGGTGGAGTCGAGCCCTGACCTCGACGCGGCGGGAACCTTCCGCGGATCCCTGGCGATGGTGACCGATGTCACCGAGCGCCGGCGCGGCCAGGAAGCGCTTCGTCGGTTGGCGGGAATGGTGGCGACATCTACCGACGCGATCATGGCCGTTGACCTGAGCGGTGCCATCCTGAACTGGAACGCCGGCGCCGAGCGCATGTACGGGTACACCGCGGAGGAAATCATCGGTCACAGCATCCTGACGATCACGCCGGAAGACAAAGTCAACGAATTAAGCGCCATCCTGGATCAGGCTCGGCGGGGCGAGCCGATTCAAGCGGTTGAGACCCTTCGCAGACGAAAGGACGGCAGCCTCGTCGAAGTCTCGATCAGCTTCTCAACCCTTGCCGATATCGACGGAACGTTGGTTGCGACCACGGGCATCCACCGAGATATCAGCATTGCCAAACGGGCCGCCGAAGCACTCCGGGCGAGCGAGGAACGTTACCGGCGGATCGTCGAAACCGCTTACGAGGGGATCTGGGTGATCGATGCCCAGAACTTGACGACCTTTGTCAATCCCCGGATGGCCGACATGCTGGGCTGGACCGTTGAGGAGATGATGGGTCGGTCCGTCCTGGATTTCCTCGGTGCCGACGCCCGGGCGACCTTTAAGGCCAACCAGCCTGACCGCCTCAACGGAGTGTCGCAGCAACGTGAGGTTCGCTTCACGCGGAAGGACGGCACCGATTGCTGGACGTTGCTCAGCGTCAGGCCCAACTTTGACGAGGCCGGGCACTATGAGGGCTCTCTGGCGATGGCCATGGACATCACCGAGCGGCGACGCATCCAGAAAGCACTGGAATATCAGGCGCTCCACGACGCCCTCACAGGGTTGCCGAACCGGCTGTTGCTCGCCGAGCGGTTGGAGAACGCGCTGGTTTCGGCCCAGGTTGCACACCAGCAGGTTGCCCTCTTCATTCTCGACCTGGACCACTTCAAGGAAGTCAATGAAGCATTTGGTCTGCAAGCCGGTGACCGCCTGCTCGAACAGGTTGGGCCGCGGCTTCAGTCTGAGATTGGAGCCGAGGACATGGTTGCCAGGCTTAGCGGTGATGAGTTCGCAGTGCTGTTGAAGAACACGGATCCATCGGCGGCCAGCGTCAAGGCGGCGCGTCTCCTCGAGGCGATGGACCGACCGTTCGAGGTCGGGGGGCAGTCGCTCGACGTGGCCATCAGTATCGGCATCGCGGTCTCTCCGGAGGACGGCGATGACCCGAACACGCTGTTGCGCCGCGCGGACATCGCCCTATTTGTCGCCAAGCAGCTGAGAGGTGCGTTCGTTCGATATGCGCCCGAATATGAACGACAGGGAGCTAGCCGCCTTACCCTGATGGCCGAACTGCGCGAGGCCCTGCAGCACGAAGACCAGCTTTTCCTGCAGTTCCAACCACTGGTCAGGCTGGGCGATCGCGGCCTCGCCGGCGTAGAGGCTCTCGTCCGGTGGCGACATCCTCAACGGGGGCTGGTACCGCCCATGGAGTTCGTGCCCTTCGCCGAGAAGACGCGCCTGATCAAGCCGCTCACAAAGTGGGTGCTCGCCTCGGCGCTCAAACAGTCGGTCGCCTGGCTCGGCGCGGGTCACTCCATCCCGGTATCGGTCAACATTTCGATGCGCGACCTGGTCGACCCCGAGTTTCCAGAGACGATTGCGGCGCTGCTTCGCGCGGCACATGCGCCGCCATCGTTGCTCGTGCTCGAAATCACCGAGAGCCTGATCATGACCGAGCCCGAGCGAGCCATCAAGACACTGTCCCAACTGCGGGAGATCGGCGTCCGCCTTGCAGTCGACGACTTCGGCACCGGCTATTCCTCCCTCGCCTACCTTCATCGCCTCCCAATCCACGAGATCAAGATCGACCGGTCTTTCGTCGCGGCTCTGACCGGGGAAGGGAGCCAGGCCAGCATCGTGCGAGCTTCTGTCGAACTCGGTCACAGCCTGCAGCTCGAAAGCGTCGCCGAGGGAGTGGAGGATGCCCGCACCTGGGCCATGCTGGCTGCCCTCGGCTGTGACCGGGCGCAGGGCTACTTCATCAGCCGCCCGATCGTGGCCGAGGAGGTCCTTCCCTGGCTCGCGAGATGGGAAACCGCCTCCGGCGCCTCGGCCCACCAGGCTGCCTGAGCCCCATCTCGAGCGCTAAGGGCGAAAAAAGGGCACAAATGGCGAATCCGGGCGTTCTGAATATTCGAAAACGTTATACCGCCGACGTTCGGTTAAACGAAAGACTGGACGAATTTGAGTGAATACGCGAGAATTGGGTAGAAAATCCGGGTGACAAAAGTTAAGGCGCGGGTCCAAGTCGATCCGCTGGTATTGAGCGCGGAAGCGCTGATCCTGAAGGGGAAGGATCAAGGCTACCTGTCCCCCGACGACGTCATGAAGGCCTTTCCCTCGATCGAGGGCAATGCCGATGGCTTCGTCCGCGTGGCTGCCGTCTTCCAGGAGATGGGCATCCAGGTCACGGCCGACGGCGAGGCCGAGCCGGAAAGCGACGAGGAGGAAACCCTCACCGAGGTCGAGGTTGTCAGCTCGGTCGCCCTGGACGACCCCGTCCGGATGTACCTCAAGGAGATCGGCCGGGTCAACCTGCTGACCGCCAAGGAAGAGGTCGAACTCGCCAAAGAGATGGAGGCCGGCTCCGAGGAGGCGCGCCATCACCTCACCGAGGCGAACCTCCGTTTGGTGGTGTCGGTTGCCAAGAAATACCTCAACCGCGGACTGTCGTTCCTCGACCTGATCCAGGAAGGCAACCTGGGGCTGATGCGCGCCGTCGAGAAGTTCGATTACAAAAGAGGTTTTAAATTCAGCACCTACGCGACCTGGTGGATTCGCCAGGCGATCACCCGTGCGATCGCCGACCAGGCCCGGACGATCCGTATCCCGGTGCACATGGTGGACACCCTGAACCAGCTGGCGCGTGTCTCTCGCGCCCTCCTCGAGCAGCTCGGCCGCGAGCCGACCGAGGAAGAGCTTGCTTATGGCATGGGTATCACGGTCGACAAGGTCCAGGAGCTGAAGAAGATTTCGCAGCAGCCGGTGTCCCTCGAGTCGCCGATCGGCGAGGAAGAGGATTCGCACCTGGGCGATTTTGTCGAGGACAAGATGGCGATCGCACCGCTCGAGGCCGCTTCGGAGGCGATGTTCCGCAACGAGGTCGAGGACATCCTCGCCACGCTTCGCCCGCGCGAGCGCCGGGTGGTACAGCTGCGCTTCGGACTGGTCGACGACGAGCCGCGCACGCTCGAGGAAGTCGGCCGCCGCATGGGGCTCACCCGTGAGCGGATCCGGCAAATCGAGGCGACGGCGTTGCGCAAGCTGCGGCACCCGAGCCGGTCGAAGGTCCTCCGGGACTACACAGAGGATCGTGGTGAGCCTGCGCGCGTCGGCGCGCGAGACACGGAAGCCGTCTCCTAGTCGCGCCTAGCGTAACGCTCGAGCGCCCTGGCCGTTAGCAATTCGAAGGGCATGAAACTATTTGAATTTGGTCGTCGCACAGGCCTTCAGATCTGGGCATCCTGGGGCTCGATCGCGGTCACGCTTACTCGGCTGGCTGTCTAGCAGATTGCCGCGCGTGCCAGAGGAGCTCACCGACGCTCCAGGCCTGTGCGATCGCCCCGGCCGGTCGGTACGGTGGCTCGGCCTCGAAGATTTCGCTGATCGTGCCTATCCCGGCCTCTCGGAAGTGGCCCTCGAACGGCGCGAGCACCCGAGCGACCACGGTCGGGTCGCCATGAATCCGTAGGTGGGCATCGAGATAGGGTCCGAGTAGCCAGGGCCAGACGATGCCCATCTGATACGCCGCATCGCGGCTTCGATGGTCGCCGCCGAAGCGATGTCGATAGCGCGGGTCGTCCGGGCTCAAGGTTCGCAGCCCGAACGGCGTCAGGAGCTTTTCCGTGACGCGATCGAGCGAACTCCGCGCTCGCGCGCCATCGATCAAGGGATACGCGAGACCCAGCGCCATCAGCTGGTTCGGGCGCAGGCTCGCGTCGCTCCCCTCCGGCCCATCGATGACGTCGTACAGGAACCCGCCGGGTTCGAACCAGTAGCGAGCCTGCGCCGAACGCCGCGCGCGCTCCGCCATCATGGCGAACCGCGCGACGGCTGAGCTAGCCCGGCTGGTCCAATCACTCATCAGCCGCAGCGCGTTGTACCAGAGGGCCGCGATCTCGACCGGCTTGCCATGGCGCGGCGTCACGACCCAGTCTTTATCGCGCGCATCCATCCAGGTCAGGCCGTAGCCGCGTGCGCTGGCCGTTACCAGTCCGTCCGCGGGATCCATGTGGATGCCAAACCGGGTGCCGTTGACGTGCCAGCGGACGACCTCTTCGAGAGCCGGGAGCTGTGCCCTGACGAAGTCCCAATCGCCGGTTGTCTCGAGGTAGTGATGCAGCGCCTGGAAGAGCCAGAGCGTCGCGTCGATGGTGTTGAACTCCGTGGCCTCACCAGGATCGTGTAGCGCGTTCGGCAGCATCCCCTGGTCGAGGAAGCTGATGAAGGTTTCCAGGATGCGGCGCGCCTCGTCGGGGTAGCCCGCGGCCAGCGTCAAGCCGCGCAGGGCGATCATCGTGTCGCGTCCCCAATCCGCGAACCACGGGTAACCCGCAATGATGGTCCGCTGCATTTCTTCCCCTCCCTCTTTGGGGGAGGGTAGGGTGGGGGCTCGCGAGGCGCGGCTAACGCGAAACTGCGACGCCGCCAGCGCCAGCTGCCGGGTCATAGCGTCGTGACCTCTATCGCCGAGCGCAACGAGGGCCTCTCGCAGGAAACGGCGAGCCTTACGGAGCGAATCGGCTGTGGTCCAACCATCTGTCAGCGGGTCGGTTCCCGCGATGATCGTCAGCGGCGAGCCCGGCTTCATTGGGAGCTCCAACACCCCCGGTGAGAAAAGGGCCTCTTCGTCGTCGAGCCCACGCTCCCCTTCCGCCGGGTGTTCGACATGAGTCCAGGCCGGCGAATCGCTTGCGTTCCAAACCGGTCGCGCCTCCAGGTACGTCGTCATTCCGTCCAGGGACACGCGCCAGCCACGAGCCATGCGACGGATGTCCGATGCTCCCCGCTGGGATCGATGAAGGTCGGCCGACCGATGAGCGAAGAGCGGTTCCAGCCGTAGGACGGCGGGCGCACCTGACAAGAGACGGTAGTTGATAACCGTGCGGTTGCGGCTCTGCTCCATCCAGATCCGCCGCTCAATCAGGCGACCTCCCATCCCCCACCGAAATGCCGGCAGCATCCCGTCGAGACGCATCTCCGACGGGGTTGTCAGCGGCTCGGGTTCGCCGCCTGGAGACATGAGTGACGCGTTCAGCTCCGCGAGGAGAAGCACGCGCTGCACCGGCGGACGAAGGGCCGCCATCAGGAGCCCGTGGTATCGGCGCGTGTTCGGCCCTGCAACGGTGCCGCTGGCGTATCCACCGAGACCATTGGTGACCAGCCACTCTCGCGTGAGATCGCGGCATGCTCGCGCGTCGAGCCGGATCATATGAGGTCGGCGGGAAGCCTGTCCGGCACAAAAGGCTGAGCCAACTCGGCAGCCTTTCGGGCCGCCACGGCGGTTGCAAGGCTGGGCCAGACATCGACCCCCGCAACCAGGGGCGACCGATCCTCGATGATGGCCGAAACCAGGTCAACCATACCCGCCCGAACGCTCTCTTGATAAACCTGCTGTTTGGCCGAGTCGCCTCCGAGTCTCCCGCGAACCCGCACCCGGTGGCTCACATCCTGGCTCTCGCCGCGAGCACGCCACGGTCTGCGGTTTCCATAGGTTTCGACCCGGGAGACCTCCACGCTTTCTTTACCTGATAGGCGATAGCCTGGCACCTGGAGAAGTTCCACGCTTGTGGTCGCAAGCCCCTCGAGCGCCTCAAGTCCATGGTCGTCAGTCCAGACGTCCAAGTCGAGCTCGATCGGGATCCATCCGGAGAGCCGGCCGTGCGCAAATCCCCAATCGAGCGTGATCGCTTGGTACTGGGCACGGTTCGGGTGCGTGAAGGCATGAAGGTAGCTCGCCGTCCGGCCGCCGTCATGGGTGCAGGTCGCCGCCACGGTATCGATGGGGCCGCCGCCGGGTCGCCGAACCTGGAGCGCCTGGACAGCCAGCGGAGGACTACCCATCAGCCAGTCACAGACATCGAAGAAGTGCACGCCATGTTCCACGAAAATGCCACCGCTTATGGCGTCATCCCAGAACCAATGATCGAGGGCGAGGTCCTCGTCTGCAGCGAAGTTTTCCAGTGCGAAGCGGCGTAGCCGACCAAGTAGTGGGCCGTTCCCTGTTGGAAGCGATGCGAGCTTGGGTAGCAGGCCGTAAAGTGGGTTCCACCGCATGACGTAGTCCACCGCGAGCTGCACGCGCGCATCGCGGACGGCTCGAAGCACAGCCGTGGCGTCGTCGATTGTTGTCGCCAGGGGCTTCTCACAAAAGATATGTTTGCCCGCCGCGGCGGCCGCCAGCGTCATCGGGGCGTGCTGCGCCGGTGGGGTGTTGATGGCTACCACATGGACGCGCGGATCGGCGAGCAAAGCCAAATAATCCGAGTAGGCCGTGACACCAAAGGCCTGCGCGGTTGCCTGCGCCCGACGCTGATCCCGGTCGGTCACACCCATCAGCGTCAGACTCGGAATGGTCGCAAACGCGCTGAGACAGAACTCGCCAAAACGACCGCAGCCGACCATGCCTAGTCCCAGCCGACCGGGTACAAGCGGTGTCGACTGGTTCATTTGAACGAACGCTGAGATCGAAGGGTTAGCTGAAACACATCTACAGTGCTAGTGTCGAATTGAGCGAGCTCTGCCTCGTACGGAGCGGTGCGTCTCTTAGAGGCTGGCACGCTAAAGGAAGGGTACTGATGTTTACCTCACGCCATCGCGTCCTCATCGCCGGCGTCGTGCTGAGCCTCGGCCTTGCCGCTTGCGGAGGCAGCAACCTTGCCGCCACGGGCACCGCCAAGGGATCGATCAAGATCTGGTACTCCAACAACGCCGAAGAGGTGAAGTGGGGTGACGCCGTTGTCGCCGCCTGGAACCAGAGCCACGCGAGCGAGCAGGTGACCGCCGAGCAGATCCCGGCCGGCAAGAGCTCGGAGGAAGTGATTGGCGCCGCCATCACCGCTGGCACGACCCCGTGCCTCATCTTCAACACGGCCCCCGCCGCCGTTTCCCAGTTCCAAAAGCAAGGCGGGCTCGTCAACCTCAGCAGCTTCTCCGATGGGAACTCCTTTATCGAGGGGCGCACGGGTGACCGCGCCGCCCAGTACAAGTCTCCGGATGGCGCCTATTACCAGATGCCCTGGAAGGGCAACCCGGTGATGATCTTCTACAACAAGGATATTTTCACGAAGGCCGGCCTCGATCCGGCCAACCCGGCGCTCAAGACCTATGACGAGTTCCTAAGCACCGCCCAGACCCTGGTGAGCAAGGGCGGCGTCAAGGCCGCGATCTGGCCAGCGCCGAGTTCAGAGTTCTACCAGCCCTGGTTCGACTTCTATCCGCTGTTCATCGCTCAGAGCAAGGGCAAGCAGCTGGTCGAGAAGGGTGTGCCGCAGTTCAACAACGCTGACGGTCTGGCGGTCGCCAACTTCTGGAAGGAGATGTACACAAAGAATCTCGCCCCCAAGGAGGCGGCGCAGGGCGATCCGTTTGCCACCGGCCAGAGCGCGATGGCGATCGTGGGGCCATGGGCGATTGCCGTCTATGGCGGCAAGGTGAAGTGGGGCGTGGCTCCGGTTCCAACCAAGGACGGTATGGATGCGAGCGCCATCCACACCTTCTCCGACGAGAAGTCCATCGGCATGTACTCGAGTTGCAAGAACCAGGGCACCGCGTGGGACTTCTTGAAGTTCGCCGTCAGCAAAGACAGTGACGGTAAGTTGCTCGATCTGACCGGTCAGATGCCGATGCGTAGTGACCTGCCGTCGACCTACTCGAGCTACTTCTCGGCCCACCCCGAGTACAAGTTGTTCGCGGACCAGGCCGCACGCTCGGTCGAAGTCCCCAACGTTCCGAACTCGGTGGAAATGTGGCAGGACTTCCGGTCCGCGTACTCGAAGTCGGTGATCTTCGGCAGCCAGAGCATCGATGAGGCCTTCAAAGGGGCGGCTGACCAGATCAAGACGCTCGTGAAGTCGTAACGCGAAGGGGCTGACGTAACAATGGCCACGGCAGCCCCGGCGCGGGCCTCGCGTTCCCGGCTGAGGAGGTTGCTCGGGGAGCAGCCGATCGGGTACCTCTTCGCCGCGCCCTTCGTGCTCTTCCTGGTCGGGATTTACGCCTACCCATTCTTTTACGCGATCTACATGTCGTTCTTCGACTACTTCTTTTCCGCACCGGGGGCGGAGGTTGTCCGCCCCTTCGTCGGGCTGGCGAACTATGCCCGAGTGCTGCAGGACCCTCTGTTCCACCTCGCCATCCGCAACGTGGTGATCTTTTTAGTTATCAACGTCCCGCTGACCGTCGCCATCTCGATGGTGTTGGCCACCGCGCTCAACGCCGCCATCCCACTTCGGACCTTCTTCCGCGCCGCCTACTACATCCCCTACATCACTGCGAGCGTCGCTGCGGTGGGCATCTGGCTGTGGCTGTTCAGCGGCTTCGGCCTGGTTGATAAGATCCTCGGTCCGCTCGCCCCCAACCCGTCTTTCCTGATCAACGGCCTGTGGGCCATGCCGATCATCGCCCTCTACGTCACCTGGAAGGGGCTGGGCTTCTACGTCCTTCTCTATCTCGCTGCCTTGCAGACCATCCCGAAGGAGCTCTACGAGGCGTCAAAGGTTGACGGCGCCAGTCCCGTCGCGAGCTTTTTCGCGGTGACCGTGCCGGGACTCCGCCCGGCGACCCTGCTGGTCGTCATCACGGCCGTCATCACGGGGGCCAACTTCTTCACCGAGCCCTACCTCCTGACCGGCGGCGGAGGCCCCGACAACCAGTCCGTCTCGCCGGTATTTTTGATCTATCGATTCGGCATTGAGCAGAACCATCCGGGTTACGCGGCCGCGATCGGACTGCTGCTTGCCATCGGCGTGCTCATCATCTCCGGCATCAACCGCTTCATCCTGGAGCGCGACTAGCCATGGCTTCCGCGACGACCGAGATGGCGGTGGCGCGAGCCGACCCCGTCGAAACGGCAAGGCCACCTGAGCATCGAAAAAAGGGGTCCGTCCCGTGGGTGAGGCTGATCGCGCTTTTGATTGGGGCGCTGGTCTTCGTCTTCCCCTTCTACTACATGGTCGTCAGCGCCTTGCAGCGGAATCCAAACCCCAACATCTCAGGCGCCTTCCCCAATCCAGCCAGTCTCTCGCTTGACAACTTTGTCGCCATCAACAGCGCCATCAATCTCGCGAGGACCCTTCTCAATTCGGGCCTCTTTACGGGTGGCGTCCTGCTCGGAACGCTGGTGTTTGGCGGGCTCGCCGGATACGCACTGGCTCAACTTCATTTCCGGGGACGGCAGGGACTCTTCTACACCCTGATTCTTTTACTGGTGCTCCCGTTTCAGTTGCTCATGATCCCGCTGTATGTGCTGATCGCCCGGAACTTCGGCCTTGGCGACACGTTGCTAGGGATGATCCTGCCCTTCGCCATCAATCCGACGGCGGTGTTCATCTTCCGCCAGTTCTTCCTGCAACTTCCAAGCGAGATGTTCGAGGCGGCGCGCATCGATGGCGCCTCTGAGCTGGCGATCCTTGTCCGGGTCGTAGCTCCGCTAACCAGGCCGGCGATCCTGACGGCGATGCTGATCACCTTCATCGGTCCCTGGAACGAGTTCCTCTGGCCATTCTTGATCACCAAGAGACTGGAGCTCGAACCGCTGGCGGTCGCCCTGGCCAACTACATCTCCACCGTGGCGCAGCGGGCCGCCAACCCCTACGGAACGATTCTGGCGGGGGCCGTTGTGCTGGCGGTACCGGTGGTCGTTCTCTTCCTGTTCTTTCAGCGGCAGTTCGTCGAGTCCTCGATCGGCTCGGGTGTGAAGGGTTAAAAGGAGCACGTTCATGCGTCTACGCAAAGCGCTGGTGGCGGTTCCGGTGGTGCTGATCGGCGCGCTCGGCGGGATATCCGCAGGCGCGGAGGGCTCGGCCCCACCCGTTTCGCCGGCTACGGTAAACCTGGCTCACCTCGACTCTCTGCACGACTCGGTACCCTATCCCGGCACGCCTGTTGCCGGACACAGCACAACCGAGCCCGGGACCCCGATCGATACCTGGTGGGTCTACGCGAACTTCAACTCCAGCAACGGGACCTACACCCGCACCGGCGGCGGGAACTACGATGCCGCGACCAACACCTACGGGCAGGGGGCGTTCGACACCGACGACGTGACACGAGCGGCTGTCGCGTACTTGACGCACTACCGTTACTACCATGATCAGCACAGCCTCACACTGGCGCGTGGTGCGCTGCGTTTCGTGATGTACATGCAGACCACGAGCGGTCCGAACGCCGGCAACTTCGTGCTTTGGATGCAGCCCTCCGGTGCACTCAATCTCACGCCCACGCCGCCTGATTCGCCGAACCCCGCAGATTCCGGCGCCTCCTTCTGGCTGGCCCGCTCGATCTGGTCGCTGGGCGAAGGCTACGCGACGTTCCGCACCGCTGACCCTGTCTTCGCCAATGCGATCGCTGGTCGGATGGACCTGGCACTGGCCAAGCTCGACGCGGAGCTGGTCACACCCAACAGTGGCCAGTACCGCACGCTGCATGGGTACCAGGTGCCGGCGTGGTTCATCGCCGACGGCGCCGACGCCTCGTCGGAGGCACTGCTCGGGCTCGGCGCTTACTATGCCGCGAGCGGCAAGGCTGAGGCCCGCACGCTTGGGGTGGCGTTCGGGAATGGTATCGCCGGCTTTCAGATCGGCAGCTCCCAGGACTGGGCCTGGCAGGCGCTGCTGCCCTTTACCGGATCGGTGAGCCTCTGGCACGCGTGGGGCGCGCACATGGTGATGGCCCTTGCGACCGCGGGACCCCAGCTCGGACATCGCGAGTGGCTCTCGCCCGCACAGCACGACGCCAATTCCTTCGAAACGCACCAGCAGCTCTCGTTCGGCGCGATCAATGGCCTCCTTCCGGCGCCCGACGATCTATCCCAGATCGCCTACGGTGCCGAGACCACCATCGATGGTCTTCTCTTCCTGGGCCGCGCCACCGGCAACGATGCCTATCGCCGGTGGGCGGGGATCGCCGCGACCTGGTTCTTTGGCGACAATCGAGCTGGGGTGGCGATGTACCAACCGGCGACTGGCGTCGTCTTCGACGGCCTCAACGGAGACGGCGGCATCAACCGTAACTCGGGAGCCGAATCCACGATCGAGGGATTGCTCGCCCTGATGAACGTGGTCAATGACCCGGTGGCCAGCGGCTACCTTCAGTACCACCGGCTCCTCTCGCAAACCACGTATCAGAAGGTCGAGGCTGAATCCGGCGGGCTTAAGGGCGCAGCCCTGGTGGTTACGCCGGCGTCCGCCTGGACCGGCGAAGCGCTCTGGAGCAACAACCAGTACGTGGATCTGGCGGCAAGCGGCAGCGATCGCATCCCGGTTGTCGCATCCGCCGACGGACGCTACCTCGTCTATCTGGTCTTCGACAAACAGCTAGGGCGGCCCGACTCGGTGGGTGTCACGGTAAGCGTTGATGGGGTTCGGATCGGCCAGGACAACGAGGGTGGGGCCGGCGCCCAAGGGGTTTCGCCGAACCCCGATTACCTTTGGATCGATAGCCTGGCGGTGCCACAGCCGATAGCGGCCGGGGCGCACACGGTGACGCTGAAATATGCCGGCAACGGCGGCAACCACGCAAAGATCGACGCAGTTCTTTGGCAGCCGGCGGTCGAGAGCAAGGTCCTCGACGACGGGAACGGCGCTACCCTGGGCGTCTACAAGAGCCTTGCCGATGTCGACTCCGAGGCCGTCCTTCCGACGGGTTCGCACACGTGGACCGTCCTCGTGTACGACCGCAATGGCGCACTGGCCCAGCGCTTGTCGATCCGGCCAAACCAGGTGAGCACGGTGCCGGTTCTCGCGTTCGGCT